>URKW01000029.1 GCA_900548615.1 uncultured Eubacteriales bacterium | reverse complement strand
ATATCCGTGCAAAATTTGCCTTTTACGGCGTGTGTTTTCTTATGTGGAGCCGGCCAAAGAGCGTCTTTTTTGCGCGCCGAGCCAAAGAGCCATATTGCACCGCCCTGCCGCATACAGTTTCAAGAGAAAGTCTGAAGGAGGTATGAGAGCATGTCATTTGTGGGATTGTTCGGAAAGCGCACATGGCTGGGACTGGCATCAGCGGTAGCGGCGCTGCTGCTTTGCGTCATGCTTGGTGCGCTGCTCGTTGTGAAGGGGGTGCTGCCGTCCGGCATGACAGTGTGGTGGGTCTATGGCAGCTGCGGATTAGCGGCGTTTCTAGGCGGCTGCATGGCCAGAAAGGGCGGGGGAGAGGCGGTACTCTCTGTGATAACGGCGGCGCTGCTGTACGCGCTGTTGTGGTGCGTGGCGCTGGCCTCTTCGCAGCCGGTGGATTTTCAAAGTCACGGCCTGTGGATCACCGGCGCGGTGTTTGGCGGCGGTTTTCTCGCGTGTGTGCTGTGCCGTGGAAAAAAGCGGAAAAAGCAGGCCAAACGGCAAGCGCCTGCGGCGGTAAAGCGGCGCAGGCGGGCGGTAACATAATATGCCGAATCGTGAAAATCACGAAAAGTTTTACGTGACGAAACATTTTTGATTACCCTCTGTAAAGTGCAGAGAATCAAACGTTTGTGCCGCGCTTCAACATCTGGTAGGGCGATTCAGTACGTTTTACCACATCTCGCCTTTTTTGAAGAAACGACCTGATCAGGCAAAATGGTAGACATAATGTTGTTGACATAATATTTTGGAACAACTGACAAAATTGACGGAATTTGCAGAAAGACCTTGCGATTCCGATGAATTTGCCATATAGTAGATAGAAGAAATGCTTCTATAAGGCTGGCTTGTCTCATAGGAATAGGTTGAGGTGAGTGGTCTCCATGAAGCTGCGTAAGGTATTTCATAAAGCACCGGCGTCGTCGGCGCGGATCCCGCGCTTGCTGACGCTGTGTGCATTTTTTGCGGCCGGGATCGTAGCCGGACAGGTAGCGCAGCACGCTGTGACCGGCGGTGAGCTGGCGGATTATCTCCGCAGCTATGCTGGGATGGTGGCGGAAAACGGTGCGGCACAGGCATCGCTGCTGCGTGTGGCGGTGGCCTATCTGCGGGAGCCCACCATCATTTTTCTGCTGGCCTCCTGTTCCTTCGGCGCGGTGGCGATTCCGCTGGTCTGCGCGTGGCAGGGCTTCACCCTGTCCTTTGCTGTGGCGTGCTTTGCCGGAAGTCTGGGGCAGGAGGGGGTACTTCTGTCGCTGGCGGCCTTTGGACTGCGGAGCGTGGTGGTGCTGCCCTGTACGCTGCTGGTGGCGCAGTGGGCTTTCGATAAGACGCTTTGCCGCCTGAGAGGCGAGTCTGCCGCCGGAACGGCGGCGCAGCGCTGGCGGCTGATAGGCTGCTTTATTGTACTGATCTTGGGTGCGGTGCTGGAAATGACAGTGGTGCCGCGCCTGTTCACACTGGCCTTGAGCCGGTTATCTTAACGAAAAGGAGGGATGCGTATATGGCGGATCATATTGCGGATTACTGCCGCTATCTGACGGAAGAAAAGCATGTACAGAAGAATACGCTGAACTCCTATGCCAGAGACCTGAACCAGTTTCAGGCGTGGCTGCTGGATACGGGGATCACCGATCTGAAAAAGGTGAACCGTGATACCGTCAGCGAGTACCTGCACCATATGGGTGATCAGGGAAAATCACCCGCTACCATTACCCGCTCCGCGGCGTCTATCCGCTCCTTTTACAATTACATGATGCAGGCAGGACGTGTCAAGTCGAACCCCGCCAAGGCCGTTACCACGGCGAAGGTGGAGCGCAAATGCCCGGAGATCCTGACCAACCGCGAGGTGGAGCTGTTTCTGGAGCAGCCGAAATGTGAGGATGAGAAGGGCTTCCGGGATCACGCTATGCTGGAGCTACTGTACGCCACCGGTATCCGTGTGTCGGAGCTGATCGACCTGAACGTGGAGGACGTAAACCTGCCAGTGGGCTTCATTCACTGTACCGGCCACAGTAAGGAGCGGATCATCCCCCTGTACCCCACCGCCGTGAAGGCGCTGCGGGAGTATATGACGTCGATTCGTCCCCGCATCGTCGCGGACGAGACGCAGAGAGCCCTGTTCGTCAACATGAACGGCGCACGTATGACCCGTCAGGGGTTCTGGAAGATCATCAAGCACTATCAGGCGAAAGCGGAGATCAGCAAGGACGTGACGCCCCATACGCTGCGGCACAGCTTCGCGGTACATTTGCTGGAAAATGGCGCTGACCTGCGTTCCATTCAGGAAATGCTGGGGCATGCGGATATCTCCTCCACCCAGATATACACTCATGTGATCCAGAAGCAGCTGAAGGACGTATACCAGAAGGCCCACCCCAGAGCATAGACAAGCGTAAGCGCAGTCCCGCAGAGCATCGTGAGGTGGCGGCCTCTGCTTTTTCAAAAGCGGTTTTGCCGCAAAATTGCGTGTCGATGATTGACAAGTGCACGACGGTGTGATATATTTTTATGAGATAATCACATGGGAGGACATTCATCATGAAGCACATCAATACCATCGAGACTCGTGACCTTTGCGAGAGCGCCAAGAAGGGCGGCTGCGGCGAGTGCCAGACTTCCTGCCAGTCTGCCTGCAAGACCAGCTGCGGTATTGCCAATCAGGCCTGCGAAAACAAGGAAACCAAGTAAACGGGTACTTGAGACTATGATGCCGCCCCTTTCGGGCGGCATTTTTAGCGTGACCAAACCATCTGAAGGGAATTTCAATATATGATCCATCAATACAAACTGGACGGCTACAACATCGTGCTGGATATCTGCTCCGGCTCTGTCCATGCGGTGGACGAGCTGGCCTATGATATCATCGCCATGTTCGAGACCGAAAGCCGCGATATGATCATCCGTGAGCTGACAGAAAAGTACCGTTCCACCGAGGGCGTGACGCCGGAGGAGGTAGGCGAATGCTATGACCAGATCGCCCAGCTGAAGGCGGCGGGCAAGCTGTTTACCGAAGATACCTTCCAGCCTATGGCCGGTGATCTGAAAGCCAAAACGGCAGGCGTGGTCAAGGCACTGTGCCTGCACATTGCCCACACCTGCAACCTCAATTGCTCCTACTGCTTTGCCAGTCAGGGCAAGTACCACGGCGACCGGGCGCTGATGAGCTATGAGGTGGGCAAGCGGGCGCTGGACTTCCTGATCGAAAATTCCGGCTCCCGGCACAATCTGGAGGTGGATTTCTTCGGCGGCGAGCCGCTGATGAATTTCGATGTGGTGAAGCAGCTGGTGGCGTATGCCCGTGAGATCGAGAAAATGCATAACAAGCATTTCCGCTTTACACTGACCACAAACGGCGTGCTGATCGACGATGACGTGATCGATTTTGCCAACCGTGAGATGAGCAACGTGGTGCTGAGCCTTGACGGCCGCAAGGAAGTCCATGACCGCTACCGGGTGGACTACGCAGGCAATGGCAGCTGGGAGAAGATCGTTCCCAAGTTCCAGAAGCTGGTAGAAGCACGGGGCGGAAAGAACTACTACATGCGGGGCACCTTTACCCACGCCAATCCGGATTTTCTGGAGGATATCAAGACCATGCTGGACTTGGGCTTCTCCGAGCTGAGCATGGAGCCTGTGGTGGCCGCCGCCAACGATCCCTCCGCGCTGACCGAGGCCGACAAGGCCATCGTCATGGAGCAGTACGAGAAGCTGGCGGAGCTGATGCTGCAGCGGGATAAGGAGGGCAAGCCCTTTACCTTCTATCATTATATGATCGACCTGAAAGGCGGCCCCTGTATTTATAAGCGTATTTCCGGCTGCGGCTCCGGTACGGAGTATATGGCCGTTACCCCCTGGGGCGACCTGTACCCCTGTCACCAGTTCGTGGGCGACGAAAAATTCCGCTTAGGCGATATCTGGCACGGTGTGGACAATCACGCTGTGCAGGATGAATTTGCCTCCTGCAACGTTTATGCCCACGAGGAGTGCCGTGATTGCTGGGCGCGTCTGTATTGCTCCGGCGGCTGCGCCGCCAACGCCTACCACGCCACCGGCTCTGTCCGGGGCGTATATAAGCAGGGCTGCGACCTGTTCCGCAAGCGCATGGAGTGCGCCATCATGGTGGCTGTGGCCCGTGAGCTGGGAGCGGCGCAATGAGTTCGCCCATCTGCGATTTTGTCCGCCGCTATAACGAGCGCCGCCCGGCCCGGTTTCACATGCCGGGCCATAAGGGCAGCGCGATACTGGGGTTCGAGGCGCTGGACATTACCGAGATCGACGGCGCGGACGAGCTGTTCACCGCTGACGGTATCATTGCCGAAAGCGAGGCGCAGGCCGGAGCGCTGTTCGGCGCTCATACGGTGTACGCTACAGGCGGCTCCACCCTGTGCATTCAGGCGATGCTGCACCTTTCGGCACTGTACGCCGCAGCAAAAGGGGAGAGACCCTGTATTCTGGCGGCGCGCAACACCCACAAGGCGTTTATCAACGCCGCCGCGCTGCTGGATATTGATATTCAGTGGTGCTATCCGGAGACGGATACCTCCTATGTCAGCTGCCACCTATCACCAGAGGGAATACGGCAGGCGCTGCACAGCTGCCCGCAAAGGGTGACGGCGGTCTATGTGACCAGCCCGGATTATTTGGGCCACATGCTGGATATCCGGGGGATCGCGGAGATCTGCCATCAGGCGGGCGCTCTGCTGCTGGTGGATAACGCCCATGGCGCGTATCTGCGGTTTTTACCGCAGTCCTGTCACCCGATGGAGCTGGGCGCGGATATCTGCTGCGATTCCGCCCATAAGACGCTGGGAGTTCTGACTGGCGGCGCTTACCTGCATATTTCCCACGATGCGCCGGAATGGCTGGCGCAGCAGGCGAAAGCGTCCATGTCACTGTTTGGCTCCAGCAGTCCGTCCTATCTGATCCTGCAATCGCTGGATGCCGCCAACGACCGAATGGCGCGCTTTCGTGATGATCTGGCCGACCTTCTGCCGAAGGCGGCGGCCTTGAAGCAGCGGCTTTCCGACCACGGCTATATGCTGGCAGGGGAGGAGCCGCTGAAGGTGACGGTCTGCCCCAAGTCCTTCGGCTATACGGGGACGGAGATCGCCGCCACGCTGGAGGAAAACGGTGCGTTTCCGGAGTTTTACGATCCCGACCATGTGGTGCTGATGCTGTCGCCATGGAACAGTGACGACGATCTGGTTCGGCTGGAGCGAACCTTGTGCAGCATCCCCCAAAGAACGCCGATCATATTGACTCCGCCGCCTGTGCCGCACCCGGTGCGGGTGATGACGCCGCGTCAGGCCCTTTTCGCGGTCAGCGAGCGGCTTCCTCTGGAGGACTGCTGCGGCAGGATCTCCGCAGCGGCAGCCATCAGCTGTCCGCCGGCCATCCCGCTGGTGGTGTGCGGCGAACGGATCGACCAACAGGTGATCACCTGCCTGCGGTATTACGGCGTGTCAGCGTGCATGGTCATTCAAGAATAAGAATTTTACCGAGAGCCGCAGCTTCTGCTGCGGCTCTCGATTCCTGTACGTAGAACTGGCAAAATAGCCAAAAACAGAATGAATAAATTGTGATTTTTCAACATACGTCGCCATTGACTTTGCCGGACGGCGATATTATAATCTCTCCGCAAAATCATAAATACCGCAAAGGAGGGAGAACAATGGAGCAAAAACAGGAAAAGCGCGGCGTTTCGGCACTTTTTCAGCCGGTGGATCTGACGCAGGGAACCTGCTGGAAAACGATCCTTGTGTTCTCGCTGCCTATCATTCTGTCGTACCTGCTGCAGCAGGTGTATTCCATCAGCGATGCGGCCATCGTGGGCCAGACCCTGACGGCACAGGAGGTGGCAGGCGTCAACGATACCACGTCGCTGGTGTTCATTTTCCTGCAATTTGCCTTTGGCGTCAGCGCGGGATTCTGTGTGATCACCTCGTGCAGCGTAGGCTGTCATGACCAACAGGGCGTTCGCCGTTCGCTTGCTACACAGATCATTCTCTCTGCCGCCCTGACGGTGCTGCTGACGGCCATCGCACTACTGCTATTGAACCCGATGCTGGCGTGGCTCAACATCACGCCGGACAACCAACAGGTGTACCGGGCGGCGTATACCTACTGCGCCGTGATCTTCGCCGGTATCGGCGCGCAGCTGTTCTATAACTTCATCTGCTCTTTTCTGCGTAGTCTGGGCGATTCCGTCACGCCGCTGCTGTTCCTGCTGTTCTCCACGATCCTGAACGTAGGGCTTGACCTGCTGTTTATCCTGTCCTTCCGCTGGGGCGTGGCGGGTGCGGCGATCGCCACGGTGTCCGCTCAGCTGATCAGCACCATCGGCTGCTTCTGCTACGCATTTTTCCGCTATCCCGACATTCGGCTGCACCGGGAGGATTGGCGCATCACCTGGTGGGATATCCGCCGCCATGTGACGCAGGGCATCCCGCTTGGCTTGCAGTTTTCCGTCTTGGCTGTGGGCATCATCGTAATGCAGAGCGTGGTGGTGCGGTTTGACATGCTGGATGGCGTAATGGTCTCCAGCGCAGCGCAGAATGGCTTCGGCGCGGCCAACAAGCTGTCCAATCTTGTCACCACACCCATGAACGGCCTCGGCGCAGCCATGACCAGCTTTACCGCCCAGAATCTGGGCGCCGGCGAGCATGAACGTATTAAAAAAGGTACGCTCCAATCGCTGGTCATGATGGCGGTTCTGGTGGCGGCTGCCGCCGGAATCGGACTGCTGCTTACCCGCAACGGCTTTTATCTTCACGTATTCCTCAGCGACGATAAGGTAACGGCGGAGACGATCCGCTATGGCAATACATTCCTCAATGTGGACTTCTCCATGTATGCGTTTCTGGGGTTCATCTTTGCGGTACGCAACTGCGTGCAGGGGATCGGCAAATCCCAGTTTGTCCTTGGCGCAGGCGCGGCGGAGTTGGTGGCCCGCATTGTGGTCAGTCTGCTGCTGCCGCCGCTTTTCGCCGGAGGGGCGGTCAACGCGGAGGCTCCGGCACTGGCGTTCTACGCATTGTGCGTGGCGGATCCTTTCGCTTGGATCGCTTCCGACTCCGTGCTGCTGATGCCATTTGTCCGCAATATCCTGAAAATGGACTATCGCTATATGCACACCCATCGTGTCCGCCGGGAGCCGGAGGACACGTTCGCCTGAGAATACGGAGGACGTTGTTCTCCGTATTCTTTCTTGTGTTTTCAACGGATATCTTGACGGTGATGACGAAATGAGGTAGACTCTAAGGAACAATGGATAACTGTAATGGAGAGAGAAATATATGACAGAGCGAGAAAAGAGTATGACACTGGACGAATTGGACATTGGTCAGTCTGGCCGTATCACGGATGTAGGGGGACAAGGGGCGCTGCGGCAGCACTTTCTGGATATGGGGCTGATCCCCGGCGCGGATGTAACACTGGTGAAATTCGCCCCCATGGGTGACCCCATGGAGCTGCAGATCCACGGCTATGAGTTGACGCTGCGTTTGGCCGATGCCGCGCAGATCGGCGTGATCCCCATCAGATCGGCAAAGGAGCAAACAGAGGTACAGGCAGAGACCTGTGCCGACTGCGAGCATCCCGGCCTAGGCGAGGGGGGACGGTTCCACATCAAGGCAGAGGAGCATCCTCTGCCGGAGAATACCACGCTGACCTTTGCACTGGCGGGCAACCAGAACTGCGGCAAAACCACGCTGTTCAACCAATTGACCGGCGCAAACCAGCATGTGGGCAATTTCCCCGGTGTAACGGTGGATCGGAAGAGCGGCGCAATCCGGGATTATCCTAACACAGAGATCACTGACCTGCCGGGAATCTACTCTATGTCCCCCTATACCAGCGAGGAGATCGTCACCCGGCAGTTCATCATCAACGAAAAGCCCACCGGTATCATTAATATCGTGGACGCAACCAACATCGAGCGGAACCTCTATCTGACCATGCAGCTTCTGGAGTTGGACGTGCCCATGGTGCTGGCACTGAACATGATGGACGAGGTGCGGGGCAACGGCGGCTCCATCCGCATCAATGAGATGGAGACCATGCTGGGCATCCCGGTGGTGCCCATCTCCGCCGCCAAGAACGAGGGCGTGGACGAGCTGGTACGTCATGCGGTGCATGTAGCCAAATATCAGGAGAAACCGGGCCGCACCGATTTCTGCGGTATGAACGATAACGGCGGTGCGGTACACCGGTGCCTGCACGCCATCATGCACCTGATCGCCGACCATGCTGAGACGGCGGGGATCCCTGTTCGTTTCGCCGCCACCAAGCTGGTAGAGGGCGACCATCGGGTACTGGAGGCACTGGCGCTGGATCAGAACGAGCGGGAAATGCTGGAACATATCATCGTTCAAATGGAGACAGAACGGGGGCTGGATCGGGCCGCGGCCATCGCGGACATGCGATTTTCCTTCATTCAGGAGCTGGTGGACGCCACAGTGGTGAAGCCCCACGAGAGCCGTGAGCACCTTCGCAGCCAGAAGATTGACCGCTTTTTGACAGGAAAGTACACCGCCATTCCAGCCTTTATCGGCATTATGGGGCTGGTATTTTTCCTGACCTTCAACGTGATCGGCGCATGGCTGCAAGGTCTGCTGAAGAACGGCATCGTGTGGCTGACGGAGCTGGTGAACGCCGCTTTGATCTCCTGGGAGGTAAACGACGCGGTGCGCTCACTGGTGGTGGACGGCGTGTTTACCGGCGTGGGCAGTGTACTGAGCTTTCTGCCCATCATCGTGACGCTGTTCTTTTTCCTGTCGTTGCTGGAGGACACCGGCTACATGGCCCGTGTAGCCTTTGTCATGGATAAGCTGCTGCGAAAGATCGGTCTGTCCGGCCGCAGTATTGTGCCTATGCTGATCGGCTTTGGCTGCACGGTGCCCGGTGTGATGGCCAGCCGCACGCTGCCGTCGGAGCGTGACAGGAAGATGACCATTTTGCTGACGCCTTTTATGAGTTGCTCGGCCAAGCTGCCCATCTACGGTTTCTTTACCGCCGCCTTTTTCCCTGGGCGGGGCGGGCTAGTGATGGTGGGGCTCTATTTTCTGGGAATCATCATCGGTATTCTGGTGGCGCTGCTCTTCAAGGGGACGTTGTTCCGTGGGGAGGCGGTACCCTTTGTCATGGAACTGCCCAATTACCGGATGCCGGGTCTGAAAAATGTGGGGCAGTTGCTGTGGGATAAGGCCAAGGACTTTTTACAGCGTGCCTTTACGGTGATCTTTCTGGCGACCATCGTCATCTGGTTCCTGCAGACCTTTGACCTGCATCTGCGGATTGTACAGGATTCTCAGGACAGTATCCTGGCTCTGGTGGCCAGCTGTATCGCGCCCATCTTCAAGCCTCTTGGCTTTGGCGATTGGCGGATCTCCACAGCGCTGATCACCGGCTTTATCGCCAAGGAGAGCGTTGTCTCCACCCTGACGGTGTTGGTAGGGGACGGCATCACCTCGCTGCTGACAGTGGGAGCCGCTGCGCCGCTGTTGGTGTTTTGCCTGCTGTATACACCCTGTGTAGCAGCCATTGCTTCAGTGCGCCGTGAGCTTGGTGGCAAGTGGGCGCTGAGTATGGTGGCGATGCAGTGCGGTATCGCCTGGATCTGCGCCTGCCTGATGCGGACGGTGTTGTTGTTGGCAGGGGTGGCTTGATGAATCTGGCTACGATCCTTGTGGTGCTTTGCCTGACGGCGGCCGCCGCGGCCGCGATCCGGATCTATCGGAAGCAGGGAACATCCGATTGCTGCTGCGGTGGCTGCAGCAGCTGCAAAAAATGCGAAAAGAAGAGGTAATGATGCTGCGTTCTGTAATTTTTGATTTGGACGGCCTGCTGATCGACAGTGAAATGACGGCCTATCATGTGGATCGGGATATCCTGCGTGCCTATGGTCATGAGTTTTCGCTGGCACACTACGCCGAAAAGTACTGCGGGCGGACGATCCTGCGGAATATGACGGACTTCATTGCGGAGTACGCGCTGCCCATCAGTGTGGAGGAGGGCATCCGCCAGTACGAGGAGCGGGAAGCCGCCTGTATCCGGCAGGGCATTCCGCTGAAGTCGGGTGCGCGGGAGCTGCTGGCATACCTGAAGGAGCGCGGCTGCGTGATCTCGCTGGCCAGCTCCAGCATTGCGTCTCGCGCCAGAACGATTCTGGATGGGAACGGCGTCACGGATTATTTTGATTATTTTACCTTTGGGCCGGAGGTAGAGAACGGCAAGCCTGCGCCGGATATTTTTCTGAAGGCCCTCAGTAAGACTGGGGCCGCACCGGAGGAATCGCTGGTTCTGGAGGACAGCGAGGCGGGCATAAAGGCCGCTGTTGCGGCGCGTATTCCGGTGGCCTGCGTTCCGGACGTAGCCCGGCCCAGCGCGGAGACACTGGAGAAAGCCGTCGGCGTATTCGACTCGCTGCTTCAGGTCATGGAGTGGATAAAAGCAAAATAAGTAACAAAACCAACTGTTCATCCATCAGGTGAACAGTTGGTTTTATTATGATAGCTTTATATGCTCAGTTTAGAAACTCCCCAAACTTTTCCGCGAACAGCTTGTCGCCATACTCACGCAGCTCGGCGCAGAACTGGTCATAAGCGGACAGCAGGGCCTGTCCCTCCGGTGTCAGCGCCGCGCCGCCGCCGTGCTTGCCGCCGGTGGTGGATGCCAGCAGCTTGAAGCCCAGCGCGTTCTCCGAATTCTTTATGACAGTCCAAGCCTTGGAATAGGCCATCTCCATTTCCATCGCGGCGGCGCGCAGCGAATGAAGCCGCTCCACACGGTGAAGCAGCTGTGCAACGCCGGGGCCGAAGCATTTCACGTCGGTAAACAGCCGGCAGGATAGGTTGTATCGTAATTCTTCCATGAGAATATTGTAGCAGGGGAGAGGGCAATCGTCAAGGTTACGATTGACTATCTTTGCGGGACATGCTATTCTCAATAAAAAGGGACAGAACAGGAGGAAACGCCCTATGCGTGTATTGATCCGTGGAGCGGGGGATATTGCCACCGGGATCGCGCTGCGGCTCTGCCGCGCCCGGCTTCAGGTGGTAATGACCGATCTGACGAGCCCCACCGCTATTCGCCGCACCGTCTGCTTCTCGCAGGCGATCGTCTACGGAACAGCAGAGGTGGAGGGCATCCGTGCCGTGTATGCCAAGGACTGCGCCGAAGCGGAGCGGATCATGGCGCAGGGAGATATCCCCGTGCTGGCAGACCCTGACTGTGCCTGCCGCCGGGACTTGAAGCCTGACGCGCTGGTAGACGCCATACTGGCGAAGCGCAATCTGGGTACAACTATGACGGACGCTCCCGTGGTGGTAGGCATCGGCCCCGGATTTACAGCAGGGGAGGACTGCCACGCCGTGGTAGAGACTATGCGGGGCCATACGCTGGGCCGCGTGATCTATCAGGGCAGCGCACTGCCCAATACCAATATCCCCGGCCTCATCGGCGGTTACGCCGGCGAGCGGGTGCTGCGGGCTCCGGATGACGGCATATTCCATACGGTGCTGGACATCGGCGCACAGGTGAAGTACGGCGATGTGGCAGGAGAGGTGAACGGAAAACCCATGCGCTGTACCATTGATGGTGTTCTGCGGGGCCTTCTGGCGGACGGAACGCCCGTTTTCAAGGGGATGAAATCCGGCGATGTCGATCCTCGCTGCAAGGAAGAATACTGCTACACGGCGTCTGATAAGGCGTTGGCCGTGGGCGGCGGTGTGCTGGAGGCGGTACTGCATTTTGCCGGAGAAACTGACAAATAGCCCTCATTTATTGTTAGCTTTCCTAAAATATTGTAAGATTTTTATGTGGTTTCAACAGTAGAATATCGTAAAAAACTGTGGTATAATAGCAGTACCCTGAAATGTGGGGTACATTCCAGACAATTACAAATTAACAATAAATGTAAAGGAGTAAAGAACATGATCGACCTGAAAAAGTACGGTATTACCGGCGTAGACGAGATCGTTTACAACCCCTCCTATGAAGAACTCTTTGCTGAGGAAACCAAGAAGGAGCTGACTGGCTATGAGGTTGGCCAGGTCACCGAGCTTGATGCCGTGAATGTGATGACCGGCATCTATACCGGCCGCTCGCCTAAGGACAAGTATATCGTCATGGACAGCAATTCCAAGGACACCGTGTGGTGGACCACCGACGGCTATAAGAACGACAATCACCCCATGAGCGAGGACGTCTGGGCCAAGGTGAAGGATATTGCCGTCAGCGAGCTATGCAACAAGCGCCTGTTCGTGGTGGACGCCTTCTGCGGCGCCAACAAGGATACCCGCATGGCCGTCCGTTTCATTATGGAGGTGGCATGGCAGGCCCACTTCGTGGAGAATATGTTTATCAAGCCCACTGCCGAGGAGCTGAAGGACTTCGAGCCTGATTTCGTGGTCTACAACGCTTCCAAGGCCAAGGTGGAGAACTTCAAGGAGCTGGGTCTCAACTCCGAGACCTGCGTGGCCTTCAACATCACCTCCCGCGAGCAGGTCATCATCAACACCTGGTACGGCGGCGAGATGAAGAAGGGCATGTTCTCCATGATGAACTACTATCTGCCGCTGAAGGGCATCGCTTCCATGCACTGCTCCGCCAACACCGACATGAACGGCGAGAATACCGCCATCTTCTTCGGCCTGTCCGGCACCGGCAAGACCACCCTGTCCACCGACCCCAAGCGCCTGCTGATCGGCGATGACGAGCACGGCTGGGACGACAACGGCGTGTTCAACTTCGAGGGCGGCTGCTACGCCAAGGTCATCAATCTGGACAAGGAGTCCGAGCCTGATATCTACAACGCCATCCGCCGTGACGCCTTGCTGGAGAACGTCACCGTTGACGCCGACGGCAAGATCGACTTCAACGACAAGTCCGTCACCGAGAATACCCGCGTCAGCTACCCCATCGACCATATCAAGAACATCGTTCGTCCCATCTCCGCTGCTCCCGCGGCAAAGAACGTGATCTTCCTGTCCGCTGATGCGTTCGGCGTTCTGCCTCCTGTGTCCATCCTGACGCCCGAGCAGACCCAGTATTACTTCTTGTCCGGCTTTACCGCCAAGCTGGCCGGTACGGAACGCGGCATCACCGAGCCGACCCCGACCTTCTCCGCCTGCTTTGGTCAGGCTTTCCTGGAGCTGCATCCCACCAAGTACGCTGAGGAGCTGGTGAAGAAGATGGAGCTGTCCGGCGCCAAGGCGTATCTGGTCAACACCGGCTGGAACGGCACCGGCAAGCGTATCTCCATCAAGGATACCCGCGGCATCATCGACGCCATTCTGTCCGGCGCCATCAAGACCGCACCTACTAAGATGATCCCGCACTTCAACTTTGAGGTGCCCACTGCGCTGCCCGGCGTGGATCCCGCGATCCTCGATCCCCGCGACACCTATGCCGACGCTTCTGAATGGGAGACCAAGGCGCAGGATCTGGCCAGCCGCTTCGTGAAGAACTTCGCCAAGTACGAGACCAACGAGGCCGGTAAGGCTCTGGTCAAGGCAGGCCCCACGGCGTAAACTGACCGGAAAATATGCAATCAAAAATGCCGGAAGGTCACTTCCGGCATTTTTCCTGTAAATTATTGACAGAAAAGGAAATCGTTTATGCTGGAAATAAAAATTCTGATCTCCGATTTGGATTATGACGGCGTTGTGGAGCTGGCGGCTCCTCTGGCGGCGGAAAAGCTGGCCCAAAAGGGCGGCCTGATGGGCAGGCTGGCCTGCAGCGTCGGCGGACTGAAAAAGCTGATCTACAATAAGTATCTGGCGGGAAAGACCCAGGACCAGCGGGATCAGCTGGCCGCCGAGCTTGTTGCCAGGAATCAGGGCTTTCTGATGGAAAAAGCGGCGGAACTGGCCAAGAAGAACGGCGTGAATGTGCAGGTCAAGGATATTTCCGTGCGAAAAATTTGAAAAAATCCCGCCAAATGGTGAAACATTTGGCGGGATCTCTGCGTCTATATACTAGGTCGATTTTTACGGGTTACTTTTTCAGCGCGTTCACTGCGGCGCGCAGCGCGTCCACATTCTCCTGCGTGGTGGCCCAGCTTCCGCAGAAGCGAACGCCGGAATGGGTGGCGTCCACCCGCGTCCAGTACTCATAGCCGAACTCCTTGCCCAGAATAGCCAGCTCATCATCAGGGATGATGGGATACTGCTGGTTGGTGGGGGAGTCAAACAGCAGGGGATAGCCGTTGGAGACAAAGATATCCCGAATCTGGAAAGCCTTGTCAATGGCGTTGCGGGCGATCTTGAAGTAGAGATCGTCGGTGAACAGCGTGTCGAACTGGATGCCCAGCAGACGGCCCTTTGCCAGCATACCGCCCCGCTGCTTCATCATGAAACGGAAGTCCTTCTTCAGCGCCGGGTTCATAATGACCACCGCCTCGCCGAACAGCGCGCCTACCTTGGTGCCGCCGATGTAAAACACATCGCACAGGCGGGCCAGCTCCGGCAGCGTCACGTCGTTGCTGTCGCACACCAGACCGTAGCCCAGACGTGCACCGTCGATGAACAGCGGCAGGCCGTAGGCGCGGCAGATATCATAAACGGCGGTCAGCTCGGCCTTGCTGTACAGCATGCCGGTCTCCGTAGGCTGAGAGATGTACACCATGCCGGGCTGCACGATATGCTCGGTGGATTCGTCGTTTTTATGCCACTCTACATAGTCCGCGATCTGCTGGGCGGTGATCTTTCCGTCGTCGGTAGGCAGGGTAATGACCTTGTGGCCGGTGGATTCGATCGCGCCGGTCTCGTGGCAGTTGATGTGACCGCTGACGGCGGACAGTACGCCCTGCCAGGGCCGCAGGATCGAGGCGATGACCGTGGTGTTGGTCTGGGTGCCGCCTACCAGAAAATGCACGTCGGCGTCAGGGGCCTGACACGCGGCCTTGATCTTCTCACGGGCAGACGCGCAGATCTCGTCCTCGCTGTAGCCGATGGTCTGCATCATATTGGTCTCGGCCAGCCGCGCCATGATCGCGCTGTGTGCGCCCTCAAGATAATCACTGTTGAAATAGATCATGATGGATGCTCCTTTTTCAAAAGTTTTCCTGACAGTATTCTATCCTATTTGTGCTGTTAAGTAAAGGGAAATTTCCGATATAGCTTGCAAAGCGGGACGAAATCTGTTACAATACCAAAGACGACAAGGAGGCTTGTTTGATGAATAATAATACTTATCCCGAAGGCGGCAAGCGTGTCAGCGGGGGACAGCGCAGTGTTGGTCAGCCCACTGGCGGACGCCGCCGGAGAAGAAAAAGAAAGCAGAGCCGTGCGCTGTACTATGTGATCCTTGTGATCCTGCTGGGCGTGCTGGTGTTTTCCGCTGTGAAGATCATCAGTTACTTCAAGCAGCAGGCCGATGCAAGTAATGCTCAAGATGAGATCAATAATAATTACGTAACGCCTGGCAACAGTGACTCGAACGACAATACCGATAGAGATAAGACCGATACGCCGACCAAGGATCCGGATCCCGAGACCATCGATGTCGATTTTGGCAATCTGTGCGCAGACTATCCCGATGTGGTAGGCTATATCTACAGCGCCGACACCATGATCCAGCAACCTATCCAGTATGGCAAGGGAAACGAATACTATCTGACCCATGACCTGAAGGGCAACACTAACAACAACGGCAGTATCTTCGTGGAACAGCTGAACAGCGGTTCCTTCTCTGATAACAACACCATCATTTACGGTCATAACATGAAGACCGGTATGATGTTTGCTGGTCTGCGTAAC
This sequence comes from uncultured Eubacteriales bacterium, assembly GCA_900548615.1. Classification (GTDB taxonomy): domain Bacteria; phylum Bacillota; class Clostridia; order Oscillospirales; family Oscillospiraceae; genus Vescimonas. The sequence goes on along the minus strand of URKW01000029.1, from coordinate 4,522 downwards.
TATCATACGGATAAGAATTACTATTCCGCCCATCCGTATATGTATATCTATACGCCTACGCAGAATTACCGTCTGGATCTGTATGCCGGCTTTGTCTGCGATCATGATGACGAGATCTACAGCACGGCGCTGACGCAGGAGCAGCTGCAGGCCATGGCCGCCAAGTCTGACTTTAAGTCCAACATCGGCACGCCTACCGGAAAAACCGTGACGCTGTCTACCTGCTCTTATGAGTATAACGACGCCCGTTACGTGGTCATCGGCGCACTGAACCCTGTTGATTAACGAAACTAATAACCAAGAAACGCCTGCGCGTAATGCGCAGGCGTTTCTTGGTTGCTGGGGGATACGAGAGAGAATGGGATAGCGTTAAGCGTAGCGCTGCGCCGTGTCCAGGCGCGTTTGCGGGCGGCACAAACAATCGTAGATCTGCTCCGCAGGAGTTTGGGCTTCTGCGGGACGCAATGCGTCGGACATCGCCCACAGGCGTTCCGGGTCAGCCAGCAGCGCCATGGCGGTGTCAGCCAGCAGACGCGGCGTATCGGCGGTCACAGCGCCGCCGCGTTGGAGGAAGAAAGTCAGATTGTGCCCTTCACAGCCCGCTACTGTATCCATCAGCACCATGGGCAGACCACAGGCCGCGGCCTCGGTGGTGCTCAGACCGCCGGGCTTGGTGATGAACAGGTCTGCGCTGTGCATCAGCTGGGGAACATTGTCCACCATGCCGTGAATATGCATGCGGCGATCGTCCCCAAACCGCTTCTGCAGCTTGGTATATAACTCCTCATTGCCGCCGCACACCACGGTAAGCTCCTGCTGCGGGGCAAGGCGGAGGGAAAGCTCCTCCGTCAGTTCACGGATCGGGCCGCAGCCGATACTGCCGCACATCATCAGCAGATGCTGATGGTCGGTGGGAATGTTCAAGGCTACCTTTTCTGCCGCTTTGTCTGCCGTCCGATAGAATTCCGGCCGGACGGGCAGCCCGCTGGCCACCAGCTTTTCGTGGGGAACACCGCATCGGACAAATTCCTCCACCAAAGAAGCGTCGGGAATAAAATAGTAGTCCAGATCAGAATCCTCCACGCTGGGACTGCACGTGTAGTCGGTCGCTACGAAGCAGGTGCGGAGGGGGAGAGGATGCCGTTCCAGCATGGCAGTCAGCGCCAGCGCGGGGAACACATGGACGCAGATAATGTTGTCATAGCCGCCGCGGCAGATGAATTGATAGAGCCGCTCCGCGCCGGAGGTCAGATAGCGATAGACAGTAGTGCCCTCCCGAAAGACGGAGGTTCGGTTTTCCACGCTGCGGTAGCCTGCCCGATACAGCTTCGGCGCGTGCCGGTAAATGCGGGTGTGCCAGTCGCAGATAAAGCGCGACGCCCGCTTGGAGATGAATTGCAGCGCGTCAACGATCTCGCAGGACTCGCCGTGGGCGGCGTATTCGGCCTGGATCGCCTTGGCGCAGGAATTATGCCCCTCGCCGGTATTGCAGCTTAGTATCAGTGTGTGCATCTTGGCATTTCCTTTCCTGTTTTCTGCACTGTAAAGTCAAAAGCCTTTGCAGACGCGGACGGTTGTACCGCTGAATGAGAATAAAGGGCAGGTTGCCCAACAGAATATAAACGGCAGTCACAAGGACGCCGCCGATCCCCGGCCAAATGACCAGACACCCCAGTCCGGTCAGCGACAGCAGCACGTGGATCATTTCCGCCACGCAGGTCTCCTGAATCATCCGGGGCAGGTCGGAGAACGTCTCCGCCGTCAGTTTTTTGGCAGGCATCAGGCCGGGGAGGATACGGCTCATGTCCGGGACGCGGCTCTGCCAATCCTTGATATGAAGCACCCGGAAAAGCTTCTGCTCGGACGGATAGCAGCGATAGGGGAAAGCGTCGCCGCGGAACCACGTTTTCGGCAGCAGCCGCCCCAGAAAGAACGCACCGATCCCGGTAGCGGCCAGATAGAGCGCACAGTGCAGGAATGAGGTCACGAGTCTTCCTCCTTTTGAGATATAGTTTTTCCAGTATTCCACGTTTTTCTATATTCTAAAAGCAAATTGACAACGGAAGCTCAAATCAACGTCAAGCTTTGTTGATATTTTGCGGCTTCGCGCAAAAAAATGACCCGCTTTTACGAGTCGGGGCAGGCTTGACGGAGGACGGCAAAACGTGCTATGATAAGAAAAACAACAGAACACATCGCAGGAGGGGAGCGCTATGCTGCTGGCTATCGATATTGGCAATTCCAATATCTCCGTTAGTCTATTCAGCCGTGAAAAAACGCTGCATTTTCTGGCGTCCATCGACACGGACAGCCGGAAAACGGCGGATCAGATCAGTATCGACCTGATGAATATTTTTTCGCTGTACGGCTTTGATTTGAAGGATGTATCAGGCGCTATTTTCTCCAGTGTGGTGCCGCCCATCAACTTCATGATGGAAAAGGCCCTGACCCGCCTGTTGGGCAAGCCGCCCATGATCGTGGGGCCGGGCGTCCGTACCGGGCTGAATATCCGCATGGAGATCCACAACCAGCTGGGCGCCGATCTGGTGGCGGACGCTGTGGCGGCGCTGGAAAAGTATCCGGCTCCCATCATTGTCATCGACATGGGGACGGCCACGACGATCTCCTACATTTCCGCAAAGCATGCATACGAGGGAGGTTTGATGTTCCCCGGCGTGCGGCTGTCGCTGGACGCGCTGTCAGACCACGCGGCGCAGCTGTCCGATATCTCGCTGCAATATCCCAAGAACCTCATCGGCAAAAACACCGAGGATTGCATGCGCAACGGCATCGTTTATGGCACGGCCGGTATGCTGGACGGCATTATCGACCGCATTCGGGAGACGATCCCCGACGAGACGCCATCCATTGTGGCCACCGGCAGCAACGCGCCGGTGATCGTCCGTTACTGCCGCAATAAGGTGGTGTACGACAAATATTTGCTGATGGAGGGCCTGTGGGCTATCTATCATAAAAACAGATGACAAAACGCCTCAGGCTGATGCCTGAGGCGTTTCCTGTGGTGAGGAGGTTTTTTACTTTGCCAGAATCTTCTTCAACCGGGCGAAGCGGGGGAGGGATTCCTGCTTGGGCAAATCAGGCTCACCCTGAATCAGAGGCAGGGCGTACTCGATGAACTGGTGGTTGACATAATTGCCAGCCTCGTTGATCCACTCGCGGGGGATCTTCTTCTCCACGTTGGCGACCTCCATCAGAGGGATCAGCTTGGTGCGGCAGGCGTACTTGCCGTCCTTGATGCCGCGCTCGAAGCCGATCATGCGGCCGTTGATGCCGTTAACGGCGTTCTCCACGGCTACCTTACCGGCCATGTAGCTCTCCTCGATATCCGTCTCGGAGGCCAGATGTGCGCCGCAGCGCTGCAGCAGGTTCAGCTCGATACCGCGCACCTTGGCGCCGGTCTCTTCCTTCAGCACCTGTGCCAGAATGGCGGCCAGACCGCCCAGCTGGGCGTGACCGAAGCCGTCGTTGGCGGCAATCTTCGCCTCAGACACGAAGTCGCCGTCGGCATAGTGGATGCCCTCGGACACAGCCACGATGCAGCTGCCCTTCTCGGCGTAGACGCGCTTCACATCGTTGATGAAGTCCTGCATGTTGAAGTCGATCTCCGGCAGATAGATCAGGTCGGGGCCTGCGCCGTGCAGTCCGGCCAGCGCAGAAGCGGCGGTCAGCCAACCGGCGTGACGGCCCATGATCTCCATGACCACGATCATGCCGGTATCATATACGTGGGCGTCCTGATAGACCTCCATCATGGAGGTGGCGATATACTTGGCAGCAGAAGCGTAGCCGGGGCAGTGGTCGGTGCCGAACAGGTCGTTGTCGATGGTCTTGGGAACGCCCATCACACGGCAGTCATAGCCCACGGACTGCATGTAGTTGTTGATCTTGTTGCAGGTATCCATGGAGTCGTTGCCGCCGTTATAGAAGAAGTAGCGGACATTATGCTTTTTGAATACCTCCAGAATGCGCTTGTAATCGGTGTCGTCCAGCTCGGGATCGGCGATCTTGTAGCGGCAGGAGCCGAGAGCAGAGGAGGGGGTGTACTTCAAAAGCCGCAGCTCCTCGGGATCCTCCAGCCCCATGTCAAACAGGCGGTCATTCAACACGCCCTTGATGCCGTGCTCTGCGCCCAGCACCTGGGTGATGGCGCCGGACTTCAGCGCCGTGTCGATCACGCCGTAGGCGCTGGCGTTGATCACAGATGTAGGGCCGCCCGACTGGCCGATAATGCAGGCGCCACGCAGTTCATTCATATCAATTACCTCCAAAATTGTGGAATCAGGTGTTTACAAGCGGTATTTTACCATGTAAAATACCGCTTGTAAACACTTTGTGCTTGCAAAACCAAAAAAATATGATACAATAGGAATGTTCCAAACAACAGGTGCAATGTTTGCTGTAATTTTATTGTGAAGGAGATATGATTATGCCACTGGTAACTTCTAAAGAAATGTTTGCAAAGGCATATGACGGCGGCTACGCCATCGGCGCGTTCAACGTC
>URKW01000028.1 GCA_900548615.1 uncultured Eubacteriales bacterium | reverse complement strand
ACCTGTAAGTGCGGGGCCCGAAAGCGGACCCAGCCGTATTTGCAGGCCTTGGCGTCGCCGCCGCAGACCTTGGTGGCAGCCAGACAGTCCTTCACGCCGCGATACTCGAAGTTCTCTTTGGCGTTGCAGCCGCCGTTGCACAGCACGTGAGCCACCATCTTGTCGCCAGAGGGAGCCTCCATACCCATGATAGCAGCGATCTTGGCGGCGTTTTCGGGGCCGGCGGGAGCGCAGGCGGTGACAGGAGCCTTACCGGCCAGAATGGCCTCGGCGCAGCCGCCGCAGCCCGGATAGCCGCAGCCGCCGCAGTTGGCGCCGGCCAGACATGCCTGAATCTCAGGCAGACGGGGATCGACCTCGACCTCAAAGACCTTGGCGGCAACAGCCAGGATCAGGCCGAAGATAATAGCGAGAGCGCCCAGAACAACGATTGCCCAAATCAAAGTACTCATATTCCTCTTACCTCCTTACCAGACCTTCAGGCCGCTGAAGCCCATGAAGGCCAGCGCCATCAGGCCGGCGGTGACCAGCGCGATGGGGAAGCCGTCAAAGGCCTTGGGGTTGTCGCTGGAGATCTCCAGCTGCTCACGGACAGCCGCGAACAGGAAGATGGCCAGCAGGAAGCCCAGACCGCCGGTGATACCATAGACCACAGACTCGATGAAGTTGTAGTCATTCTGCGTGTTCAGCAGGGCCACGCCCAGCACGGCGCAGTTGGTGGTGATAAGGGGCAGGTACACGCCCAGCGCGGTGTACAGGGTGGGGATGTTCTTCTTCAGGAACATTTCCACAAACTGCACCAGACCGGCGATGACCAGAATGTAGGCCACGGTCTGCATGAACTCCAGACCCAGCGCCACCAGCACCAGATTGATCAGATAGCAGAACGCGGAAGCCAGACCCATAACGAAGGTCACGGCGGCGCCCATACCCACGGCGGTGTCGATCTTCTTGGACACGCCCAGGAAGGGGCAGATACCCAGGAACTGGGAGAAAATAAAGTTATTGGTCAGAATAGCGCCAAGAGAAATGGCGAGCAAAGTAGTAATAGACATAACTTACTTGGCCTCCTTTTTCTTTTCGCTCTTGGCCAGCGCCCACTGCATCACAGCGATCAGTGCGCCCAGCGTCAGGAAGCCGCCGACCGGCAGCGTCAGAACCTTGATACCGAATTCCTCGGGGAAGATGACAACGCCGGGAGCGCTGCCCAGTGCGCCGCCGCCCAGCAGGCCGCCGCCGAACTTGCCGCTGCCCAGGAACTCACGAACCACGCACATGACCACCAGCACCAGCGTGTAGCCGATGCCCTGGCAGATGCCGTCCACCGCGGAAGCGCCCACGCCGTTCTTGGAGGCGAAGCCCTCGGCACGGCCCAGGATGATGCAGTTCACGACGATCAGAGGGATAAACACGCCCAGAGAGTTGGACAGGGCGGGAACGAATGCCTTCAGCAGCAGGTCGACGCAGGTCACGAAGCCGGCGATGACCACGATGTAGCAGGCGATACGCACTTCATTGGGAATGATCTTGCGCAGCAGGGAGATGAAAATATTGGAGAGGGTCAGGATGATCAGCACGGAAACGCCCATGCCCAGACCGTTGAAGAACGACGTGGTGATAGCCATGGTGGAGCACATGCCCAGCACCTGCACCAGCACGGGGTTCTGCGTAATAAGGCCTTCCTTGAGTTGCTTACCGAAATTCATTATTGCAGCTCCTCCTTTCTTAGCCCAGAACTTCCGCGGCAGCCAGAGCGGCATTAGCGCCCATGGTGATGCCCTTGGTGGAAACGGTGGCGCCGGAGATGGCGGTGATGGTCTTGCCCACCACCAGAGAGCCCGCGCCGGACATGCCCTGGAACTGGTCCAGAACGGGGACACCGGCGGTGTTGGGCTCGTTGCCCACGACCTTGGTGCCGATGCCGGAGGTCTCGGCGTGGCTGACCACGGAGATGCCGGTGATGGCCTTGTTGGCGTCCACACCGATCATCATGACGATGGTGCCCTGAGAGCCGGAGGCGGAGACCTTCATGACATAGCCGTTGTCCGCGCCGCCGGTCTTAACACCGTACAGCTCGGTCACCTTGCCGCCCTGAGCGGCAGCGGCGTCGATCACGTCCTGGCTGATCTCCAGCTTGTCGGTGAACTCGCTGCCCTCGGCGACGACGGCGCTCATGGCGATGCGGGTGTTCTCGGCGTCGATCTCGGCGATCTTGTCGGCGGTCACATTGTTGACCAGACCCAGCAGGGCGGCGACAACCAGAGAAATAACAGTCAGGGTGCCGGCGACCTTGAGAATAAACTTACCGGAGATTTTCATTACTTAGCCGCCTCCTTCTTTTCTTTCTTGACCGCACCATAGATGGTGGGACGGATGTACTTATCCAGCAGCCAGGTGGTGCAGTTCATGATCAGGATGGAGTAGCACACGCCCTCGGGATAGGAACCGAAGCGGCGGATGAAGCAGGTGATCAGACCGCAGCCGATGCCGAAGATCAGCTGGCCGGGCTTGGTAACGGGGGAGGTGGCATAGTCGGTGGCCATGAAGAAGGCACCCAGCATCAGGCCGCCGCCGAACACGTTGTACAGCATGTACTGCACGTTGTCGATACCGGCGGGAGCGGAGATCAGGGTCAGGATCGCCACGGTGCCGATGAAGGCCACGGGGGTGTGCCAGCTGATGACCTTGCGGATCAGCAGCCATGCGCCGCCCAGCAGCAGCGCCAGAGCGGAAACCTCGCCCAGAGAGCCGCCGATACGGCCGATGAACATATCGCCCACGGTGTAGTTGGTGGTCAGCTCGGCGAACTTCTCCACGGTGCCCTCCTTCATGATCTGCAGGGGAGTAGCGGTGGAGATCACGTCTGCCAGCTCCTTCTTGCTGGAGGGCAGGGTCCAGGTGGTCATAGCGGTGGCATAGCTGGCCAGCAGAATGGCACGGCCGGCCAGAGCGGGGTTCAGGAAGTTGCAGCCGATGCCGCCGTAGAGCTGCTTGACCACAACGATGGAGAAGAACGCGCCGATGATCAGCGTCCACCAGGGCAGCTCAGGCGGGCACACAAAGGCCAGCAGCATACCGGTGACAACGGCGGACAGGTCGCCGATGGCCTGGGGCTTCTTCAGCAGCTTGCGGTACAGCCACTCCCAGAACAGGCAGGCCACGACGGACACTACCACAGAGATCAGCGCCTTGAAGCCAAAGTTATAGATGGCCCAGACCAGCGCAGGCAGCATGGCGATGATCACGTCCAGCATGATGGAGCGGGTGTTCTCGTTGGAACGGATATGGGGGGAGGAGGACGCGATCAGCTTCAGATTCTTGTAATCAGTCATGGTTTACGCCTCCTTCTTTTCAGCGGCGGCCTTTGCCTCGGCCTCCGCCTTGGCCTTGGCGGCCATTCTCGCGTTGTTGACCTGCTGCTTGCCCAGACGGAACGCATGGGTCAGAGGCAGGCGGGCGGGACAGGTGTAGGTGCAGGCGCCGCACTCGATGCAGTCCATGCCGTGCAGCGTATTCTGCCACGTCTCCACGTCGCCCTTCATCAGATATTTGTACATGAACACGGGCTCCAGACGGATGGGGCACACGCCCACGCACTTGCCGCAGCGGATGCACTGAGGATTCTCCTCGTACTTCTCCTCCTCACCGGCAAAGGCCAGCATGGCGCCGGTGCCCTTACCGACGGACACGTCCACGCTGTACTGGGCCAGACCCATCATCGGGCCGCCCATGATGAGCTTATAGGTCTCATCCTTCAGGCCGCCGCAGGCGTCGAACAGCTTGGAAATGGGGGTGCCGATGGGGCACTCGATATTCTTGGGCTCGATAACGCCGGAGCCGGACACGGTGACGATCTTGCTGACCACGGGCATGCCCTCGTACACAGCACGGTAGATGGCGCAGGTGGTGTTCAGGTTGAAGATGCAGCAGCCTGCATCGGCGGGCAGCTTGCCGGAGGGCACCTGCCGGCCGGACACGGCCTGCACCAGCTGCTTCTCAGCGCCCTGGGGGTAACGGGTGTGGAGCACCTCCACCACCACGGGAGCGTTCAGCTCCTGGATCTTGGCGTTCAGCACGTCGGCCGCGTTCTGCTTGTTGGCCTCGATACCGATGTACACCTTGTCCAGACCGAAGCACTTGGCCAGCACGGTAGCGCCCTTGATGACCTGATCGGGACGCTCCAGGCAGGTGCGGTGGTCGCCGGTGATATAGGGTTCGCACTCGGCGGCGTTGATGATGACGTAGTCCACCTTGCCCAGCGCGGAGGAGATCTTCACGTGGGTGGGGAAGGTAGCGCCGCCCTGGCCGACGATGCCTGCGTTCTTGACGATCTCCACCAGCTGCTCACCCGTCAGTGTCTCGGGGTCAGCCGCGGGCTTCACGTCTTCGCTGATGGTGTCCTGGAAATCGTTCTCGATCACCACGGACATCATGGTGCCGCCCATGGAATAGGGGCGGGGTTCCACAGCCTTGACCGTGCCGGACACGCTGGCGTGGATGGGGGCGGATACGAATCCGCCGGGTTCGCCGATCCTCTGTCCAATTTTTACCTTGTCGCCCACTGCAACAATGGGTTTGCAAGGCGCACCGATGTGCATAGACATGGGGATGACCACCTCAGCCGGAGCTTCCAGCTTTTCGATGGCCTTTTCATTGGTCGCGGCCTTCATATCATTGGGATGAACGCCGCCAAAGAAAGCTTGTGCCATTGTCTTCACCTCATCTTACTGCATTCGTATCTGATGGTGAGTATCACACGCGCGGGGGTTCCAAGTCCGCACGCCTGATCTTCACCATCGGCTACTTCAGGTGGTGAGATACCACCTCACACTGCGTTTTATCATACAACAAAAACTCGCTGTTGTCCAGTGTTATGCGGGAATTCTTCCTGAAAATTTGTCTTTTTTGTCGGTAACTAAACCCAATTTTCTCTCAAATTTTCTGGTCTTGCGTTCCCACTCTCCCCGTGATACAATATATTGAGGAAAGCGGCGGAGCGTCTCCGGCGGCTTTCCAGTAAAAGGAAGTCATTGCAGCCATGGAAAGGAGCTTTTTCTTATGCTCGATCGGGTACAATTGAAATATGAGGCCAAGGCCATTACCAAGAACGCCAGGGAATCGGCCTATGTGTTCACGCTGATCTATCTGGCCATCGGACTGGTGCTGGACGGCATCGACTATCTGGTGTCCGGCAGCCCTCAGGCGGAGGTATACGGCTATCTGGCGGATTACATGCCGGAGGCGGCGGTGTATCTGCGGGGAACGGAGCCCATCCTGCACCTGCCGGCGCCGGCGGTGTGGTTCGTCTCCATCGTGATATCGCTGGTGGCGGCGGTGCTGGGCGCGGGATACATCCTGTACACCATGAACGTGCGCAAGGGGCTTATCACCCCTTACACCACCCTGTTTGACGGATTCCTGTTTGCGGGCAAGATCATCCTGCTGGAGATCGTGCAGTATATCTTCGTGTTCCTGTGGTCGCTGCTGTTCATCATCCCCGGCATCATCGCCGGATACCGCTACCGCTTCGCCCTGTATAATCTGTGTGAGAATCCGGAGATGGGCGTGATGGAGGCGCTGAACATGAGCAAGGCCCAGACACGGGGCCACAAGTGGGAGCTGTTTGTGCTGGATCTCAGCTTTCTGGGCTGGATCATCCTGTGCGGCCTGACGCTGGGCATCCTGAGCATCTGGATCATGCCCTATATCCAGCAGACGGATATCGGCTACTTCCAGGCCATCAAGCAGATGTCCGGCGTGGGCTGTCAGCCGCCGCGGGACGACGGGGAGTTCCACGCGGACGACCGCTTCGGCGGCGGGCCCTCCGACTGGGATCCGGAACGCTGACTCACCAAACCGCTTCCGGAGCGCCTTCCGGGAGCGGTTTTTGTGCAACTTTTGACGATTTGTACAAGAGCCTCCGCTATTTTTTGTGAAAATATCGGTTTGCTTTTCCCACGTTTTTCGTTATAATGAAATGACAACCGCCCGGTGCATTGCACGGCGGGCGTATCTTCACGATACCCCGGCGATTTGTCGCCTTGTGGTTTATATGGTAGGGAAAAGGGAGGACGGAAGTCCTCCCTTTTCCTGTTTGGTTTTTAGATGCTTCGCGTCGGTGCGAGGGGATTTTCGTCCCCTCGGGGACGAGGTACTTTTGCCCACAGCGGCAAAAGTACCCAAAAACGCTGCTTAAACCTGCGGTTTAAGAATCCGCGCACGCTATGCCCTTTTACAAATTTGCGGCCTTATACCACGTGTTTACAGAACACGGTGGTTATCGTTGCGTATGACGAATCGACTTTCTTCTTGCGCCGCTGCCGCTGATGCAGCGCGACGGTAGACACCAAAGCGTTGTTCGGCGGCGCGATGTGGGCATCGCGCCCTATGAAATTCTATCGATGGTCATTCCGTAGGGGCGGACGACTCTGTCCGCCCTAACGACGTAAGATAGTGCCTTCAAATTCAAGATAGATGCTACGGCAGCATAGCTGCCGAGATCGACACTAAAAACATGCCACGGGCATGTTTTCTTAACGTGTCGACGTCGGCCCCTACAAACGTTTACTGTACCCAATGCGTTTATTCCGCCTGATAGGGAACCTCCAGTTCCTCCGGCTTGCGGAGGAACTTGCGGAAATCGTTGCAGAAGGCGGCGTATTCATAGCCGGTGCAGATCCGCTCGTCCATCACCACGCCCAGCGGCATGATCTTCTTGTTGAGATTGCCGCTCATGTAATCCGGCACAGGCTTGCCCATGCAGACAAACACGCTGGTGGTGCCGAACTCGTAGCAATGGTGGTGGATATAGCTGGTCTTGATGGAGGCCAGATTGGTGATGAACATGCTGGTATGGAAGGGGCTGAGGTCGATGATCTTCCGGGGCAGCAGACCCAGCTTATCCAGATGGTAGGCCAGCCAGATGACGAGCTTGGGCAGCAGCGGGATGGAGAACATCATCCGGGCGAACTTGTCGGTATTGTTCTTCTGCTCGGTGGCGGCGTTGGTGGACACGGCGTCGGTGATCTTCTGCTGGATGGAGAACACGGTGTCCTCCGGCGTCAGGAAAATTTTCAGGGATGTTTCGTCAGGCCGTCCGTCCGCCAGCTTCTTCAGGATCACGAAGGACACGCAGAAGTGGTTCCGCTTGTATACCTTGCTGTTCATGATGAAGTAGTTCAGCTTGGGGTTATACATCACGGCCCGGTAGTAGGCGGCGATGATGACGGCCATATGGTTGATCCGGACGCCGGTACGGCGCTTTTCCCGGATGTAGGACTTGATCAGCTCCTCGTCAATATACTCGGTAATGGTGTTCTGGGCGTCATACCGCTTGGGCATGATATAGGGAATAGCCGCCACAATGGGCGGAAGGTCTTTGACCCGCTTGCCGTCAGGACGCATGATGATTCCTCGATTCTATGGTTTTCAACTTTTATTATACGGGATAGCGTTAAGGATTGCAACCATAGGGGGAGAGAATTTTTTCTTTACCTTTTTCCGGATATTTGCTATACTATAGCTTATTATAGAAGGAAACGAAAGGAGGCGGGCGAACCATGAAATTTCCGTCCTGGCATGTGGCGCAGGAAAACAGCGCCGCAGCGGAACGGCTGGCCGACGCGGGCTATCCCTACCTGGTATCCGGCGTGCTGGCGAGCCGCGGCGTGGAATGCGCCGAGGACGCGGCGGAATTCCTGACACAGGAAACGTCGCTGACCTATTCCCCATTTCTGATGCGGGATATGGACAAGGCCGTGGAACGGATCGCACAGGCTGTCGCCGCCGGAGAGAGGATCGCGATTTTTGGAGACTATGACGTGGACGGCATCACCGCCACGTGTATCATGGTGGACTATCTGAAAAGCCGGGGCGCCGACGTGTTGCACTACATTCCCCGCCGGATCGAGGACGGCTACGGCCTGAGCCGCGACGCCATCGAGGGGCTGCGGAAGGGCGGCGCCACGCTGCTGGTGACGGTGGACTGCGGCATCACCGGCGTGGAGGAGGTGGCCTTTGCCCGCTCCATCGGCATGGACGTGGTGGTGACGGATCACCACGAGTGCAAGGAGACGCTGCCGGTGGCCTGCGCGGTGGTGGATCCACGGCGGGGCGACTGCGAATATCCCTTCAAGCATCTGGCCGGGTGCGGCGTGGCGCTGAAGCTGGTGCTGGCGCTGGGCGGCCCCGACAGGGAGGAGGCTCTGTTCTCCCGGTACTGCACGCTGGCGGCGGTGGGCACCGTGGCCGACGTGATGCAGATGACCGGCGAGAACCGCACCATCGTATCCCGGGGCCTTGCCACGCTGGATCGCTCGGACTTTATCGGGCTGCACGCCCTGCTGAAGGAGGCGGGTCTGGCCGGACGGGAGATCTCCTCGGTGCAGATCGGCTTCGTGCTGGCGCCCCGCATCAACGCGGCGGGCCGCATGGGTGCGGCGGACATGGCGGCCGACCTGCTGCTGTGTCAGGATCCCGCCCAGGCGGAGGAGCTGGCCAAGGCGCTGTGCGCCCTGAACCGGGAGCGGCAGTGCGTGGAGCAGACCATCTACTCTCAGGCGGAGGAGATGATCGAGCAGCTGCCGGAGGAGGAGCGCCGGGCACTGGTGCTGGCCTCGGACACGTGGCATCAGGGCGTGGTGGGCATCGTGGCCTCGCGCCTCAGTGAAAAATACTCCCGTCCCAGCTTTATGATCCACCTCAACGGCGGGGTGGGCAAGGGCTCCTGCCGCAGCTGGGGCGGCTTCAACCTGTTCGCCGCGCTGGAGAGCTGCTCCGACCTGCTGCTGGGCTTCGGCGGCCACGAGCTGGCGGCGGGCTTTACCATTGACGAGGCCAACATCCCCGCCTTCCGGGAGCGGATGAACCAATACGCCGCCGAGTACTGGGTGGGCAAGGCGCCGGAATCGGTGCTGGAGATCGACATGGAGCTGCATCAGCCCGGTCGTGTCACGTTACAGGAGGTGGAGGCGCTGAGCGCACTGGAGCCCTACGGCAGCGGCAACGCCCGGCCCCTGTTCTGCCTGATGGGTGCCACGCTGCTGCGGACGCAGAACGTGGGCCAGAACCGGCATTTGAAGCTGCGGCTGGGCAAGGGAAGCGCCCAGTTTGACGGCATTTTCTTCTCCACCACCTCCTCCGCCTGCGGCTGTGCCGAGGGCGACCGGGTGGACGCGGCCTTCTATTTACAGGTCAACGAATTCCGGGGCAACCGCACCATGCAGCTGCAAATGGTGGATATCCGGCCCTCGCTGCTGGCCAGCAGCCGGGAGCAGGAGTCGCTGGCGCTGGTGCGGCAATGCACCGGCGGCGGCACGGTGTCCGCCAGGAATGCACGGCGGATGCTGCCCACCCGCGAGCAGTACGTGACCGTATGGCGGGCGCTGGAGCATCTGGTGCCGGAGGACGGGCTGCACACGGCGTATCTGCCGCTGCTGCGGTCGCTGAGCGCGGCGCTGGGCAAGACCGACGCGTTCCTGCGGGGCGCGTTCTGTCTGGCGGTGTTTCAGGAACGGGGCCTGCTGGACGTTTCGGCGCAGGGCGACAGCGTGACGCTGCATCTGGCGGGAAAGGATAAAAAAGTCCATCTGGAGGATTCCGTATACATACAGCGTCTGGCTGACGCGGAGACCACAGGACGGGGAGGAGGTGCCATCCAATGAGCAAGACCGCAGATATCGAGGCCATCTATCAGCATCTGGAGGACACCGTGCGGGGCTATAACCCCTCCGCCAACTTCCAGCAGATACGGCAGGCCTATGAGTTTGCCCGGGACCTGCACGGCCCGCAGCTGCGCAAGGACGGCTCGCCCTTTGTGACCCACCCGCTGGCGGTGGCTCAGATCGTGGCGGAGGAGCTGCATCTGGACAGCGAATCCATTGTGGCGGCGCTGCTGCACGACACCATTGAGGATACCGAGGCCACCCACGAGCAGCTGGCCAAGCTGTTTTCCCCCACCATCGCCGATCTGGTGGAGGGCGTCAGCAAGCTGACCCGCGTCCACTACACCTCCAAGGAGGAGGAGCAGATGGAGAACCTGCGGAAGATGCTGATGGCCATGAGCAAGGACATCCGCGTCATCCTCATCAAAATCTCCGACCGGCTCCACAACATGCGCACCATGGAGTACCAGACGCCGGAGAAGCAGAAGCAGAAATCCTTCGAGACCATGGAGATCTACGCGCCCATCGCCCACCGGCTGGGCATGCAGAAGATGAAGTGGGAGCTGGAGGACCTCAGTCTGAAATATCTCGACCCGGTGGGCTACCGGGAGATCACCGAGGCGCTGGACGAGAAGGCGGCGGAGTACGACGGGTTCATGTCCGCCGTCCACGACCGGATCGTGACGCGGCTCCGGGAGGAGGGCATCGAGGCCACCGTGTATGGCCGCATGAAGCACCCCTATTCCATCTACCGCAAGATGTACACCCAGAACAAGAGTCTGGACGACGTGTTCGACCTGTTCGCCTTCCGCGTCATCGTGGACACGGTGGCGGACTGCTATAACGTGCTGGGCATCATTCACGACCTGTTCAAGCCCATTCTGGGCCGGTTCAAGGACTATATCGGCACCCCCAAGCCCAATTTGTACCAGAGCCTGCACACCACGGTGGTGGGCGAGAGCGGCATCCCCTTTGAGGTACAGATTCGTACCAAGGAGATGCACGAGGTGGCGGAATACGGCATCGCCGCCCACTGGAAGTACAAACAGAACGGACAGGGCGGCGGCGACGAGGGCCGCTACGAGTGGGTGCGCCGCCTGCTGGAGAATCAGGAGGGCGCCGACGCGGAGGACTTCATCCATTCGCTGAAGGTAGACATGTTCGCCGACGAGGTATTCGTGTTCACCCCCAACGGCGACGTGATCAACCTGCCTGCCGGCGCCACGCCCATCGACTTTGCCTATAACATCCACTCCGCCGTGGGCAACCACATGGTGTCTGCCAAGGTGAACGGCCGCATCGTGCCGCTGAACCACCGGCTGCAGAACGGCGACGTGGTGGAGGTCTCCACCAGCCAGAGCGCTCACGGCCCCAGCCGCGACTGGATCAAGATCGCCCGCTCCAGCAACGCCCGCAGCAAAATCCGCCAGTGGTTCAAGCGGGAGAAGCGGGACGAGAACATCGTCAACGGCCGCCAGAGCTTCGAGTCGGAGCTGAAGCGCACCGGTGTCTCCCTGAAGGAGCTGCTGGCGGACGAGAACGTGCCCAATGTGCTGAAAAAGCTCAGCTTCAACTCCGTGGACGATATGTACGCCGCCATCGGCTACGGCGGCGTGACGGCGCTGAAGGTCATCGGCCGACTGCGGGAGGATATCCAGCGTATCCTGCACCAGCATCAGGCCGAGCGGCAGGCGGAGGTGCCTGTGGCGGGCCAGCCGGAGGTGATGTTCTCGTCCGGGGGGGGGGGGGGGGGGGGTGGGGCCGCCCCGCCGTGCCCCAGCGGAAGGGTGAGCACGGCATCATCGTGGAGGGTCTCAGCAACTGTCTGGTGAAGTTCTCCAAGTGCTGCTCTCCCGTGCCGGGAGACGATATCGTGGGCTTCATCACCCGGGGCTACGGCGTGTCGGTGCACCGGGCGGACTGCCCCAACGTACTGCGCTCCAGGGACAATCCCGCCGAGGCGGGGCGTTGGATCCGGGTCAGCTGGGCCGACAAGACCAGCGAGGAATACCACACCATGCTGCAGGTGGTGGCCAAGGATCGCATCAGCCTGATCGTGGACGTGTCCACGGTGCTGTCGGCCACCAAGACGAGGGTGCTGTCCCTGAACGCCCGGTCTACGCCGGACGGCTTCGCCCTGCTGGATCTGGGCATCTCCGTATCGGGCCGGGAGCAGCTGAAAACCGTCACCAGCCGGCTGGAGCAGATCCAGGGGGTCATGAAGGTGACACGGCCGGCGGGGTAAAAGTGACTGGCGCAAAATCTTCGATAAGCGCTTCGTAGGGGCCGACGTCGACACGTTAAAAAAATATGCCGGTGGCATGTTTTTAGTGTCGATCTCGGCAGCTATGCTGCCGTAGCATCTATCTTGATTTTGAAGGCACTATCTTACGCCGTCAGGGCGGACAGAGTCGTCCGCCCCTACAACTGATTTTTGTGCCTTATTCGCATATCGGCATTCCCCCCCCCGCATCGATTGAATACTATTTGTATAAAGGAGAACAAATTATGCGCGCTGTATTGACCCGCGTGAAACACGCCTCCGTCACCATCGACGGAAAAGTACATGGCCAGATCGGCGAGGGCTTCCTGATCCTACTGGGCATCACCCATGAGGACACCGAGGCCCAGGCCGTCAAGCTGGCGGACAAGCTGACGGGCCTTCGCATCTTCGAGGACGAGAACGGCAAGATGAACCGCAGTCTGGACGAGGTGAAGGGCGAGCTGCTGGTGGTTTCCCAGTTCACCCTGTACGGCAACTGCAAGAAGGGCCGCCGCCCCGAATTTTTGGCCGCCGCGCGGCCTGATGTGGCCATCCCCCTGTACGAGAAGTTCGTGGAGCTGTGCCGCGCCAAGGGCTTCCACACCGAGACCGGCGAGTTCGGCGCCTACATGCAGGTGGACAGCCTGAACGACGGCCCGCTGACGCTGGTGGTGGACACCGACCAGCTGTAAGGAGGGCGCTTGCATGAAGGTACTGTCTCTGATGGTGGGCCCCATCATGACCAACTGCTACATCCTCTGCGACGAGGAAGCCAAGGTCTGCGCCGTCATCGACCCCGGTGACGAGCCGGAACGGATCGCCGCCATGATCGCCTCCTCCGGCTGCACCCCCACCATGATCCTGCTGACCCACGGCCACTTTGACCACTACACCGGCGTGGCGGGTCTGCTGGAAAAATGGCCGGAGCTGCCGGTCTATATCCACCGCGCCGACGCCGTGGACGGCGCAGGCGGCGAGCTGCGGTTCCCCCGGCTGGGCGAGAAGAACCAGCGGTACTACAAGGAGGGCGACAAGCTGACGGTGGGCGGTCTGACGCTGGATGTGATGGAAACGCCGGGCCACTCCGAGGGTTCCGTGTCGCTGCTGGTGGAGGGCCAGCGCGTTATTTTCTCCGGCGACACGCTGTTCCGGGGCAACTGCGGCCGGTGCGACTTCCCCGGCGGCGACTACCGTGCTATGTTGAAGTCTCTGGCCCGTCTGGGCCGGCTGGAGGGGCAGTACACCGTCTATCCCGGCCACGACTCCGCCACCGACATGGACTATGAGCGGAAGTACAATCCCTATATGAAGCAGGGCATGAACGCATGAAGCTGATCTTTACCGGTCACAACGACCGCTACGCTATCGAACAGGATCTGTTAGCCTTTTTCCCCACCGAGCGTCCGGTGTACGACCCGGACGCTGCGGAGGAAAACTGCGCCTGGGTCAAATTATCCGAGGGAAGCACCTACACCACCGCGACCACCCGCATCCGCTATCAGGGACGGGAGGGTCGCGGTCTTTCCCGCGTGCGCATCGATCCCGCGCTGACCCCCTATCAGCAGGAGGGACTGCGGCAGCGGGCGCTGAAAATGAGCTTTTTCAAGGCGGCGGTGGAGATCATGGGCCGCGTCCCCGCATGGGGCAGCCTGACGGGCGTGCGGCCCGCCAAGCTGGCGGCACGACTGCTGCGCGGCGGCATGACGCCCCGGCAGGCCGACCGTGAGCTGGAGCGCACCTATCAGGTATCCGCGCCCCGCCGCCGCATGTGTATCGAGGCGGCACAGGCGGGCATCGCCGCCAAGGAGGCTCTCCAGCCCAACGACATCTCCCTGTATATCGGTATCCCCTTCTGCCCCACACGATGCGCCTATTGCAGCTTTGTGTCCCAGGCGGTGGAGCGCTCCTTCAAGCTGATGGAGCCGTATCTGGAAGCGCTGGAGCGGGAGATCACGCTGGCGGCCCGGATGGTGCAGGACACGGGACTGCGCATCAAGGCCTTCTACATGGGCGGCGGCACGCCCACCACACTGTCCGCCAGGCAGATGGATCATCTGCTGACCCACCTGAACCGCAGCTTTGACCTCAGCGGCGTGGTGGAGTACTGCATCGAGGCGGGCCGCCCCGACACCATCGACCGGGAGAAATTACAGGTGCTCCTCGACCACGGGGCCGACCGCATCAGCGTCAATCCCCAGTCGCTGGACGACAACGTGCTGCGGGCCATCGGCCGCCGACACTCGGCGACGGACATTCTGGCCGCCATGGAGCAGGCCACGTCCATGGGGTTCCCCCATGTGAACATGGATCTGATCGCCGGACTGCCCGCCGACACGCCGGAGGGCTTCCGGAAAACGCTGGATCAGTGCATCAAAAGCGGGGCGGACAACATCACCGTCCACACGCTGGCGCTGAAAAAGGGCAGCCGCCTGACGCTGGAGGGCAGCCCCATCCCCTCGGCTGAGGCCGTGGCGGAAATGCTGGACTACGCCGACCCCACCCTGCGCGCCGCCGGGTTCGCCCCCTACTATCTCTATCGCCAGAAGTACATGTCCGGCAGCTTTGAGAACGTGGGCTGGTGCATATCCGGCGCGGAGGGACTATATAATATCTACATCATGGAGGAGCTGCACAGCATCCTGTCGCTGGGCGCGGGCGGCTCCACCAAAATGGTGGATATCCGCCGGGACGACCGGATCGACCGGGTTTTCCACCCCAAGTACCCCACCGAGTACATCCAGCGACAGGAGCAGGTGGCGGCGGATCTGGAAAAGTTCGCCGCCTTCCACCGGGAGATGCTGGAGAATTTGGGGGAATAGGGGTTCCCTTCCAAAGCCTCCCCTGTGTAAGGGGAGGTGGCAACGCGAAGCGTTGACGGAGGGGTTGTCCGGGAATTGACAATCCCCCAGTCTCGCTCCGCTCGACAGCCCCCTTTACACAAGGGGGCCTTGGCATATCCTATCATTACCCAAAGCAAGGAGGTGGCGGATTGCCGCGCAGACAGAGTTTCTTGAGCGGCGCGGCCATTCTGGCCGGCGCTGTGGCCGTCACCAAGGTGTTGGGGGCGCTGTACAAGATCCCACTGGGCAACCTGCTGGACAGTCAGGGCATGGCCCACTTCTACGCCGCCTACAACGTCTATAACCTGCTGCTGATGCTGTCCACGGCGGGGCTGCCGCTGGCGGCCTCGCGGCTGGTGGCACAGGCGGAGGCCATGGGCCGCCACAGTCAGGCCCGGCGCGTCTTTCGCTGCGCGCTGGCGCTGCTGGGCGTCGTGGGACTGGTGTTTTCGGCGCTGATGTTCCTGCTGCCAAAAACCATGGCCGGAGCGCTCCACGACCCCATGGCGGCAGCGGCGATCCGGGTGCTGGCGCCGTCGGTGCTGTGCGTGTGTCTCACCTCCGCCATCCGGGGCTATACCCAGGGGCTGGGAAACATGACCCCCACCGCCGTCAGCCAGATCATCGAATCCGCCTGCAAGCTGCTGGTGGGGCTGGGACTGTGCGCCTTTCTGCTGCGCAGGGGAGCTGCCCCGGAGACCGGCGCCGCCGGAGCCATCGCGGGCGTTACCTGCGGCTCGGCGCTGGGCTTGCTGTTCCTTCTGTGGGCGCTGCGCCGCTGTCCCAGAGAGAGCGGCGGGCCGCTGGAGCCGGTAGGGGACACGCTGGGGCAGCTGCTGAGGATCGGCGTGCCCATCACGGTGGCGGGCGGCGCCATGAGCCTGATGACGCTGCTGGATCAGTCGCTGGTGCTGGGCACCCTGCAAGCCCGGCTGGGCCTGTCGGCAGAGGCCGCCGCGGAGCTGTACGGCCAGTACACCTTCGGCATGACGCTGTTCGTGCTGCCGCCGTCGTTCATCTATCCGCTGACGGTGTCGCTGATCCCCGCCATCTCTCAGGCCCGGACACGGCACGACGACGCGGCGGCGGCACGGCTGACCGCCTCCGCCCTGCGGATCACGGCGCTGCTGGCGCTGCCTATGGGGGTGGGGCTCAGCGTGCTGGCAGGGCCGATCCTACAGCTGCTGTACCCCGCCGTGCCGGAAACGGCGCAAGCCGCCGCCTATCACCTGACGATGCTGGGCATCGCCAGCATCTTCGTGTGCCTGATGGTGGCCACCAACGGCATTTTACAGGCCAACGGCCGGGAGAATATCCCCATCTGGACGCTGCTGGCAGGCGGCGCGCTGAAGATCGTCACCAACTACCTGATGGTGGGCAATCCGGACATGGGCATTCGCGGCGCGCCGGTAGGCACGCTGTACAGCTACGCCCTGATCGTGGTGCTGAACATGATCGCCGTCCACCGCTGCACCCGTGGGCAGGTGGACTTCTTCCGCTGCCTGTGGCGTCCGGCCCTGTGTACGGCGATGATGGCGCTGGCGGCCCGCTCGGCGTTCACGCTGCTGGGCCGCTATGTTTCCCAGAATCTGGCAGTCGCCGCCGCCATTGCCGCCGCAGCGGCGGTCTACGCGGTGATGGCGCTGGCGCTGGGCGCGGTGACAGCCGACGACCTGAGCCACTTCAAAAATGGGCAAAAGTGGGCAAAGAGGCTGGGTCTGCGGTGATTTTTTTGCTCTTTCTGTGGAAAAGGGGTTGCAATAACACCGCAAATATGGTAAATTTTCTATTGCCCTCTGCGTTAGGGTCTTTCATTTGTTCTTAATGCGACATGCTTCGTTTTAGGATGTAGGGTTCATATCTTTACCAACGAAAAAAATTTAGGAGGAACTACCCATGAATAAAACCGAACTGATCAATGCCGTCGCCGAGAAGGCCGGTCTGTCCAAGAAGGCTGCCGAGGCTGCTGTCAACGCCACTCTGTCCGCCATCACTGAGGGTCTGAAGACCGAGGAGAAGGTGCAGCTGGTGGGCTTTGGCTCTTTCGAGGTGAAGCACCGCGCCGAGCGTACCGGCCTGAATCCCCGCACCAAGGAGCCCGTCACCATCGCTGCTTCCAAGGTTCCCACCTTCAAGGCCGGCAAGGCGCTGAAGGACGCCATCAAGTAAAAACTGCACAAAATCTGCGATTTTGTTGCCAATAGGAAAAGCGGCTTCGCCGCTTTTCTTTTTACCCCCAAGGAGGACACACCATGAGACTGGACAAATACCTGAAGGTCAGCCGCCTGATCAAGCGGCGCACCGTGGCCAACGAGGCCTGCGACAACGAGCGCGTCACCGTCAACGGACGGGTGGCCCGCGCTTCCTACGATGTGAAGGTGGGCGACGTGATCACCATCCGCTTCGGCCAGAAGGCCCTGTCGGTGGAGGTGCTGTCGGTGGCCGACAACGTGGGCAAGGCCGACGCCGCCGCCATGTACCGGGAGACAACGTTATAATTTTCCGCACCCTCTCATACAATGCAGTAACGCTTTGTAGGGAGGGTGTTTTCTTTGGCATATGATCGGAACGACGGCGGCGGCGCCATGTATCACCGGCTGACCATGGAGGGCCGGGAAAAGCTGACGGTGGCCGGGGTGGAGGACGTGGAGCGGTTTGACGAGAACTGCATCGTCATGTCCACCTGCGCCGGAACGCTGGTAGTCACCGGCGAGGGTCTGCACATCGGCAAGCTGAGTCTGGACGGCGGCGAGCTGCACGTGGACGGCCGCATCGACGGCGTGAATTACGAGGAGGAGCAGCCCAGCCGCAGCGGTCTGTTCAGCCGCCTGTTTGCCTGATGGAAAACTATGTGGCGGCGCAGCTGCAGCAGTTGGGCGCGGCGGCGGCGCTGGGCGGGGCGGCCGGTCTGGTGTATGACGTGCTGCGCTCGGCCCGGCTGCTGGATCGCCGGGACAGGCGGCTGACCCACCTGCTGGACGGGGTGTTCGCGGCGCTGCTGGGCGCGGGACTGCTGTGGCTGGCGCTGGTGGTGGGGGAGGGCGAGCTGCGGCTGTACATGGTGACGGGGATGCTGCTGGGCGGCGTAGTGTGGTTCTGCCTGCTGTCGCCGCTGCTGCGGCCTGTGTGGGACTTCTGGGTGACGGCGCTGGTGGAAACGGGGCGGCTGCTGTGGTCGCCCTTCGCCCTTTTGGGACGGCTGATAAAAAAATGTGCCGCCGCTGTCAAAAAGTACTTTTCTTTTTGGCAGAAGTGCGTTACAATGAGAGTGGATGAGTGGAAGTCCCGTTCCACACAGGAAAAGCCGTCGCGGCAGAAGGGAGGCCGGGCCATGGCCAGAGCGACGACCCACAAGAAAACAAAGAAGCGCACCAGCACTCTGCTGATGCTGGTGGTGGCCGTGCTGGTGGTGGCGCTGGGCGTGCAGATCGTGCGGGTCTACGGCCAGCTGAAAACCGCCCAGCAGGAGGAATCCGTCCTGTCCCAGCAGCTGACGCAGCAGCAGCAGGAGAACGACGCCTTGCGCTCCGACCTTGCCAAGAAGGATGACGAGAGCTTTATCAAGGCGCTGGCCCGCGACCTGCTGGGTCTGGCCGAGGAGGGCGAACGGATCTTCTACGATGTGAATGACTGAGCAAAAGACGGCCAGAGGGCCGTCTTTTTTTCGTGCCAACACGCGATGTAACGAGGGACAGGCTCTTGGCTCTCCCTTTGGGAGAGGCATGGGATGCCCGCACGATACAACCGTCATTTCGGGCGACCGCAAGGGTCGCCCCTACAACCCACTACCGACCACCGAACGTTTATCGGACGGCGCGATATTATCCGCCGCGCAAAAAATTCCGGCCCTCCGACGCAAATCGCCGCGTTCCGCACCTTTTATGCCGTACAATGGTGAAAAAGGAGTGAACTGCCATGAAAAGCCGCCGGAAAAGTGATTTTCTGTCCTCCCGCGTCCAGTACATTTCCCTGGCGCAGCTGTCCCCCAATCCCCAGCAGCCCCGCCGCAGCTTCGACGAGGCGGCTCTGCGGGAGCTGGCGGACAGCATCCGCGCCTATGGCATTTTGCAGCCGCTGACCGTCCGGCGGACGCCGGGCGGCTATCAGCTGGTGGCGGGCGAGCGCCGTATGCGGGCCGCCCGGATGGCCGGTCTGCGGGAGGTGCCGTGCCTTGTGGCGCAGGTGGACGAGCAGGACGCGGGGATGCTGGCGCTGATCGAAAATTTGCAGCGGCGCGATCTGGACTGCTTCGAGGAGGCCGCCGCCATCGCCCGGCTCATCAGCCGGTACGGGCTGAGTCAGGAGCAGGCGGCGGAGAAGCTGGGCAAATCCCAGTCCGCCGTGGCCAACAAGCTGCGGCTGCTGCGGCTCAGCGAGCCGGTGCGGGACGGTCTGCGGCAGGCCCACCTGACCGAGCGCCACGCCCGCGCTCTGCTGCGGCTCAGCGGCGAGGCAGAGCAGCTGGCGGCGCTGGCGGTGATCGTCGGGCGCAGTTTGAACGTGGCCCAGACGGAGAGCTACATCGAGCGGCTGCTGGCGCAGGCACAGGTCACGCCGCCCCAGAGCCGCCCCACCTACATCATCAAGGACGTGCGGCTGTTCCTCAACAGCATCGACCGCAGCCTGCAAATGATACGCCAGTGCGGCGTGGACGCCGATCTGGGCCGCCGGGACACCGACAGTGAGATCCTGCTGACCATTCGCATCCCCAAGCAGCGGGCTGTCCGGCCGTCGTGACGGGTGGGGTGTGACGGTCGGGCGTTCATTTGTAGGGGCGGACGACCCTGTCCGCCCGCAAGTAATTGTACCGTCAACGTTAGGGCCGACAGAGTCGTCGGCCCCTACGAAAAGATGCAGTAACCGTACGTAGGGCAGCATGCCCTCACCCCGCCGCGCAGACGAAATAAAGCGCCCGCGGGGATCTCTCCGCAGGCGCTCTCCTTATATAAATAGCTGGATGCCGGGAATGTGCCGTATCTCCGTGCGGACGTCCTCCAGCAGAAGCTGCGCGGCATCGCTGAGGGTCTCGCCCCGGCGGGTGATGAGGTAGGACACCCGTTCAGGCGGCGGATCGGTCAGGCGGCAGATCTTTGCCCGGCCCTCCTTCTCCAGCGCACGGGCCGCGGCGGCAGGCACGATGGCCCACATCATTTCGCTGCCCAGGAAGGAGTTCACCACCTGCATGGAGTCGGCGTACAGCAGCGGCGCAGTGGTCAGGCCGAACCAGTGATCCCGCCAGTCCTGCACGCTTTTCCGCCACGACACCACGATCTCGCTGGCGGGATCCAGGTCACGGGGCGCTACCACGTCGCCATAGGGGCTGTCCGGCGAGCAGGCCACCATGGTCTCCTCGCTACACAGAGGGGTAATGTCCAGCTGGGGGTGAAAGAAGCTGTCGCCGTCCATCAGGGCCATCTCCAGCTCACGGCGGGCCACCGTCTGGGCGCCATCGTAGCCTGCGCCACGCAGGGTCTGCACCCACAGGGCCACCGGCAGCTTCCGGTGGAGAAAGCGGCGGTACGCCGCCGGAAGAATGTACTGGTTGGTGGAAAACACCGCGCCGATCCGCAGATATTCCCGTGTGGCCGTCTCCGCCACGCCCTTTGTCTCGTCCAGCAGCGTCTGCCAGCGGTAGGCCAGCGGCAGGGACCCCCCGCCCCCCCCCGGCCGCCCCACAGAATTT
>URKW01000027.1 GCA_900548615.1 uncultured Eubacteriales bacterium | reverse complement strand
TGGACAAGGTTGCTTCCCCCCCCCCGTGTCCCTTCTCCCCCAGCCGCTGTCCCGCTTTGCGGGTGGCGGCTTTCGTCTGTTGGAGCATCTGCCGTTGGGCAGTGCGCTGGGTGTGCTGCTTCGCCCGTTGTTGTGCTGCGGTCATGGCAGTCGTAGGCGGTTTTTGCGCCGGTTGGCGCGGCACCGTTGTGGTGCGGGGTGTCTCCGCCGCCGTGGTACTCTGCGCGGCGGCGGACTGCTCCGTTGACCGCCACATATCCCGCTGCAGCACCTGCGCCGCCGTTGTCTCCTGCCGCTGCCGTACCTTCTGGGCGCGGTACTTGTGCAGGACGTACTTCCGCTGAAGATGCCGCGTGGCACGGAAGGTCAGACGGGCGGCATCCGCTGCGCCATGCTGCACCTGCTCCGTGGCATACTCCACCGGTTGGCGCTGGCGCTGCGTCTGACGTTCCTGCTTCTGCTGTGCATAGTGCCGCTGCAAGATACGCACCGCCGTGCGGGGTATGGCGTTCTTCTGCCGTGTTTTCGGCTGCTCCATGGCGGCACGGGTCTTGACATCACGCATTTTGCTCCCCCGGCTTGGTGGTCATCAGGCGGTACAGCTCCGTGTCGCGTGGCAGCTCGTTGATGAACGGCACAAGGCAAGAGCCGACTTTAATAAGCCCATGTCCTGCTGGTGCATCACTGACGTAATCCATCTGCGCGTCGCTGGCTCCCAGCAGCTTGGCCAGCTCCACACGATCGGTAGGAGCCTGATTCAGCAGCACCAAAAACTCACTGTTGGCGAACATCAGCCGCGCCGTGTCGGACAACAGGCATTCCTCCACGTTCTGCGTAATGCCGGTGAGGGTGGCGTAGTATTTACGGAACCGCTTCCAGCATTTATACAAAAACTCGCTGGAGTAGTTGTTGATGGCGCTCTTGCCGCTTACGCCGGGGCTGGCGAAGAACAGGTATATCTCGTCAATGTAGACGTGGGTGTACCGCCCCTGCTGCCGGTTGCGAATGACGCGGTTCAGGATGCTGTCCAGCATCACCAGCAGGCCAATAGGCTTCAGGTTCTCGCCCAAATCCTGAATGTCATAGCAGGTGATGCGGTTGCGGGTGTCGATGTTGGTCTGGTGGGCGAACACGTTGAGACTGCCGGTGGTAAACAACTCCAGCGCCAGCGCAATTTCGTGGGCAACAGGCTCCTTCTGCCGCATGAGGTCATCGTAGAGGTCTTTCAGCGTAGGCGGGTCTCCCTCATATTTACGGATGTACTTGCGGTAGATGTTGGCGGTGCAGCGGTCGATGATGGACTTCTCCTTTGCGCCGATCTCGCCTGCACCCATGAGTTGTTCACACAGGGACATGATGAACTCACTTTTCAGTACCAGCGGATTGCGCCCGTCGCCGTACTCCTTGGAAATGTCCAGCGCATTGACGTAGCTGCCGTTGGAGGCGGAGATGGTGATAACCTCACCGCCCAGGGCGCGGATCAGCGGGCCATACTCGCGCTCAGGGTCTACCACGATAATGTCGTGGTCGGTGTTCAGGCCCACAAAGCCGATCTCCTGCTTGGCCATCATGGACTTGCCGCTGCCGGATACGCCCAGATACAGGCCGTGGCCGTTCAGCAGGGCGTCGCGGTTGCAGATGATAAGGTTGCGGGACACGGCGTTGACGCCGTAGTACAGGCCGCCGGTGTCCATGATCTCCTGCGTCTTGAAGGGCAGCAGCACGGCGGTACTCTCGGTGGTCAGCGTCCGCATGGCGTCGATGCGCCGCAGGCCGTAGGGCAGCACCGTGTTCAGCGCGTCCTCCTGCTGGTATTTCATTGTGGCAAACTGGCAGCCATGGGAACGGCCAATGGCGGACAGAGCCTCCGTGTCCTGCTCCAACTGCTCCTCGTTGTCGGCAAGATGGGTCAGCGTCACCAGCGCGTACATCATCCGCTGGTCACGGGCGGTCAGGTCGTCCAGAAACTCCCGCGTTTCCTTCCGCATCTGCTCCAGATCATAAGGAATATTGGCGGAGAAATTGTTGTGGTGATTCTGCCGCTGCTGCCAGCGGGTAATGTCGCTCTCCACCGCCATGATGCGCCGGTGCATCTCCGACACGGCCTCGTCGGTGGCTACCGGCACAATGTCGATGGACAGCATCATGTTGCGGGGGTAGTCCATCAGCTCGGTTATCATGGTGTCCTTGATGAAGCTGGCATACTCCCGCAGGAACATGGTGCGGCCCACGCGCTCGTCCACGGCATAGTGGTCAGGGAAGAATTGCAGCGTCTCCGGCGCGATGGCGTCGCGGAAGTCGTGGCCGCGCCGCTGGGCGGTTTGCAGGTCGAAGGCAAAGGCCGATTCCTGCCCCACGCGGAAGAAGTCGTGGAACAGCCGCAGACGCTCGTTGAGGGTGATCTCCCGTATGCCGGAATCCATGCGGCTCAGGCCAGCGGTCAGGTCGGTGCCGACGCGGGCGAAAAAGGTACGGGCCTCCTCAATGCTGTGCTTGGCAACGGACACGGTGATGTACTTCTCCTGCACCAGATTGTTGCTGCCGCTGGCCTTGTCCAGCAGAATGTCGTTGTACTCGCGGCGCATGTAGTCGCGGCCATCCTGCCGGTAGGCCATCAGGAGATTCCGGCTGAACTCCTGCCGGTTGAGCTGGCGGTTCACCAGCGTCAGCTTAATACCCGCGTCGATGGGTAGGCTGTTGAGAACGCCGCAGTAGCCCAGAAACAGCTCCATTTGCTTTTCCGGCGAGGCCACGGCATAATTGATGTCAAAAAAGCGCCAGGTCTTGGAAAACCTGCCGCTTACACGAAAGATACCGTCCTTATAGATGCGCTTGATGGGGATGGACTGCTGCACGCTGCGGGGAATGCGAAAGGCGTCCCGCTCCGTGCTGCGGCCCTTGAATAGTTTTCTCACTTCTTGTCCTCCTTCTCCCAAAGGTCGTATAGGTAATTCTCGCTGTGCCACAGCCGCCGACCGGCCAGCAGAAAGTTGGTCTTGCACCACGCCCACAGGAATTGCTCCAGCGTCAGGCCGTTGTAGTGGAAGAAGCCTGCCGCCGCCATAGGTGCAGCGCCCACGATGCACAGCCACCCCAGCGTCTCGCGGTCTAACACGCCCCGCAGGGCGAAGTACAGCCCCACCGCCGTACCCACCGCCAGCAGCGAACAGATCAACTGCCGCGCCGTCAGGCCGAAGTAGACGGTTTCCTTGTAGCTGCGTATCTCTTTGTTGATTTTGATTTCCATGTGTACCTCCATAGTTTAGAGAGGATTTTTGCAACCTTTAACACTTTTCCTCTCTACAAGCCATGCGACCGATATTGCAGGAACGTGAGCGGTTCTCTCACATCCCAAACATCTCCCTCACCACGCGGTCGGCACCCTTCACCAGTCCTACCAGCACCAGCATATTGAAGATGACCTCGCCAAGATAGCCCCACACCTGTGTGACCACCGAACCACCGCCCAGCACGACCGTGTCGCTGGCAGCGAAGGCCGAAAACACGATGCAGGCCAGCACGATCACTGCGCCCTCCAGACACACGCCCATATAGCTTTTGAGAAAGGCACGTCCCATCTGGGACGTGCCTTCTCCCGCAAAGGACGCCAGTGCTACCGGCGACAGTGCAGCATATAAAAAGAGCTTGAAAAACCGGCCATACACGGTAAGAATTAGCAGAAACGCCAGTACCGTGATAAGCAGACAGCCCAGCAGCGTCACCAGCCACAGGGGGATACTGGCAAGGAATCCCACGTCCTCTATGGCCGCTGCCATCTCCGCAGGCAGCGAGACAGTTGCCCCGTCGATACCGCCCACGCTGCCGGCAGCGGCGGAGATGATACCGGCGCAGACCGCGAAAATGTCCACCATCAGGTCGATGCCATAGGTGACAGCCAGCTTCGCCATGACGAAGTAAATAAAGTGCCGCAGAACGTGTTCAGGCCGCTGGAAGTCCCGAAAGCTGGCGCTGCTGCGGAAGATGCCAATGGCCAGAAACAGCACCAGCAGACCATAGCCGATGCCCTGCATGGCTCCGTTGACGGTCTGGATCGTCTGCCAGATGGTGCCGCCCTTGAACGCCTGTGGCGATTGGGACAGCAGCGACCACATCTCTGTCAGCTTGTCGTTCCACACGCCAAAGGCGTAGTTGAGATTGTCAATGATCCAGTTGTTGTCCATGGTTTACACCGCGCCAATCAGCGTCAGAATCTCCTTGGCAAAGGCGATAAGCAGGCCGCCGAACAGGCACAGCAATCCCTGTGTTCGCTGGCTGGCGTCGTGGCTCTGGATGCTCATGCCCACCTGCACGATGCCCCAGCCGAGAATGATAATGCCAATGGCCTTGATGACCGAAAAGATGAAATCGGACAGGTTGTTGACAATGGTCAGAGGATCACCGCCGGTGGCGTAGGCGGTGGTAACAGCGCATAAGGAAAGCACTGCGCTCCCGCAGATACCTCCGGCGATTTTCCTTCTTCTCTTGTTTTTCTTGTTCATATTCGTCCTCCTACAATAAAGTTACGGTTAAAGGCGCGGCAGCCAGCCACGTCTTTTTCCATCTCAAAGCCGAAGCTGTTAGAATGGGAGAGAAAATGGTCTGACAGTAATCGCCTTGGGCTAACATGCCCGTTTTGGAGTCCGTCAGCCGCCTCTTTCATTCGCAGCATTCGATTTGCGCAGGTAGAGCCACTTCGTGCGCTCGCGTCACCCAGGAGATTGAACAGGCAATGAGTAAAGGGCGGAAAGCCATATCCAATCATAAGGAGGAACAAAATGAACGCAGTAGGGATCGATGTTTCCAAAGGGAAAAGCATGGTGGCTGCCCTGCGGCCAATGGGTGAAGTGGCGTTGCTGCCACAGGAATTTCTCCACACCGAGATCGGTCTGGAGCAGATGGCTTACGCCATCATCGCGCTGGGGGAAGATACCCGCGTCGTCATGGAGGCCACCGGGCGCTACCACGAGCCGGTCGCGGCGGCACTGTATGAGTACGGCATTTATGTCTGCGTCCTCAATCCGCTGTTCATCAAACAGAGCGGGGGCGGCTCTATCCGCAAGGTCAAAACCGACAAGGCGGATGCCATGAAAATCGCCAAGTACGGCCTTGACAATTGGGTAGATCTGCGGGAATATACTCCCATGGACACTGTAAGACAACAACTGAAGCTGTGCAGCCGCCAGTACAACCTCTACATGAAAACGGTGGTATCGCTGCAAAACAATCTCATTTCGCTGGCCGACAAGACCTTTCCTGGCGTGAACGAACTGTTCTCCAGCCCGGAGCGTGCGGACGGCCACCAGAAATGGGTGGATTTTGTCATGACCTTCTGGCACTGTGACTGCGTCTGCCGCGTCAGCGAAAAGGCATTCACCGAGCGCTATCAGAAGTGGTGCAAGCGCAAGGGCTACCATTTTAGCGCAGAAAAGGCGCTGGATGTCTACGCCGGAAGCTACGGCCATTTCACCACGCTGCCGAAGAATGACAACACGAAGTTACTCATTACCACAGCGGCACAGCAGCTTCTTGCGGGTAAGATGACACTGGCAGCTTTGCGTGCCGAAATGACACGCCTTGCAAAGCAGCTGCCGGAGTACGATACCGTGCGGGCCATGTACGGTGTTGGCGAAACCACTGCCGCACAGCTTATGGCTGAGATTGGAGATGTACGCCGTTTTCCCCGCCGCAGTTCTATCGTGGGTTTCGCCGGTGTTGATCCGGCTGTGGATCAATCCGGCAAGCACGAAGCAAAAAGCACTCCAACAACCAAGCGCGGTTCTCCGCATCTTCGGAAAACGCTGTATCAAATCGTCTGCACTTACCTAAAGAGGTCTCCTGTAGATGAGCCTGTGTACCAGTTCCTCGATAAGAAACGCAGCGAGGGCAAGCCTTATTTTGTCTACATGACAGCCGCGCAGAACAAGTTCCTGCGCATCTACTATGCCCGTGTGAAAGAGTGCCTTGAGGCATTCGACGCGCGGCAGAGCCTCGCACAGAGTTAAGCGAACGACCAACTTCATCCCGGCTGGCGATTCAATTCTTCTCCAGCCTGTTTTGTTGTACCCATTTTCAGTCTCGCAAATTTTGCGGGACTTTTTTGTTTTTGCTATTGACTTTTATTTGCAGGACTCCAAAAATCTAAAGTCGTCCAATGTTCGGAACACATAGGGCAGATCTGTCAATGCGTAATCGGGCGCAGGCGGCGGGTTGTGGATATAGGGCTTCGCGCCGCCATCCTGCGTGTAGCGGTAATTGGGGTGCTTCTTAATGTTGTACTTTCTGTCCCGCACAGGGCTCTCGCCGCGGATCAGCAGCAGCGCTTCCCGCGTGGGCATACGGCGTATTTCGTCTGGCGTCATCAGCTCACGTCCCGTCAACTGATAGTTGATGGAGCTGGAGCCACTTCGGCCCCGCGTCTGGCCCCGTGTCCGGATGCTGATAGTTTCCTTACCCAGCAGCTTTGACATGAACTCCAGCGATTCCGGCTCGTTGCCGCCGCCCAAAAACAGCAGCGTATCGCAGTTGCCGATAATACTCTGGTATTCGTCTCGATAGCGGGCCTTGATGCTCTGGATGTTCTGCACGATAATATCAATGCCGATGTTGTAGCTGCGGCAGGTTGCCAGCACCTTGGGATAGCTGTCCGGCTGGGGAACGTTGGCCCACTCATCCTGTATCACCCGCACCGGCACCGGCAGCCGCCCGTCATACCGCTCGTCCGCCCGCAGGTAAAGCTCCTGAAAGCACTGGGTAAACAGCATGCTGACCAGATAGTTCATGCTGCCATCGTTGACGGGGGTAATGCAGAAGATTGCCCGCTTCCGTTCACCCAAAGAGCCGAAGTCCATCTCGTCCTCCTGCATGATGGCGGCATACTGCGGGAAGATGAAGGCGGTCAGGCGAACGCCCGCCGTAATCAGAATGCTCTTAGCGGTCTTGCCCGCAGCCTTTTTGTAAACCTTATATTGTTTCACCGCCAAATGGTCAGGCTCCCGATCCTCCAGCGATTGAAACAGCAAGTCCAGCGGGCTTTGGAATTGTTCGTCCTCCTCACTGGCCTGTGCGCTGTTCAGCATGAACATGAGCATTTCAAAGGTCTGCTCCTCCTTTGGCGCTTCACTGAGCAAATACAGCATCAAGGCGGAATCCAGGGCGATTTCCGCTTTCTCCCAAAAGGGGTCGTTGGACGCGCCTTTTGGCGGCGTGGTATTTTTCACCAGATTGTCCATCAGCTTCAGCACGTCCGGCTCCTCACGAATATAGCGGAACGGGTTATAGCCATCCGACTGACGGGGATGGATCAGGTCAAATACCTTAATATCGTAGCCTTGGCTTTTCAGAAAATGGCCGGTGGAGCGCAGCATTTCCCCCTTGGGATCGACTACCAGATAGGAGCAGTTGGCATCCATCAGACCGGGCTTGCAGAAGTACCGCGTCTTGCCGGAACCACTGCCGCCTACCACGAGGACGTTTAGGTTGCGCTGGTGCTTATAGCCGTCCATGCCGATGGAAACGTGCTGGGTCAGGATCACGTTCGGCCCGTCCTTATCGGCGTACTTCTGGTTCATCGTCTCCACCGCCTCCCACTTGGCCGTGCCGTATTCACCGCCGGGGCGGCGCTTCTCACGGTCTGAGCGGTACAGCAGCACCGCAAAAGCGCAGAGCAGCAGTGTCACGATGATGCACTTCACCGTATGCGGCGTCCAACGCAGTAAAGAAGGGCGTTTCAGCAGTTCACTGAAACGCCCCATCCATACGAATATGTTGCTGCCTTCCTCATAGGCGCTGGCCGCTGCAATGGCAAGGTAAACGGAGAAAATGCCCAGCAGTACCCATACCACAGGCTTTACAGGCTTCATTCCGTCACCCTTTCGCAGTACACTACATACCGCTGCTTGCCACCGCTGGCGTAGGGGTGGCAGGTCAGCAGCGTCAGCAGGTCGCGGCCTTGCTGGATTTTGATTCTTTCGATTTCGTGCGGCTGGATGATCTGAATGTCTGCTACCGTGTAGGTCAGCGTTTCCCACAGGGTGGTAATGACAACTTCATCGCCCACGGTAAGCTTATCTATGTGCCGGAAGTAGTCCGCGCCTTTCCATCCTCTATGACCGGCAATGACGCAGTTGGTGTTGTCGCCGCCGATGGGCGCTGACGTGTTACCCAGCACCGCCGCTCCTGCCGCGAGGTGAGTGTCGGATGCGCCAAGATAGACCGGCATGGTCAGTTCCATGGCGGGTATCTCTAAGACGCCTATAATCTCATCCTCAATGCCGTAGGCGGTCAGGTCAGCAGCCGGTGTCTCGCAAGCTTCGAGGTCGGTGAGGTTACACTGCTTTTCTGCGTAAAGCTGGCGGTTATATTTCTGTAAAGCTGCCAGCAGTTCGGGATACTGCTGCTCCGGTTCGTCGCGGTCGGCCAAGAACTCCTGCACGGCAGTTGCGGCGTTGTTCTGGAGCCTATGTCCCGTGAACACCGGCCACAGCATCACGCAGACGCCCGCCACGGCCAGCAGTACTGCCAGTACAAGGGATTTCTTACGCATGGCACACCCTCCTCACCCAAAAGTAAGCACCACCGACCACGGCCACCACGCCAAGGCCGATGCCAAGACCTGTGAGGTAATGCTGCGTCCACGAGGAAGTGGCCTTCTGCGCTTCGGCAGTCGCTGATTCCTGCTCTGGTGTGTATGGCACCCGGTGGCCCCGTACCAATAGGCGATGGGTATTGACCCCGAACGGGGTACACGTCACCAACGTGACCAAATCCTTGCCTTTTTCGATTTGCAGCAGGCTCGTATCTGTAGGCACCACTGTGTTGATGGCATCTACCTCATAAGCCAAAACTTCACCCAAGACATGGATATAAAAGATGTCACCCTCTGTAAGCTGGTCGATGTCCGAAAACAGCTTGGAACTTGCCATCCCGCTGTGGGCCGAAAGTACCACATGGGTGCTGCTGCCGCCCACCGGCAGAGACGTTCCTACCACATGGCCCACGGATTTTTCAAGTGTCTCAGCACCCGTACCGTGCTGTACCGGCAGGTACACATTGATTTTTGGAATGTCAACATAGCACATGACACCGCCCACGGTGAGCTGATCGGCGTAGGCCAAGGGAGGGGCGGATGCCCCTCCCTCAGAGATCGTCGCATTGGCCAGCATAGCATTGTACTGCTCTGCGGCTTCACGCTGGGCGGTCAGCTCGGCATCATCGGTGTCCTCGATGGCTGCGGTGTAGGTGGTTTCCACGTCTGAATGATACTTTTCACTCAGAAGTTCTCCCACCAGTGGGTAAAGCAAAAGGCCCAGCGCCACAACGCCGCAAGCCGCCGCCAATAGCCAGCGTTTCACTGCTCACTCTTGTGCTGCTTACGGCTGCGGATTACGATGAAAGCCGCTGCGCCCAGCAGCAGGACACCGCCCACCGTATACATCCAAACACCCCGGCCACCAGTCTTGGGCAGATCAAAACCAGGATTATTGACGACAGTCATGGGCACAATGGCGTTGCCATCCGTCATGGTAACATCCTTGCCGTTTACGGTGGCGGAAGCAGTCAGGAGCTTCGCACCACACTCCTCACACTGACCATTCTCGGAGGTCTTAATAATAATCTTGACCGCTTCCTTGAGCAGTACATACCCCTTATCCGTGGCGGTTTCAGTCAGGCTGTAGCTATCATCCTCCAGGCCCTTCACAATGATGTGGCCCTGTGCATTGGGGATAAAGTTGGTAGCATCGGACTTCTTGGAGGTAAAGCCCTTGGTGTAGTACACACCGTCCTTCTGCTCTGCGATGATATAGCAATCGTCAGTATCGTTGTGCAGGTTGAATTTGACGTTCTGAATGCTACCCTTACCATCAGAGAACTGCTTGAGGATGTCTACGCCATAGGTATAGACGTGGCAGCAATCTTCCAAGGTGTCGTAGTAGGTAGTGTTGGTACGCTTCCAAGTTAGGGTAACATTATTGGGGTTATCCTTGTCGCCCATCTGCGCGTCGGCGGTCAGGGTGGCGGCGTAAGTAATGCGCATTGTACAGTCGGAGTAACCACGCTTGACACTGTCGGTGTAAACAGTGGTCGCCTCGTTGATCTCGCTCAGGCCAGTCTCGGTCATCTTGATGGTCATGGTGTTCTGCACGTCATCGTAGGTCACAGTGAACTTTCCGGAATCCTCCGTCCAAGTGGCAATCTTATCGGTACAGCCAGCGTCCTTGAAGAACTCGATAACCACGTCGTTCTTGTGGTAGCGAATACCTTCGGACATGGTGTCCACATAGGTGTACTCGCTCAGGCTGGAAGCCTTGGAGGTAATGGTGGGCAGGGTACTCAGAATCTGGTAGTCCACAACATCGCCCACGGAAGCGGTAGCGGTATGAGCGTAACCATCGGTGATGTCGGTCAGGCTGCCGTTGTGCTTGCCGGTGCTGTTCTTGCTCTCGCGGACGGTCTTTTCGAGGTTGGGGTTGCCAGTCTGGTTCTTGGGGTACACGGTCAGATCGTAAATCCACTCGCTGCCATCGACGGTCGTCATGGGCAGGGAAATCAGGAAGGGATTGCAGGTAGAAGTCACGTTTTCAGGAACGCGAGTCTCCACGACAAGATACAAGCCCTGATCCATATCAGAAGCGGAAGTGTGGCCAGTGGTATCCGTCTCGGTCATAGCCACGCCGCCGTTCTTCACGGCAGCTTCCAGAGCGTTCTTCACATTCGTAGCGTTGGTTGCGAGAGTTGCGGCCAGCTTGTTGTTCAGAGCATCGCTGGTGAAGTAGTTGATGCCGTTCTCGGTCTTGTGAGCGTCCGCGGCGGTCAGGCCGATGGCGGACAGCACGGCGTTGGAGCGGTCAGAGGTGTCGAAGCCATACAGTACACCGACCGTGCGCTGACCATCCATGACTTCATTGTTCATGGCAATGTCAGCGATGCGAAGGTAGGTGAACTCCACGCCCTGAATAGCATATTTGCTCAGCTTGTCGATAACAGCGTCGTCATGCAGGCCGGTGGAGACGTAGGATTCCGCATCCCACACGCCATCTTCGCTGGCTTTGGTGATATCGTACTTGTAAATGGAGAGCGACGCCTTTTTGCTGGCGTCAATGGTAGGTTCTGCGGCAAATGCCGTAGTAACGAGGCTCAAGGCCATAATGGCGGCCATGAGCATGGCGAATACGCGATGGATCTTTTTCATGTTCAGTTTGTCTCCTTTTTGATGATAGATTTTTTGCAAAAATAAACACCCATGCAAAGCATGAGTGCTGCAAATAGAATATAGGGGGCGAAACCCACGCCGCCCGTGAAGGGCAGGACGAAGCCTGCACTGTTGCAGGCGGTAATGGTAACGTCAGGGCTATTGGCCTCCAGTACACCGGTGAACACCGGCTCCGTCATAAGGGTATAGCCAGCAGGCGCTTTCGCCTCGATAATACGGTACTGCGCACCGATCTTGAGATCGCCCCACTTGGCAATCCCTGTCTTGTCGGTGGTAATTTTACCGACCTCCGTCCAGGTCTGACCGTCTGTGGAAGTCTCCAGCAGCAACTCCGCACCAGCAAGAGGCGAACCCGTCACGTCCACCTTGCGGACGGTGAGACTGCCCTTTGCCATGGTGTTCGTCCGGGTCTCGGTGATATTCAATGCCTCGGTGGCAATGGTGATCTGATACTTGGTATCATCTACCACATACCCCTCCGGTGCGCTGATCTCCTGATAGGTATAACTGCCGAGAGGCAAATCCGAAAAGACCGCCTTGCCATTTGCGCCGGTGGTCGCGTCAGCGATTTTGTTGCCAGCGCTGTCAAAGAGTCGGTATGTGACACCCGCCAGCGCCTTGCCGGTATCGGCGTCGGTCTTGTTAATGGTCAGGCTGCCCTTATCCTCCGTCACGGTAGCCTTGATCTTGATATATGCCTTTACCGGGTCACGCCCCACACCGGTGTAACTCGCCAGCGACTGGTATTTGCCGGTGGAATCATACCAGCACAGAACGGCTTCGTCAGGGTCGATACCGTATGCGCTGCCAGTGGCGGAGTAGGTTTTCTCGGTCGAGAGGCCCTTGGCGGCTTCGGCCGTGGCCGTGATGGTCAGGGTATTGCCCTTCTGGCTGAATGTGATGCCGTTGCCGCTGTTCGAGCTGAAATTGAAATCGGACAGCACACCGTTGGTGTCAGTGACGCTGGCGGAGTAATTGCCGCTGGCATCCTTGGTCAGCTCAATGGTATCGCACCAGCGAGACGAAGCAGCCGCAAAGCTGGGAATATCAGTTGCGCTTTGCATGGCGTCCGTGATTTTTTCATACCACAAAGCAAACGTGGGATAACGGGACGTGTCGACACAGCCGTAAAACGGGCTGCTGCCCCAGGAACGGTAGTCGTAAGGACTGCGATACTCGCAAATTAAGTCCCAAATGACTGCCTGCGTAGCGGCCCATTTCTCTGCACCGATAATATCGCTGTTGTTGCTGTCACCATAGGCTGTACCGTACTCGGCGCTGGGGTAGCCGCAGGCCAAGGCCAGCGCGATACCGCTTTGGACGGCGGCGGGTAGGTTGTACCAGCAGCCGCTGGAGCCCTGCACATAATTGCTGCTGTCATCCGAGCGAACACCGGGCTGGATGCAGTAGGCCACTGTGCCATTGACATATTTGAGGTGAAATAAGGCACTGCCACTGCCAAGACTGCTGTCAGCAAGAATGGTCAGGTTCCGTGTGTTGGGCGTCGTCGAATTGCTGTAGTCATACTGCTTGAAGGTCAACTGTGAGGTGTAGACATACACCTTATACTTGACCACGACGGTGGCAGCGTAGGCGGATACCGCCAGCATCGCCGCCATAACCAGTGCAAGTACCAAAGCTGTAAATCGTTTAACAGTTTTCAATAGCTTCCTCCTTTTCAAAGGGTAAAGCCCCTCTGTTACCAGAGAGGCTTTGCGTATGGAATTGTTGTGTTTTAGTCATAGAGGACGTAGATCAGCAAGCTCCCGCCATCTTCCACAATGCAAACGTTGCAGTGGAAACCGGCGTCTGCCACACTGTCCTTGCCCGCCTGCATCATGAGCTGACGGAACGTGAAGTCCACCATGTCCCGCGCCTTGGCCTCCAGCGTCTCCTGCGAGGCATCCACCGGCACCGCGGCGGGGAAGCGGTAAGCGCTGTTGTCCAGCGTCAGGCCGCTGTCCGTAATGACACCGTACTGCGTCACCGCATAGGCGTTGGCCGCGTCGATGGCCGACTGCCGATCTGCCGGAGCCGTGGGTTCGGGCGTAGGTTCCGGCTCTGGTGTAGGCTCCGGCTCCACGTAGCCCGTCTTGGCGTGGACAGTTTCGGAGGGAATGTCCTCTGCGACATTGTGCTGCGTGGTGGGTACAGGCGCAGTCTGCGGCACTTCGGCATCTGCGTTTACCGAGGTATCCGCTTCCTTGGTCTGTTCCACCACAGGGGTCGTGTCCTGAACTGTCTGTTCAGGAGCAGTGTCGGGTTTGCTGGCAACAGGTGCTTCCGCCTGTGGGGAAATGGCTGCCGATGCGGGAATCGGGGTGTTCTGAGTGCCTTTGGCTGCACAACCTATGAGACATATCATACTCAGCACCAGTCCTGCACAGCAGATCGTTTTCTTTTTCATCATGGTATCATCCTTTCCTTTCAGATGACATCATTATGAAGCCGCAGCCATTTGCTGTCAAAATTTTGCCTGCCGCCAGCGCAGCTTCATTTTGCCAGATCGTTTTCCTTGACCGGGATGACGGGCTCTCTCCGTCTGGCGGCTTCCAGCTCGGCTTTCAGCGCCTTGACTTTTTCCCGCACAGAGGGCTTATCCATCTCGGTAGAGGTTCTGGCACCACTCCCGCGCTCCCTGAAGCTGTTCTCGGACGGAGCGCGGGGCCGTTGTTTTCTTGCGTCACTCTGCACGGGCGCTGGGTAGCCCATCCGCTCAAAGATACGGTTGATCTGCTTGGCATCCTTGGCCTTGGCCATGATCTCCACTGTGCCGGTTTTCTCCACCTTATTGACGATGGGATAGAACAGCACCCCATAGCGCTTGCTTTCCATCTGAAAGCCTTTCAAATCGTCCTGCTTAATGGAGAAAATGGTCAGCTCCTCGCCGTCCTGGATCAGCCGCTTCAAACCTGTCTTTCCGGCCAGCTTCGGGTTATCCTTGGCAATGGCGATCAGCAGCGCCGCCAGATTCTTGGCACCCAGCCCCGCCAGCTTTACGGCGCTTTCTGTGATCTGGATACTCTCTTTCACCACCAGATCGGCAGTCTCACCGCTGGTACTCACGTTTGCGTTCCTCCTTTCTCACTTGTTCCTGTTGTTCGGCTTCCGCCTGCTGTAGCTGTTCGGATATCTGCGGCACATCCGCCAATATCCTGCGGCACAGGGCCAATTCCCTGCGCTTCTCCCGCAGGGAGGCAGTCTGCCGGTCAATCTCGGCGCTGCACCGTGCTTTGCTTTCCTCATCCGTGGCTCGCCTCCTTTCCTGATAAAGTGGTTTTCGCTGTATGACGCCTGCTTCGATCTCGCACTCCAGTTCGCCGGTACGGGCGGTAAGTTCCTCCGCCGTGGTGATATGATTCGACCACAGATAGCGAAACTGCCGCTCATACCGTTCCAGCCGCACGATCTCCTGCCGCATGGAAAAAGGAACGCGCCGGAAGTGCTTCTTCCGGTGTGTCCCTCGCAGCAGATAGAGATACCTGAGATAGAGCGCGTAAAAGCCAGTGATTTTTCTTTTCGGCCCGGCAGGTCGTTTCCCTTTGATGCGGTAGCGCTTGGTCTTATGCGGGAGGTCAGGCACAGTCTGTGCGCCGCCTTCCCGCTGGGTTGCCAGCCGCCTGCGAATGTCCTGCTCCGTGTAACCATCGCCCAGGCTATCCAGCCGGATCGCCCGCTTGCCGCCCGGTGGCAGCACGGTCACATACTTGCGGTTGGGGTTGTTCTGCACCACATATCCACGCCGCCGCAGAAGCATCAGAAAGGTATCGTATGTATACGCTTCCGCAATGATACTGTCAATGTCAGCGCGAACGACGCTGCGGATGGTGGGCTTGCCTGCGTTCTCCGCCTTCCATTCGGCGTAGTGCTTACCCTTGCCCTGTGGTGCGATCACGGACAGGTCGTTTTCACGGCACAGGGCGTCCGATGTGCTTCGCACGTCAAAATAGTAGCTGCCGGGGCTGGAATGATATTTTTTGCCATCCACGAAAGACACGGAATTCACCACCACATGATTGTGGAGATGGGCTTTATCCAAGTGGGTGCCGACGACCACCTCATAGCGGTCGCCAAACAGACGCTGGGCAAAGGCCACGCCGATGGCGTGGGCCTGCTCCGGTGTCACCTCGCCGGGCACAAAGGACTGGATGAAGTGATACCCCACCACGCCGCCCAGCCTGCCGAACCGCTGCTTTGTCTCCTGCATCTCGGCATAGGCGGTTTCACAGCTTCCGCAGTTAATGGCAGACGTAAAGAAATGCTGTTCCGTTTTCTCTGGATTTGTGGCGTAAGTAATACCAGCGTCCAGTGCGGTCTTTTCACCATTGACAACATAATCGATACGGTCATCCAGCCGCCTGCGAATGGCAAACACCTTTGTGTAAGCCATGTCACAGCCTTTTCACGGCCTGTAAAAGCATTTTCTGCATGGACTTGATATGCTCCACATCCTCCATGCGGACAAAGCCGCTGGCATTGGCCACCTTTGCGATCTGGTTGATATTGTTGCCTATGGCGGATAGCTGCCGCAATAGCGCAGCTATTTCATCAGGCGGCCTTGACCGCAACTCCGCACCTAAAATAAGCTGCCGCAGCGTAGGCTCCAGCTTCATGCCGCAGCCCTCTGCCAGCACTTTCAGGTGTGCGTACTCGCTGCCGTTCAGCCGCAGCGAAAGCCGCTTGGCGGTTTCTCTCATCATCGTCACTTCCTTTTATTGAATGGGGGTCTTAGGGGGCTTTCGCCCCTTAACAAGCGCGTTTTGCTGTCAAAATGCTATGCTTGCAACTGCAACGCAGCCTCCGGCTGTGTTGCAGTTCAGGCCGCGCCGAAAAAAGAGATCAGCGGGCTTCGCCGCGCTGGGCGCAGTGCCGATACCGCAGCAGGTCATTGTAGTCCTTGCCCTGCGCCGGTGGCTTGTCGATGACCTCATAGCCCTCCAGCAGCTCCCGCAAGGACGCTGCCGCTACCCGCCCCGGCGCGTCATTGTCCAGGCACAGCACGAGACGGGATATGTGGGGTGCTGCTTTCAAGTACCGTGAGAGTGCCGGTGGCAATCGTTTCACACCCTCGCCGGAGATGCCGCCCAGCGACAGTGTATTGGCCTTGCGCCAGTCCCGTCCCCGCTGCTTCAGCAGCGTCAGGTAGGAGAGGGCGTCAATGGCGCTCTCGAAAAGACACAGCGTTGCACTG
Source organism: uncultured Eubacteriales bacterium (assembly GCA_900548615.1). Classification (GTDB taxonomy): domain Bacteria; phylum Bacillota; class Clostridia; order Oscillospirales; family Oscillospiraceae; genus Vescimonas. The sequence continues at coordinate 4,102 of URKW01000027.1, read as the reverse complement.
TCGCCCGGCGTCACCGGCACAGCAAAAGAGTATCGCTTGTCGCTGCCGGTCACCTCGCCTACAAACCGCTTTTCTTGCAGCGTTCCCCGCTGCATGGCGTAGGCCGGTCTGTCACCAGTAAAGCCCACGAATACGCAGTTGTGATGCTGCGCCGATTCATAGAGTAGGCCATGCTTGATGCAGTGGTTGATGATCTCCGGATCAATGCCGCGGCCATGGAGGTATGAAAAAACACGCCGGTTGTCGGCGTGTTTGGGCGGTAAAGAGAATATTTTCGTTGTGTGTGCTTTGCTGCGAGGTACTTCTGCCAGCGGCGCACCGGCAGCATTTAGGATGCGCTGCACAGCGTCCGGCAGCGGCAGCTCCCGCACAGTGGTCAGGTAGTCCAGCGCATTACTTCCGCCGACGCCACGCGACCACCAGTACCATTTCCCGTTGGAAATTTTTAGGCTGTCATGGCTTCTGGTAGCGTAGGTGTTGCCGCCTGCGCTGACCAGTTCCTCCGGCTCACAGCACCGCAGATAGGTCAGCAGATCCATCTCGCGGGCACGGGCTAACTGCTCTGGTGGAATAAACGGCATAGAACATCACCTCCTTTCCCGATGATTGGCGAAATATTTTTCCGACGATTGGCGGAAATCTGATCCGACAGTTGGCGGAAAGCCCTGTGTACGCAAAAAAGCGCAGGCACTTGCCTACGCTTTTTCATAGAATTATTTTTGCTTGTTACGCATTGGCTTTCTGGAGATAAAATTCACTCTCTGCAACACGAATCACAAAATCATACTCCAGTCTGTTCGCCTTGGACATATTGATATTGTAACGCTTGCTGACCTGTCGCAGATAGGCAAAATACGCCTTATCTTCCTGTGTAAGCGGCGCGACCCACCCTGTTTGGGCGGCGTGATCTTCTATGCGCCGAAGATATTCAAGCTCTTTCTGATCCATTGTCACGCACCTCCGTAATAAAATCTGATAGAATAGTTGCTGCGGCATCCTCCCATATTACCAAGCGAAACGGATCATATGATGCAACCTGCCGCGCACCAAAGTTGTTCATGTAGTAGTCCAGTAGCTCACTGGTTTTCGCTTTGAATATCAAAATGCCATCAAATCCCTCGTCCAGTGAAATCTGTATTGCATAAGCAAACAGTGCTTTTGCAATGCCGAAGTACTTTTTTGATCCACCTTCTAAATGAAGAAGATTTGCATTGCTATGACGTGCATTTTCAAGATAAAGGATTTCAACGGCTAAGCCATCCTCATCCAACTCATATGACATCAGGCCCAACAATTCATCATTGTCCATGCGGTGCAAGGCGACCTTGTTGGGTAATTGTTTCGCATAAGGAGTTGTCCACGCAGTTTGCCAATTCTTTGTTGCCATCAAATCCTGTTCCGTCGCATCCTTTACGACTGCCGGAATTTTTGCATTGGTCGCATACTCCAAAACAAATAGATTCAACATCACCATTCCTCATTTCATAAGTAGTTTACCACAGTTGAGGTCAAAAAACAAGTAGCCTCTGCATTCTCAATGTGCACAAGTCCATGTCTTACCTGCACACGCTCCTTGTATCATGTGCTTTTTTAGGAGATTCCACTCTTTCCAATTAGGGAACTTTTTGCATCAATAAGTGACTGTTTTGTTCCCTATTTTTCTTTCGTGAAAAAGGGAACTTCTATGCGGAAGTTCCCTTTTTCGGCTGCACGCCCCACAAGCATATGCAGCACGATCACCATGAGCACTATAACAAAGCCTGCATTTGCTGTCAAACTATTTCACCGCTCCCGTCCTGTTCTCATGCGGTAGGCATAGTTCTGGACACTATACCGGCGCATATAGTCGTTTTCGGAGGGAGCGGCGGAGTCAAGATTCAGCCCCTCCAGACGCCGGTCGTCCGGATCAAGCACCTCCTCTATTGGAATGACGCGGAGCTTCGCCCGGCATTTCAGTTCGCCGCCGAACACACCGGCCACACAGTGAAAGCCCCTGTCGCCGCACACCCACAGCAGCCGCTTGCCTGCCGGAATGTCTCCAAAGGGCTGCTTGAGTACCACCACTGACCACGGTTCCGCGCCCGCTACCTTATAGTAGCCGGAATTCTCTGCCCGTTCATAGGCTTGGATCATCTTCTCGAATTTTCGCTGCGGTTCTATGTAGAACCAACTCTCTTGGTATCCCATATCGACCTACCTTTCTAACTCTGTCGTTTTTCTTGTCGGAGACTGCTGGCTATTATCCGGTGCTTCCGTTTCGGCTACGACCTCCGGCTCACGCTTGTCCATATTCAACAGGGCGTTCAGCTCCTCCAACCGCGCCAGCTTTGTTTGCAGCTCCTCCTCACGCGGAAATGGCTTCAACACCTCCACCTTCGCCGTTTCCAGCTGGTTATGCAGATCACTCAGCTTTTCCCGGCAAGCCTGCTCCTTGAGAGGCAGCGATTCCAGCAGATTATCCATGCGCTGGATATTGCCGAACACATCGGTACCCAGCGTCACCACATGGCGCAGCTGCCCGATCATGGTCAGCCTGTACTCCTGTGAAAAGCTGTCAAAGGACAGTTCCAGCGTCAGTCCGCGGTAAGAGCCGATCTGCATCGCCTCCGGCGTCAGCATATTCTGGCATAGCACCAGCAGTTCCGCGCCAGCCGCCTTTTTCTCGGTGTAGACCTTACCCGCCAGCGTCATGGGCGAAAACCCGTCCTCATTAGGCGCGGTGTGCGCCTTGACTGCGGCAATATCCGCGCCGTACCCGGTGAGACGTTCCTGCGTCTCAGCAAGAGACTTGGGGAACGTCTTGCTGATGGCATCCTCCAGTGCGTACCGCTGGCTGAGGTGGCTGCTTTTCAGCAGCTTCAGCTTCGTTACTTCGATATCCAAATCCATTTTCTCTTTAATAAGAGGGTTTCCACTGGCCAGCGCCTTGATTTCCGCATAGGAGAGGGCCTGATCGTCCACGTCCTCAGCAGAGCGCACCGGCGACTTGCTGGTCATGATCTGTGCGATGAATTTCTGCTTTCGCTCCACCAGTTGGTAGAGGTAAGCGTCGAATGTACCCTCGGTGACGTAACTGTAAATATCCACCTCGGCATTTTCGTTGCCCTGCCGGATGATGCGCCCCTCCCGCTGTTGGAGATCTGCGGGACGCCACGGGCAGTCCAAATGGTGCAATGCCACCAGCTTCTGCTGGCAGTTGGTTCCGGCTCCCATGCGCTGTGTGCTGCCCAACAGCACCCGCACCTGACCGGCGCGCACCTTGGCGAACAGGTCTTTTTTCTGCGCCTCCGTCTTGGCGTCGTGGATATAGGCGATCTCGTTTTCCGGCACGCCCATTTCCACCAGCTTACTGCGGATGTCATCATAGACACTGAAAACACCCTCGCCCTTGGGCGTAGACAGGTCACAGAAGATCATCTGCGTGGAGTGCTTTTCCGCCGTGCGCCGCCAGATGTCAAACACCGTCTCCGCGCACTTGACCGCTTTGCTCTCCGGGTCGGCGGGCAGCATGGGATTGATGAGCCGCTGGTCTAATGCCAGCTTCCGGCCATCGTTGGTGATCAGCAGCATGTTGTCCACGCTGCTGTCCACCTGCTTGTTGCGTACCTGCTCGGCACGCTCCGCCAGTGACGCTACCATCTCCTTCTGATACTCGGACGGTTTCAGGGCAATATTGTGGTAGTGTGCCTCCGGCACGGGCAGGTTCAGCATATCCGCCGTTTGGATGTCCGCCACATTTTTGAATACGGAGATCAGCTCCGGCAGGTTGTTGAACTTGGAAAAGCAGGTCTTGGCTCGGTAGCCCGTCCCCTCGGGGTCGAGTTTGTCAAGATACTTTTTGTGGATTTTCTAAATTAAATGATTTGTCCGTAAAGAAATCGCCCAAAACCTCGTGCTTGCAGATGTCTTGAAACACCGTATTCAAAGGCTTTTTGGCACTTTCGGACTGCTTTACATTTACGATGAATGTTGTCTTTCCAATTCGCTGTGAATAAGAATATTTCTGTTCTTTCATATAGTCAGTTCCTCTCTTTCATAAATTGACTGGTGGGGCATTCCGTTTGGAACACCCCACAAATACAGCCTGTTTCATCGGAACATA
>URKW01000026.1 GCA_900548615.1 uncultured Eubacteriales bacterium | reverse complement strand
AGACAGAGGCCTCTCACGCCTTTAACATCGGTTCGAATCCGGTACGGGTCACCACAAAAGCTGCCGCGACATGTGTCACGGCAGCTTTCCTTTTTCTTACAAGTGAACGTTGCAAATCCCGGCAATGTCAAGTATAATCGTGATGCATCTTCTGAAAACGGAGGTATCCCCATGAAAACCTTGTATCTGGACTGCGGTATGGGTGCAGCTGGTGATATGCTGACCGCCGCGCAGCTGGAGCTGACGCTGGATCGTGACGCGGCACTGGCGGAATTGAACGCCATCGGCATCCCCCATGTGACCTACAGTTATGAAACGGTATCCCGCTGCGGGATATGCGGCACCCATATGTCGGTGAAGGTGGACGGGCAAGAGGAATCCGACGCCATGCACCACCATCACCATCACGAGGATCACCATCACAGTGTACTGGAGCAGATCGCCCATATGGTCGGCCATCTTGCCCTGCCGGAAGCGGTGAAGCAGGACATTCTGGCAGTGTATCAGCTTCTGGCGGAGGCCGAAAGCCGCGTCCACGGCGTACCTGTCACGCAGATCCATTTTCACGAGGTGGGCACCATGGATGCGCTGGCGGACATTGCCGCCGTGTGCCTGCTGCTGCACCGGCTCGGGCCGGAGCAGATCATCGCTTCTCCCGTCTGCACCGGCAGCGGTCAGGTGCGGTGCGCCCACGGACTTCTGCCTGTTCCCGCACCGGCCACGGCGCTACTGCTGCAGGGCGTTCCCGTCTACAGCGGCACGATCCGGGCGGAGCTCTGCACTCCCACCGGCGCCGCACTGCTGAAGCATTTTGTCACCCGCTTCGGCGAAATGCCTGTGATGACGGTCAACACAGTAGGCTACGGCATGGGAACCAAGGAATTTGACACCGCCAACTGCCTTCGCGCCTTCTGGGGTGAAACGGAGAACACCGACAATCAGGTGTGGGAGCTGAACTGCAATCTGGACGACATGACGGCGGAGTCCATTGCTTTCGCCATGGAGGTACTGCTGCGGGCCGGAGCGCTGGACGTGTGGGCCGCGCCCATCACCATGAAGAAGTCCCGCCTCGGCACGCTGCTGACCGTTCTGTGCCGTCCGGCGGACAGGGAGAAAATGGCGGCGCTGCTGCTGCGCCATACCACCACCATCGGCGTGCGGGAGCATGCCTGCCGCCGGTATACGCTGTCACGCACAGCAGGCGTGACCTCCACCCCTTACGGCGACGTGCGGTACAAGACCTCTCAGGGCTACGGGGTGACGCGGACGAAATACGAATACGAGGATCTGGCCCGGATCGCCGCTGACCACAAGCTTTCGCTGGCGCAGGTACAGGCCATACTGAAGGATATTCAACCGGAATAACAAGCAAACCCGTGAGACACGTTTGTGTCTCACGGGTTTGCTTGTTATCTCAGCCGATATTGATATCCGCCACAGAATAGACGGCGGCCTTGCCGCTCATCTTGATGCGGTCGCCCATCTGGGTGCAGTACAGGATGCCGCCTCTGGGGCTGGCCTGATAGGCCACCAGGCTGTCCTTGCCCAGCGCCTTCACCCAATAGGGCACGATGTGGCAATGGCCGGAGCCGCAGACGGGATCCTCCGCCACATTACACTTGGGGGCGAAGCTGCGGGACACACAGTCCACATCCTTGCCCGGCGCGGTGGCGTGCAGCAGCAGACCGTCCAGTGCCCGCACCTTCTCCTGATCCACCGTCATACGGCGCACCGTCTCCTCATCGTCAAACACGCACAGCAGGTCGCGGCCCATATAGGCGGCTTTTGGCATAGCGCCGTTCATGGCGTCGGCCATAGCCTGCGTCACCGGAACGCTTTTCAGCTCGTAGGCGGGGAAATCCATCTCATACAGGTCGCCCCGGCGCACCACCGTCAGGTCGCCGGACAGGGTGGTAAAGGTGATCTCCGTCAGCTCCGGCGCCACAAAGGTCATGATGGCGCAGGCCGTACCCAGCGTGGCATGACCGCACAGGTCGATCTCGCCGCCGGGGGTGAACCACCGCAGATGGTACTTCTCCCCCTCCTTCACGGCAAAGGCCGTTTCGGACAGGTTATTCTCGATGGTAATGGCCATCATGGTCTTTTCATCCAGCCAACGATCCATCACACAGATGGCGGCGGGATTGCCCGCAAACACATGGTCGGTAAACGCGTCAACAACATACTGGCGCATGAGAAATCACTCCTTCTTTTTTTGTGACAGCCACAGTATAACACACTCTTAACACACCCGCAACCGCCGTTTTCGCCGTTACGCCTGCGCTTTCCGGCACTCGTCGGTGATCTCCCGCTTCAGCTGCTGCATCTGCGGAGCGCTCAGGTCGCGGGGGTACAGCTCGCCCGACAGGTCGAATTCCCGAACGGTGCTGTCCGAATGCATGACGATGATCTTCTGGCCCAGCAGCACCGCTTCGTCCAGCTGATGGGTCACCAGAATGATGGTGCGGGGCATTTTCTGCTGGATGCCCAGCAGCTGGGTTTGCAGCTCCTCCCGCGTCAAAAAGTCCAGCGACGCGAAGGGCTCGTCCATCAACAGCAGCTCCGCCTGCCCCGCCAGCACTCTGGCAAGGCCCAGCCGCTGCTTCATGCCGGTGGACAGCTCCACCGGGGTCAGGTCGGCATAGTCCTCCAGCCCTACCAGCCGGACAAAATCCCGCGCCTTTTCGTAGCGCTCCTCCGGCGTCTTGCCTACGCCGCAGGCCATGGCCACGTTGCGCTGCACGTTCGTCCAAGAGATCACATAGGGCTCCGGACTGAGCATGGCGCTGTGCCAGCCCTCCGGCATCGCGATCTCTCCCGCGTCCGGCTGCTCCTTCCCCGCCAGCAACTTCAGCAGCGTGCTTTTTCCGCAGCCGCTGCGCCCCACGATCACCGTCAGCTGTCCCACCGGAAAGGACAGTGACAGATCCTTCAGCACCTGCCGCGTGCGGCTCTCGCGTGTCTGTCCGGTCAACACCACCTCCGTGCTGTAGGAGGTATAGGATTTATCCACATGCTTCAGCGTTACTGCATCCATATCATTGCCTCATTTTCTCAAATTCGGTTGCTATTGTACCAAATCCCCGCCGAAAATACAAGCCCGGCCGCAGAAGCGAAAAACGCCTGTCCCCCTTGCATCCAGAAAAAAATTTTTTTGCAAAAAACGTGCACATTTCTTCCCCGCTTTTCATTGTTAAAAAAAACACATTCTCTACTTTTTGGAACTTTTGCACAATTTTATTCATCTTCATCTATCTAAATCGCCGAAGAAAAAGGTTGACAATTGCCAAATTCTGCGGTACATTATTGCAATATTTTACAAAGGAGGTCCCTACGCATGATCGTACATTACAACCTTTTGAAGCTGACAAGAAACGCGGATGTGACCGAAATTTATTTCCGCTGCCGCAAGATCTACGCAGAGCTGGAGCTGGCGCTCCCCTTCCTGCACAACGCAGAAGTATACCGCTGCGAGACAGCACGAGATTCCAATGCGGATATCATGATGGCCGTCCATCTGGACGGACCGGAATATTTGAACGACTTTCTCCATCACCCAAAGTATCTGGCGCTGGTGGACGATATCAAGGACTATGTGATGGACTCTATGGCCTTCGACGGAAAAGAAGCCTGCTGAAACAGCATAATGGCAAAAAAGTACCCAGATGTGATCCGGGTACTTTTTTATCGGTTCAGCCGTGGCCCTCGGCGGCGAGCACTGTCGAGGTATAGCGCATGAGCTTTCCCTTATCATATCGACGAAGCCATTCACTGTCAAGAATGATTCGACAAGGCCCTTGCGAAATCCGGCAATATCCCACAAGCCATTTGCAGCACGACACAGGAAATATGATTTTGGCGCTGCTGCTTTTGTCTTGGAGCCGCTTTTTATTATCGCGCAAAAGGAGGATAATTGGTCAAATTTTCTCTCTTTTCTCTTACTTTTTCCTCAAAATTTTGTCACTTTTGTTTCGCTTTACACTTGCATTTTTTCCCGTCTTGTGATATGTTACAGTCATGAAGTTGGTGAACTTAAACCACCCGTAAATCGAAAAATCAGGAGGTAATTTACGATGAAGAAACTTGCTATGTTTGCCGCCGGCGTGCTGTTCGGCACCGCCGGTATCAAGCTGCTCAGCAGCAAGGACGCCAAGAAGGCCTATACCCACACCACCGCCGCCGTGCTGCGGGCCAAGGACAGCGTGATGAAGACCGTCACCACTGCCCGCGAGAACGTGGAGGACATCTACTCCGACGCCAAGGCCATCAACGAGCAGCGCGCCGAGGACGAGGCCGCCGCCGTTGTGGAGGACACTTCCGAGGAAGAAGCCACCGCTGAATAACCATGAAATGCACAATTCTCCATGAATCCGCCGGGCGTCTGCGGGTGCATATGCAGTGCGCCCGGATGACGCTGCATCAGGCGGACGTACTGGAATACTATCTGCGCAATGTGCCCGGCGTAACGGAGGTCAAGGTCTATGACCGGACGCAGGACGCCGTGGTGCTTTATTCCGCGCAGCGCGGCGCAGTCATCGCCGCGCTGGCCGCTTTCTCCTTTCCCAAGGCCGAGACTATGGATCTGGTGCCGGAGCACACCTCCCGCGCTTTGAACCGGGAGTTTGAGGACAAGCTGGCCATGACCGTCATGCGGCGGTGCATCTCCAAGCTGTTCCTGCCGGTGCCCATCACCACGGCGCTGTCTATTCTCCGCTCGGTGAAGTACATCAAGGAGGGACTGAAAGCGCTGTGGCACGGCAAGCTGTCCGTGGCAGTGCTGGATGCCACCGCTGTGACGGTGTCCATCGCACGGGGTGACTTCTCCACCGCCGGGTCGGTCATGTTCATGCTGCGGCTGGGCGAGATACTGGAGGAGTGGACTCACAAGAAATCCGTGGCCGATCTGGCCGGAGCCATGAGCCTGAACGTGGATCATGTATGGCTTCAGGTGGGCGATACCGAGGTACTGACCCCCATCTCCGACATCAAGGCGGGCGACTGCGTGATCGTCCGTACCGGTAGCCTGATCCCGCTGGACGGCAAGGTGGTATCCGGCGAGGCTATGGTGAATCAGGCCTCCATGACCGGCGAATCCATGCCTGTTCCCAAGCGGCCCGGCAGCTATGTCTATGCCGGAACCGTGGCCGAGGAGGGCGAATGCGTTATCTGCGTGGACAAGGCGTCCGGCGGCGGCCGGTACGACCGCATCGTTCACATGATCGAGGAGTCGGAAAAGCTGAAATCCACCGCTGAGGACAAGGCCGCCCGTCTGGCCGACCGTCTGGTGCCCTATACGCTGGGCGGCACGGCGCTGACCTATCTGCTGACCCGCAACATCACCAAGACGCTGGCGGTGCTGATGGTGGACTTCTCCTGCGCGCTAAAGCTGGCCATCCCCATCGCGGTGCTGTCCGCCATGCGGGAGAGCACCAGCCACCACATCTCCGTCAAGGGCGGATGTTTTCTGGAGGCCGTGTCAAAGGCCGACACCATCGTGTTCGACAAGACCGGCACCCTCACCTACGCCACCCCCAAGGTGGCCCAGATCATCACCTTCGGTGACTACAAGGAGCCGGATATGCTGCGGCTGGCCGCCTGCCTTGAGGAGCACTATCCCCACTCCATGGCCAATGCCGTGGTGGAGGAAGCCAAACTGCGTGGTCTTTCCCACGAGGAGTACCATTCTCAGGTGCAGTACGTGGTGGCCCACGGCATTTCCAGCATGGTCGAGGGCAAATCGGTGCTGATCGGCAGCGCCCACTTCGTATTTGAGGACGAGGGCTGCCATATCCCGGAGGGTGAGCAGGAGAAATTCGACAACCTGCCGGAAGCCTATTCCCACCTGTACCTGTGCATCGCCGGAGAGTTGGCCGCCGTGATCTGCGTCTACGATCCGCTGCGGAAGGAAGCCCGCGCCGCCGTAAAGGCGCTGCATGACTGCGGCATCTCCAAGGTAGTGATGATGACCGGCGACAACCGCAAGACCGCCGAGGCCGTGGCCCGGCAAGTAGGCGTAGACGCCGTGTTCGCGGAGGTTCTTCCGGAGGACAAGGCCGCCTTTATCCGCGAGGAAAAGGCAAAGGGTCGCACCGTCATCATGGTGGGCGACGGCGTGAACGACTCCCCTGCCCTGTCGGAAGCCGACGCGGGTATCGCCATTTCCACCGGCGCCGCCATCGCCCGTGAGATCGCCGACATCACCATCGCGTCGGAGGATCTGTTCGAGTTGGTGACGCTGCGGAAGCTCAGCGAGGCGCTGATGGTCCGTATCCACCGGAACTACCGGTTCATCGTGAGCTTCAACTTCTCGCTGATCGTGCTGGGCGTGGCAGGCATTCTGCCGCCTACCACCTCCGCCCTGCTGCACAATATGTCCACGCTGGGCATCAGCCTGAAGAGCATGACCAATCTGCTGCCCGACGGCGAAAAAAAGTAAGTACATACGAAAAAAGACCTTCGGCACTGCCGAAGGTCTTTTTTTCATGTCATACGGTTTTCTTTTTATAGCCGCAGTCGCAGTACGGCCCGCCGGATGCCAGCGTGTACTGCCGCACGAAATTCGTCACGCCGCCCGCCTCGCTCATGGTGTAGTCCAGATGTCACATGGCCGGGGTCAGATCGTACAGGCCCAGCTTTTTCAGCAGCGTACAGATGCCGCACTGGGTGAACCGGCCCTCGTAGCCGCCGTCAGCGCCGAACCAGACGGTGTCTCCGGTAAAGAGATACTTGTCATCGATGAGATACACCATGTGTCCCCAGGTATGGCCGGGGACAAGGAAGCACTCAATTTTAATGCCGTCGATATCCATGCTCTGACCGTCCCGCAGCAGCACCTTTTCATTGTTGATGATCACCTGCGGCAGCTTGTACAGATGATAGATGACCTTGCGGCGGGTTTCGCCGGTCAGATACTTGTTCTCTGTCTCGCCTATGTACAGCGTGGCGTCCCGGAACAGACCGGGACTGTCGGCCTCCACCGCACCCACGTGGTCGGTGTCCTGATGGGTAATGAGAATGTGGCGGATGGACTTGGGGTCGATGCCCAGCCAGCCCATTTTCTCCGCCAGCCGGTCATAGTTGTACCCGGCATCGATCATGATGGTGGCATCGCCCTTCCGGTAAAAGAAGATGTTGGCCACCCACTCCCGCACACAGGCCACATTCTGGTCGATCCAACCGGTATTCAGCGGCTTGAAGATCTCCTTGCCGCGATACATCCGGCTCATTTCCTTTCGCTGGAACTCTGTCGCTTTCTTTGACATGGCGTCACCCTCCTGTCTATGTTTCCGGCGATTAGCGCCGTCTAACTCTTAGTCAAAAAGAAGCGATTAGCGCTATCTAACCATTGGTGCTATTGTAATTCCCACGACGAAAAATGTCAAGGCAGCCACAGCATGCAGCAGGCAAAACTTTGTTCAAACGTGCCGGAATGGTGAAAAACTAGGCAATTCCCCCTCAAGTGAACAAAAACTGTTCATCGGGTGTTTTCTGTCCATTGAAAAAACACGGTCATCGATGTATGCTTTCCTCATCAAGAAGAAAACATAAAGCAATGAACTTACAGGAGGTTTTACTATGTATTATTCCAGTGGTAATTATGAAGCGTTTGCCCGCCCCAAGAAGCCGGAGGGCGTGGATCAGAAATCCGCCTATATCGTGGGCAGCGGCCTTGCGGCCCTGACCGCCGCCTGCTATCTGGTGCGGGACGGCCAGATGAAAGGTGAGCACGTCCACATTCTGGAGAAGGGCAACCTGCCCGGCGGCGCCTGCGACGGCTATAAGTTCGAGAATCTGGGCTACGTCATGCGGGGCGGCCGGGAAATGGACAACCATTTCGAGGTCATGTGGGATCTGTTCCGCTCCATCCCCTCCATCGAGACGGAGGGCGTCAGCGTGCTGGACGAGTACTATTGGCTCAACAAGGAGGATCCCAACTACTCCCTGTGCCGCGCCACCGTCAACCGCGGGCAGGATGCCCACACCGACGGCAAGTTCAATATCTCCGACAAGGGCGCTATGGAGATCATGAAGCTGTTCTTCACCCCCAACGAGGACTTGCAGGACAAGAAGATCACCGACTTCTTCGATGACGAGGTGCTGAACTCCAACTTCTGGCTGTACTGGCGCACCATGTTCGCCTTTGAGAACTGGCACAGTGCGCTGGAGATGAAGCTCTATATCCAGCGGTATATCCACCACATCGGCGGACTACCCGACTTCACCGCCCTGCGCTTCACCAAGTACAACCAGTATGAGTCCATGATCCTGCCCATGGTGAAGTATCTGGAGAGCCACAATGTCCAGTTCCACTACGGCGTGCAGGTCACCAACGTGGAGTTCGACTGCTCTGACCCGAAGCACAAGCTGGCCAAGCGCATCGACATCATCGAGAACGGTGAGGCCGGCGGCATCGACCTGACAGAGAACGATCTGGTGTTCATTACCAACGGCGGCTGCGTGGAGAACTCCTCCATGGGCAGCCAGGACAAGCCCGCCGCCTACAACACCGAGCTGAAGGAGGGCGGCGGCTGGGATATGTGGCGCAAGATCGCCGCCCAGGATCCCTCCTTCGGCCATCCCGACAAGTTCTGCCATGATCCCGAGCAGACCAACTGGATGAGCGCCACCGTGGAGACGCTGGACCAAAAGATCATCCCCTATATCAAGAACATCTGCAAGCGGGATCCCTTCACCGGCCATGTGGTCACCGGCGGCATCGTCACCGTGAAGGACTCCAGCTGGCTCATGAGCTGGACCATCAACCGCCAGCCCCAGTTCCGGGATCAGCCCAAGGATCACTGTCTGGTGTGGGTGTACTCCCTGTTCACCGACAAGCCCGGCGACTACGTGAAGAAGCCCATGCGTATGTGCACCGGCAAGGAGATCTGCATGGAGTGGCTGTACCACATCGGCGTGCCGGAGGATCAGATCGCCGATCTGGCGGAGAACAGCGCCAACACCGTGCCGGTCATGATGCCGTATATCGACGCGTTCTTCATGCCCCGCGCTTACGGCGACCGGCCTAACGTGGTGCCTGACGGCAGCGTGAACTTCGCCTTCCTGGGCCAGTTTGCCGAGACACCCCGCGACACCATCTTTACCACTGAGTATTCCATGCGCACCGGTATGGAGGCCGTGTACACCCTGCTGAACGTGGATCGCGGCGTGCCGGAGGTCTGGGGCAGCGTGTATGATGTCCGCGACCTGCTGAACGCCACCGTGAAGCTCCGCGACGGCAAGAAGGCCACCGACATGGAGATGGGTCTGGTGGAGAAGCTGGCCGTGAAGAAGGCGCTGGACAAGCTGGAGGGCACCGACATTGAGAAGCTGCTGAAGGAATATCACGTGATCTAAGCTCATTTACGCGAAAAAACGGTACGCTTTGCGTACCGTTTTTTTGCGCTTACAGCGCCTTGGTATAGCGCCGGATGGCAAAGATCGTATAGACCGCCGTCAGCAGCTCCGTGACCGGCATGGCGAACCACAGGGAATCCGGGCCGGTCAGCACCGGCAGCAGCAGGATCAAAATGCCGCTGATGACCAGTCCCCGCGCCACTGAGACTATCAGCGCCGCCCGTGGCTGCATGATGGACTGGAAGTAGTAGGTAGAGAAGATATTGAGGGGCAGCAGCAGGAAGGACAGTGCGTAGACCCGGATGATGGCCGGGGCGATCGCCAGTATCTCCGGCGTAGGGCTCATGAATACCCGGATATAAAGGTTGGGTGCGGCAAAACTCAGCGCCGTCCAGAATAACGCGAAGGCCGCCGTGGTGTACAGGGCCAGCCGCAGCGTCTCACGGATGCGGCTTCCCTTCCCCGCGCCGTAGTTGGTGGAGATGATGGGCTGCACCGCCTGTCCCACGCTGTAGGCGCAGCACTGGACAAAGGTGCTGACATTGATGATGGGGCCGTACACCGCCAGCGCATCGCTGCCCAGATAGCGCATGATCTGGCGGTTGAACAGCACCGTCAGGATACCCATAGCCACATCAATGAAGAACGAGGAAAAGCCCGACACCGTGATCTCCCACAGCTTGCGGGGCAGCCGCTCCACCCGCACCAGCCGCAGCGTGTTCCGGCGGCGCAGAAAATGGGTCATCAGCACCAGAAAGGAAATAACAGAGCCGATGGCCGTGGCCAATCCCGCGCCGTAGATGCCCATATCGCAGGGGAACACGAAGAAGTAGTCGCCGAACACGTTGAAAATACCGCCGGACAGCACGCCCAGTGTGGCAAGGCCCGGATCGTCGTCGTTCCGCAGGAACGCCGCCAGCATCTGGTTAAACAGGAAGAAGGGGAACACATACTTGATGGGGACAAGATACCGCTGAGCCAGCGCCAGCAGCGATTCGTCCGCACCGAAGAAGGTCAGCAGCGGTCTTTCAAAAAACAGCAGTCCCAGCCATGCCAGCACCGCCAGCAGCACGGAGCCGATCACGGCGGCGGTGAAATACTGGTTCTCTCCGCCGTCGCCGCAGGTACTGCTGCCCCGCCAGGCGCTGAAGATGACGCTGCCGCCGATACCGGTCAGCAGGCCGAGGCTGTAGATCACGTTCCACACCGGTGCCACCACCGCCAGAGCCGCCGTGCCATCCGGCCCCTGATACTGGCCCACCATGGCCATATCCACCATGCCGTAAATGCTGGAGATCAACGCACTGCCAAAGGCGGCGGACAAGTATTTGAAGTACAAAGGCTTGATCTTACCGTTGAGAAGATCCATACTCGTTCACTCTCCTTTTCCATGAATACGCAAAAAAGCCGGACAAGGACAGGCATCTCAGCCTGCGCCTTATCCGGCTGCCGTTTCTCTGAACGACTCGCCCTCCGAGCGATCAAGCGGTATGGTAGCATATGCCCCGGGAAATGTCAAGAGGCAGTTTCTTGGCAGAATGCATCCCACGCGCACTTCTTTACAGATTCTTAACTCGACTGACCGGTGGTTTTCTGGTATACTATCCTCAATTTACAACAAAGGAGGAGTCGCGTTTATATGGATACTGACGGCGGTGACTATCCGGGTAATCATCTGAACTGCCATCTGTTTTTGCCAGCATATCTGCGCTGCGTCTCGTGGGGCAGACGTGCTTTTTTGCGCTTATAGCGACATTTTCATCTACTAACACAAGGCAAACAGACGACAGAAAAGGAGTTACTTATATTGTCAACCACAACTTGTATCGTTATCATGGCGGTATGTCTGGCGCTTTCCGCCTATTGTTCGGCCACGGAAACGGCCTTTTCCTCCGCCAACACCACCCGACTGCGGACGCTGGCGGAAAAGGGCAGCGGCAACGCGGCGCTTGCGCTGAAGCTGCTGGAGCAGTATGACCGGCTGCTGTCCACCATTCTCATCGGCAACAACATCGTCAACATCGCCACCGCCTCTATCGGCACGGTGCTGTTCGTCCGACACTACGGCGACGCGGGCGCTACCATCTCCACCGTGGTGGTGACGGTGGTGGTGCTGATCTTCGGCGAGATATCCCCCAAGAGCATTGCCAAGGACTGCGCGGAAAAATGCGCCATGCTGTCGGCTCCCATTCTGCGGGTGCTGATTTGGGTGCTGATGCCCCTGAACCTGCTGTTCTCCCTGTGGAAGAAGCTGCTGGCCAAGGTGTTCCGCCTGAACACCGACAGCAAAATGTCCCAGGAGGAACTGCTGATGCTGGTGGACGAGGTGCAGCAGGACGGTAGCATCGACCGGGACGAGGGCGAGCTGCTGAAAAACGCCATCGGCTTTTCCGAGCAGGAGGCGCAGGACATCCTCATTCACCGGGTGGATCTGGCGGCGCTGCCCGTCACCGCCAGCAAGGAGGAGGTGGCGGCGCTGTTCACCCAGACCAAGTATTCCCGGCTGCTGATCTATCAGGATTCCATCGACCATATTCTGGGCACGGTACATCAGAAGGACTTCTATGTAGGCTGCGGTGTAACGGATCAACCGCTGTCGGATATTATCTCTCCGCCGGTGTTCGCGCTGGAGAATGAGCCCATCCGGGCGCTGCTGAAGAAGCTCCAGCAGGCCAAGACCCATGTGGCGGTGGTGGTGGACGAATACGGCGGCACCTGCGGCATCGTTACCATGGAGGACATTCTGGAGGAGCTGGTGGGCGAGATCTGGGACGAGCACGACGAGGAGGAGGTGTTCCTCCGGAAGATCGCGCCGGACACATGGCTGGTAGACGCGGGCATGGACTTTGACGACTTTGCCGAGTTCTTCCAGCTGAAAACCGATTCCGAGATGGTGTCCGTCAGCGGCTGGGTGATGGAGCAGTTCGGCCGTGTGCCGGAAGCTGGCGATTCCTTCGTCTTTGAAAACCTGACCGTCCGGGTCACAAGGGTGGAAAACCACCGCATTGAGGAGATTCAGGTGACGCGGGAGGAGTCCGCCGAACCGGATAAAGAAAATTAACGTACAGGGCCTGTATGCGGAGGCATACAGGCCCTGTTAGCTTGCCTTTTGCTGTCAGTGTTGCTGATAGTCATTGTTATATTCTATAGCTTTACTTTTCTTGTTAAAAGTTCTACGATATAGTCACAAAAACAAAAGAACCCAAAAACACCAAAATAAAAAACACTTCAAGGAGGAATTTACCATGAAGAACATCAATACCTACATCCTGACCGCTATCGTTTCTCTAATCCTGGTGGTTGCCACCTCTTTCCTGATGACTGCTGCTGACGAGCCCATCCGTCAGGCCGGTTACTATCTGCCTGTGGTGTTCGGCGCTGTGGCTGCCTGGGCTGCCGGTAAGGCTGGTCTAAATATCAACCCCCGCCGCAGCGCTCATGCCGCCGCGTAAGTTGACTGCAAGCCATCTGTTTTCTCTCTGAAATCTCTATATAGTAAGGCCGGGACGGTACACGCCGCCCCGGCCTTACTTTGTCTCAATGAGTTTGCAAACTCCCCTTAAACAAAACGGGTGAAAATTTGGAAAGGTGTACCTTTGCAAATCGCAAGGGCACACCTTTCATAAAACAAGTATACAGGAATTTGTTGATATTTCAAGGATAAAGTGAGCGGTTTGATGTAGAAAATCTGAGTTTCAAATTGTACACATTTCAAACTTGTTGTACAAAGAGGAGAGAGCATGAAGAAATTTATAGATAACTTAGTCGGTGTGGTAGTACTGGTTTTGGTGGCGTATCTTGTTGCTAAGAATTTGTTTAATATAAACATAAAGAATCCTTTTACGGGAAAATCAGAGGTTCCGGAGTCGGTGGTTGAGGAGAATATTCCCAACATGGTTGATGACATAGGCTACAAGTATATGCACGACGAACCTGTACCCTATACATGGAAGATGACGCACCATCCTGATCGGGAACGGCATCAGGATGTAGTCGATGTAGATTTAATTTACACTGGAGATTTCGGTTCCATTACATATCGCCAAACGCAGACCTATCAGTACTATAAAGACAATGACATTTGGATGGACGAAGACCGTGAAGAGGTCTTCATACAGGATGTGCAATGGGATTATGATAGCATCTATGCGGAAATCAATAACAAGACTTTTGTGAGCAGACTGGAAGACTCTAAATGGGGAGACGATTATGAATCTTCCATAACATTTTCAGACTTGGACATGGACTCGCGAACGGTTACGGTTACTTATCGTATTGATGACCTCGACTATGGGGATTTATCATTTATTAGGGATGTGAATACCCTTGAGCGATTGGAAAGCATCAGCGGAAGTAAAGTGGGTTCAATAGAATATATAGAAGATAAAGGGTACTTTGAAGTGACAGTTTATGCTTCGTGTAGGCTTGAATATAATGGGGGAAGTAACGCGCTTAACATCGGATTTACGCTGCGGCCTACAGAGTTCTCGTTCTTTCCTTCGTGGTAGCCAATATGCCCATGAAAATTGGTATTTATTGCATGGTACGTGTAGTCTGCTTAGATCAACGGGAATACATGTTCGAGAACTTTGAGGAAAACCACGTGCTGCTGCGGCCCGGTGCCAAGGTGACCCAGTTCTATGCCGACGGCGTGGACTACGCGCTGGCGGACGGCACCACCGGCTCTCTGCGGGGTTATGACAACATCGTGCTTGCCATGGGCTCCCGCTCCAACACCGCCCTGAAGGAAACCGCTGAGAAGATGTCCGGTCAGGTGCTGGTGATCGGCGAGGCCGCAAAGGCTCCCGGCAACGCGGTTCTGGCCACCGGCGACGCGCTGGAAGCGGCGCTGAAGATCTGACCTCCCTATCAATCAGTCATCTGTTTTTCTCCCCCCTCCCTATCATACGGCAAGAGCGGCACACGTGGTGTGCCGCTCTTGCCGTATTCTATACAAAGCCGCAACATGGCGGCGAAAGCCTTATCCCAACCCCCGCGCCGCGATAACGTTGATATCGGTGGTGCGGTAGGCCTCCGGAGCAAACCCGGCGCGCAGCGCCGCCGGAACATGGCTGACGCCGTTGATGTAGCGGTACGCCCCATTGATGCGGCCCACGAAATTGTAAACGGTCTTCCACTGTCCGCCGGCATCCTGCAACTCCAGCTTCAGGGCATAGAGT
The DNA here is from genome assembly GCA_900548615.1 of uncultured Eubacteriales bacterium. Taxonomy (GTDB): domain Bacteria; phylum Bacillota; class Clostridia; order Oscillospirales; family Oscillospiraceae; genus Vescimonas. Next base: position 6,573 of record URKW01000026.1, on the reverse strand, counting down.
CCGTCGTTGATCCTGTCGATATGCTGAATGCGGTAATCCTGAATGGCGCAGCCGGAGCGGACATACAGCGTCCTGTGGTCGTCGGGAGAATACAGCTCTGTGGCCTCAAAATGGCAGTATTCCACCGCCTTTTCGATCCCCTCCGTCCGGAAGGTATGCAGGTATTGCTCCGCGTACCGCTCCACAGCCCGCAGTTCTCCGCCGCAGCCCGGCAGACACAGCAGCATGACCATCACCAACAGCACCAGCAACGCTCTCCGTTTCATAAACAAGCTCCTTTCCCGCTCTGCAAGCTTTCCTACCACCATTGTATTGCGCCGCTTCTATCCTGACAACCGACGGTTGGTTGAGTTTTACCCCTCTACTATATATAGACGCCGTTTTGGGAAAAAAGTTTCCTTATTTCGGAAATTATTTGCCGGAAATTTCGATTGCTATGCCAGAATACCGGACTCACGGCAGCAATCCCGCAATGCCTGCACCACCTGCCGCACGCTGTCCGTCAGATACTTGTTTTTGTGGTGCGCCAGATAATACCGGCGGAAAAACGCGCCATCCGCCACAGAAAGCTCCTTCAGCGTTCCCTCCCGCAGTGCCTCCGCCGTCAGGGAGCGGGGCAGGATGGTCACGCCCTGCCCCTCCTTAGCGCAGCTCAGCAGCGCATAGGTGCTGGAGCTGTCCAGAAAGGCGGATACTGTGAGTCCCGCCGCGCCAAATACTGTGCCGATGCTGTCCCGTGTGCCGCTGCCCTTTTCCCGCAGCAGCAGCCGCTCTCCTGCCAGCTCCTCCAGCGTGATGCTGTTCCCCGAACGGTGATCCGGACGGCAGACCACCGCCATCTCTTCCTTGCCCAGCGGAACGGTACGCAGCGCCTCCAGCCCTTTTACATTGTCGATCACGGCAAAGTCCAGCTCGTTCCGCAGCAGCATTTCCTCGTTTTCCCGCGTGTTGGTCACAAACGCCCGCACGGTGATATGGGGCAGCTGCTCCCACAAACGCCGCAGGAGCGACGGCAGCACCGTCTCGCCAAAGGTAACGTGAACACCGAAGCGGCAGCTTCCCCGGTGCCGCGCTTCCTGCAATACCTGCACGGACTCCGCGTACTGAGAGAGGATCGTATCCGCGTATTGCAGCAGCGTTCTTCCGGCTTCCGTGATGTAAATGCGGCGGTTCATCCGCTCAAACAGCTGCACGCCGTAAAAATCCTCCAGCTCCCGCACAGCCAGACTGACCGCCGGCTGGGTCATGTTCAGGTGCTCTGCCGCCAGTGTGATGCTCTCCGTCTGGCAAACCGCCCGGAAAATCGTCAAATGCCGCAGTTTCATGGTTATTCACCTCTATGTATAATTAAAATCATATGTATTTTATTATAACATACGAATTGAAGAATGCAACAAAGATGTTTATAGTAGGTACAGATAATAGTGAGAGGAGTGACCATTTTGAAGAAAGAGAAAACCTCTCTGTGGCTGCTGTTCTGGACGTTCTCGAAAATGGGCGTTATGACCTTTGGCGGCGGGTACGCCATGCTGCCCATTTTGCAGCGGGAGGTCATCGACAACAGGGGCTGGGCCACGGAGGAAGAACTGATGGACTACTTTGCCATCGGCCAGTGTACCCCCGGCATCATCGCGGTAAATACCGCCACCTTTATCGGCCAGAAGCTGCGGGGCGTTGCAGGCGGCATCACAGCCACGCTGGGCGTGGTGTTCCCTTCTCTGGTCATCATCTCCCTGCTGGCAGGATTGATCACCAGCTTCTCCCATCTGACATGGGTGCAGGACGCCTTTTCCGGCGTGCAGGTTTGCGTCTGCGTGCTGATCTTTAACGCCGTGGTGAAGCTGCTGAAAAAGTCCGTGATCGACAAGCGGACAGCCGGTATCTTTCTGATCGTGCTGGTCGGCGGCGTGGCTCTGAACATCTCCCCGGCGTGGTTCGTAGTGGCGGCCGCTGTGGCAGGCGTGATCCTGAAGAACTGGGAGGCGAGAAGCAAATGAGTCTGTATCTGAAGCTGTTCTGGGAGTTTTTCAAGGTTGGCCTGTTCGCTGTCGGCGGCGGCATGGCCACGCTCCCGTTTCTGAAGGAGATCGGAACCGCCACCGGCTGGTACACCTACACGGAGCTGATGAACATGCTGGCGGTTTCCGAATCCACACCCGGCCCCATCGGCATCAATATGGCCACCTATGTGGGCTTCACGGTGGGCGGCGTTCCCGGCGCGGTGATCGCTACGCTGGGCGAGGTGACGCCCTCCATTATCGTGATCCTGATCGTGGCTGCCATGCTGAAAAAATTCCGGGACAGCCGTCTGGTAGCCAACGCCTTTTACGGTCTGCGCCCGGCCTCCACCGGACTGATCGGCGCGGCCTGCGTCACGGTGGTGCTGGAGGTGCTGACCAGCATCACCGTCCAATCCCCGTCCGGAAGTCTGCTGAACACCTTCCAACTGGCGCAGGGCACAGGGCTGCTGAATGTGCGGGGGCTGCTGCTGGCGGCGGTGCTGCTGGTGCTGACAAACTGGGTAAAGCCCACGAAAAACCTGCAGCCCATCGTTTTCATCCTGTTCTCCGCCTTGGTGGGTATTATCGTAAAATAACCGCATCTGCGCAAAACCGCCGCCCGACGCAATGTCAGGCGGCGGTTTTGCGTTTTTTATTTTGAGACGTCCCCCCCTTTTCAGTGGTCTGTCCCCTGCCGCAGCTGTAAATCTTTCTTGAATTTTTTCAAAGAATAGTTGCTTTTTTCCGGAAATTGCACTATGATAGGCTTTACGTCTGCAAAATTTGACAAAATACCTCTTCTTGTGGAAGAAACTCTCAATGGGAGAAGCATATGCTGGAAACTAAAACCAACACCATATCCGCATCGAGTACAGATCAGGCGTCTGAGCAGACGCCTGAGACGGCGCAGAGCCTGCGCCGTGGCCTTTGGAAAACATGGCTGGGCAGCCTGCTGCTGTTCTGCTGCGCCAGCGTCTATGTGGAGCTGTGCCTGCACCTGTGCGTCTATCACTCGCTGGACAGACGGGTGGTCTATCTGATCCTGTTCGGCCTGCTGGGCGGCGTGGTCTGCTCGCTCTTGACCTCCTATCTGCCGAAGATCCTCCGGCAGATTGTGGGAACACTTTTGATCACCGCGCAGGTGCTGTTTGCCGAGGTGCAGCTGGTCTATCATGCCATCTTCGGCAACCTTATGCCCATCAGTCAGGTCAGCATGGGCGAGAATGTCATCATCAACTTTAATTCTCAGATCCTGTACGGCATCAGCAAGAACCTGCTGCCCATCCTTCTGTTGCTTGTTCCGCTGATCGCCATGATCCTGTGTCTGGCGCTGCGGAAGGTGCGGGTGCTCACGCTCCGGCTCCGCTGGAAGCAGGCGCTGGCCACGCTGGGGATACTGCTGACGCTGCTGCTGGTGACAGCGGGGATCATGTACGCCGGCCGCAGCAAGCCCTTTTCGGTGTATAAGATCTTCACCAGCGTAAACACCTCCACCGACAGCAGCTATAAAAACGTGGGCATGCTGGCCACCACGGTGCAGGAGCTGCGCTACATGGTTTTCGGCAGCCAGCGGGGCGTTGTCATCACGCCGTCCTCGCTGGGAACCAGTCCCATCAAACGAACCTACAGCAGTAATTCCTACAACGTCATAGAGGGCATTGATTTCGCGGAGCTGGCCGCATCCACCGACAACGCCATGCGCAAGACCACGGACGAATATCTGGCGCAGGCAGTCCCTACCCGGAAGAACAACTACACCGGGCTCTTGAAGGACTATAACCTTATCACCATCTGCGCTGAAAGCTTCTCTCCCTGGTTCATCAGCCAGGAGCTGACGCCCACCCTGTACAAGCTATCCCACACGGGCATCATCTTCGAGAATTACTACGGCACATTCCAGTCCGTTACCACCAACGGGGAATACACCATGTGCATGGGGCTTTACCCCGATATGTCCCGCACTAAGACCGACTCCAGCTTCAACGTGGCGGGCACCAACTACCTGCCCTTCTGCCTGGGCAACGCCCTGAAGGAAAAGGGCTACCAGACCTGGGGCTATCACGACTATATCGGCGATTTCTACAACCGGAACATCACCCACGCCAACATGGGCTATACCTTCAAGGCGGCGGACTCCGGGCTGGATATAAAGATCGACTGGCCCTCCTCCGATCTGGAGATGATGGAGGCCTCCGTGGACGACTACCTTAGCAGCAAGGAGCCCTTCCACGCCTATTACATGACCTTCAGCGGCCACTATCAGTACAACTGGGACAACGCTATGAGCGCTAAAAACCGGGACGCGGTGAAGGATCTGCCTTACTCCGAGCCGGTGAAGGCGTATATTGCCTGCAATCTGGAGCTGGAGAACGCGCTGACCTACCTGATGGATCGGCTGGAGCAGGCGGGCGTGGCCGATAAGACCTGCATCGTGCTGACCAACGACCACTATCCCTACGGTCTGACCGAGGAGGAGTACAACGAGCTGGCGGGGCAGGAAATGGATCTCACCTTCGAGAAGTATCGCAACAGCTTCATCTGCTATGTGCCCGGCCTGTCCGAGAATATCGTGGTGGATGAGTACTGCTCCACGGCGGACATCCTGCCCACGCTGTTGAACCTGTTCGGCGTGGACTACGACTCCCGGCTGCTGGCGGGCACCGATGTGCTGTCCAACGGCATACATATGGCGGTGCTGTCGGACAAGTCCTTCCTGACAAAGACCTTCCGCTATGACGCCGGCGCGGAGACGGTGATCCCCGCCGACGAGAGCATCGTTATTTCTGACGAGCAGCTGGACGCCTACCGTCTCTATGTGGACAATAAGTTCCAGATGTCCAGCAACATCGTCAACAGTGACTACTACGCCCATGTTTTCGGCAAGGCGTCCAGCGGCGGCACGCTGGAGGATACGGTGGTGTTTACGGACATCACGGGCATTTTCAACCAGGCCAGCGTCCTCTATATGTACCGCAACGGATATATAGACCCGGAAGCGCCGGACACCTTTGGCGGAAAGGCCACGGCAAAGGTGGGCGAATTCGCGGATGTGCTGTACCGCATCTCCCAAAGGCCAGAGACGGACAACACCGCCCTGCCGCCTGACTATGAAACCGAGGAATTCAACGGCTCCGCCTGTCCCTACTACGACGCCGTGTGCTGGGCGTATCAAACGGGGCTGCTTCGCCAGGAGGACCTGCACACCGGCTACGATGATGATATGGATTATCAGACGGCCTGCCTGCTGATCTATCGCTACGCCGCCATGTCCTGCATCGACACCGGCGTGGATCAGGAGCTGCTGCGGCAGACTATGCGGGAAGAACCCCGGCTCAGCGGCGAGGTCGTCAAGGCCATGCTGTGGTGTGACGATCGGGACATCACCACCCGTGACAGCGAGCTGGGCGATCTACTGGCGGCCTGCAACACCCGCATCAACCGTTATCAGATGACCTCGTTCCTGTTCTATCTGTGTACCTATGAGCTGAATCTGGGAAGCTGAATAGAATCCCCCATCAAGACGGGGGATTCTCCTTTTACGGCGCTCTCTTCCGGGTCAGGGAAAAGTTTTACGTAAATTTTACCCCACTCTGGCAGACAGCGCCGCCATTGTCCGCTATACTGCTGTCAAATTTGCGTTGCATCCGCCCTGAGCGGAGCGACAGCAGGAGGTTTGACAAATGAAAAACAGATTTTCCCGCCTTACGGCACTGGGCATGCTGACCGCACTTGTGGTAGTCCTGCAAACGGCAGCCACCTTCATCCGTTTTGGCAGCTTTCCCATCACGCTGACGCTGATCCCCATTGTGGTGGCCGGAGCGCTCTACGGCGTCGCCAGCGGCGCGCTGATCGGCACCGTGTTTGGACTGGTGGTGCTGGTGATGGTGCTGACCGGAGCGGATGCTTCCGGCCAGATGATGCTGGCGCTGCATCCGCTGATCACCTCCGTTGCCTGCGTGGTAAAGGGAACGCTGTGCGGCGCGGCTTCCGCCGCCGTGTATCAGCTGTTGGCACGCCGCAGCGGAAAAGCAGCCGTCGTCGCGGCCGCCGCCGTATGCCCGCTGGTAAACACCGGCGTGCTGTATCTGGTGCTGGTGCTGTTTTTCGATACCTCGTGGGCGGCGGTACTGTCCGCGTTCATGAGCGTCAACTTCCTGCTGGAGCTGGCGGTCAACATCGTACTGGCCCCTGCCGTGCTGCGGATCGTAACGATGCGGAGGCGGACGGCATGATTCTGGCAGTGGACACCGGCAACAGCAATATCGTGCTGGGCTGCATGGAGGGGCTGGAAATCCGACACACCCTCCGCCTGAAAACCGACCGCGCCACGAGCGCCGCCGGATATACCGTCACCCTTCAGGCCGCGTTGGCACAGGCAGGCTTTTCTGTAGCTGGCTTTGAGGGCGGGATCCTCTCCAGCGTGGTGGCGGCCGTCACCGAGCCGCTGCGGCCGGGGGGGTTCCGCGCCATGAAGTACCGCAACGGGCCGGTGGTGCGCCCCCTGCTGGATGCGAGCCGCGAGGAGCTGCGCGCCTACATCGCCGAGCGCGAACGCGACGGCGCGCCCGTGGCC
>URKW01000025.1 GCA_900548615.1 uncultured Eubacteriales bacterium | reverse complement strand
CCCCCGCGAGGGCGCCCGCGCCTCCCCCGCCGCTGCCGCTCCGTCCGCAGACGGCCAGCAGCGCGTCGGCGGATGCCTGCCACGCGCCCTCCATCATGGCCAGCAGCTGCTCCCGCTTCATGCGGCGGTTCTCCAGCCCTGTCAGGTGGGCGGCCAGCGCCAGCGGATCGCGCCGGGCCAGCACGCGGCACAGCTCTGCCGCCGCTTCGTTTTCCTCGGCAGCCGCGTCCTGCCCCTCCAGCCGCAGCTCCACACAGCGGGAGCGGATGGTGGGCAGCAGCGCGTGCAGCGTGTCGGCGCAGAAAACGAAGGCGGCGTAGGCCGGACCCTCCTCCACGATCTTCAGCAGCACGTTCTGATCCCGCTCGTTCAGCTGGGCACAGTCGGTGAACAGATAGACCTTCCGCTCGCCCTCGTTGGGCCGGATGTAGACGTCCTGCCGCAGCGCCCGGATGGTATCCACCGCCAGCTCCTTGCGGTCGTCGTCCCGCACCTCCGTCACGTCGGGGTGGATGCCCTCCATCACCTTGCGGCAGGCATTGCATTGCAGGCAGGGACGCTGCCCCTCACTGCGGCACAAGTGCGCCGCGGCGATATAGCGGGCCGGAGACAGCTTGTCCCCCTCGCCGGTCAGGATCACCGCGTGGCTCAGCTGACCGCGGTTCGCCGCCGCGCGAACGGTGCCGGCCCATGTGCTGTTGTAGTCTGCCACCTGTGCCATCGTGCCCTCCGCAGCCGGTAAAATGATACCGCTTTTTCACAAATTCATAATAGTATACCATAAAATAAGGGGATACCGCAAGTCCTGACGGTGGATTCTGCAAAAAAGATTGTTCCATTTTGGATATTTGTAAGAAAAACAGGGAAATAAACGGAAAATATACTTGCTTTTATGGGGAAAGCTGGTTATAATAAAGCGGTTGAAGGGGCACATTTAACAAAAAAGAAGCAAAAGTCCCCAAAATAACCAAAAATTCCGGAAAATGAAGATATTTTTTTGTGATATGGAGGATATGTAAATGAGCAAAAAGTATTGCTATCTGTTCACCGAGGGCAACGCCAAGATGCGTGAGCTGCTGGGTGGCAAGGGCGCCAACCTGGCTGAGATGACCAACATCGGTCTGCCGGTGCCTCAGGGCTTTACCATCACCACCGAGGCCTGCACCCAGTACTATGAGGACGGCCGCCAGATCAACGACGAGATCATGGCCGAGATCATGGAATATATTGAGAAGATGGAAAAGATCACCGGCAAGAAGTTCGGCGATCACGAGAATCCCCTGCTGGTCTCCGTGCGCTCCGGCGCCCGCGCCTCCATGCCCGGCATGATGGACACCATCCTGAATCTGGGTCTGAACGAGGATGTGGTGGCTGTCATCGCCGCCAAGTCCAACAACCCCCGCTGGGCATGGGACTGCTATCGCCGCTTTATCCAGATGTATTCCGACGTGGTCATGGAGGTGGGCAAGAAGTACTTCGAGCAGCTCATCGACGCCATGAAGGAGAAGAAGGGCGTGACCCAGGACGTGGAGCTGGACGCCAACGACCTGAAGGAGCTGGCCATGCAGTTCAAGGCCGAGTATAAGGCCAAAATCGGCGAGGACTTCCCCACCGACCCCAAGGAGCAGCTGATCGGCGCCATCAAGGCCGTGTTCCGTTCCTGGGACAACCCCCGCGCCAACGTGTACCGCCGCGACAATGATATCCCCTACTCCTGGGGTACTGCCGTCAACGTCCAGTCTATGGCCTTCGGCAACATGGGCGACGACTGCGGCACCGGCGTTGCCTTTACCCGTGACCCCGCCACCGGCGCCAAGAAGCTGATGGGCGAGTTCCTGACCAACGCCCAGGGCGAGGATGTGGTGGCTGGTGTCCGTACCCCCATGCCCATCGCCGAGATGGCCGAGAAGTTCCCCGAGGCCTACGACGAGTTCGTGAAGGTCTGCGGCATTCTGGAGGATCACTACCGCGACATGCAGGACATGGAGTTCACCGTGGAGCACGGCAAGCTGTATATGCTGCAGTGCCGCAACGGCAAGCGTACCGCTCCCGCCGCCCTGAAGATCGCCTGCGATCTGGTGGACGAGGGCATGATCTCCGAGCAGCAGGCCGTTGCCATGATCGATCCCCGCAATCTGGACACCCTGCTGCACCCCCAGTTCGACCCCAAGGCCCTGAAGGCCACCACCCCCGTGGGCAAGGCTCTGCCCGCCTCTCCCGGCGCTGCCTGCGGCAAGATCGTGTACACCGCTGAGGACGCCAAGGAATGGGCTGCCCGCGGCGAGAAGGTGGTTCTGGTTCGTCTGGAGACCTCTCCTGAGGATATCGAGGGCATGAAGGCCGCCCAGGGCATCCTGACCGTTCGCGGCGGTATGACCTCCCACGCCGCCGTTGTGGCCCGTGGTATGGGCAAGTGCTGCGTCTCCGGCTGCGGCGCCATCAATATGGACGAGGCCAACAAGCAGTTCACTCTGGCCGGTAAGACCTATCACGAGGGCGACTGGCTGAGCCTGGACGGCTCCACCGGCAACATCTATGACGGCGCTATGCCTACCGTGGATGCCAGCGTGGGCGGCGACTTCGGCCGCATCATGAGCTGGGCCGACAAGTATCGCCGCCTGAAGGTCCGCACCAACGCCGACACCCCCCACGACGCCGCCAAGGCCCGTGAGCTGGGCGCCGAGGGTATCGGCCTGTGCCGTACCGAGCATATGTTCTTCGAGGGTGACCGTATCGCCGCCATCCGTGAGATGATCTGCTCCGACACCGTGGAGCAGCGTGAGAAGGCGCTGGCCAAGCTGCTGCCCATGCAGCAGGGCGACTTCGAGGGTATCTACGAGGCCATGGAAGGCTGCCCTGTCACCATCCGTTTCCTGGATCCCCCTCTGCACGAGTTCGTTCCCACCGAGGAGGCCGATATCGAGCTGCTGGCCAAGGATATGAACAAGTCCGTGGCCGAGATCAAGGCCATCATCGCCTCCCTGCATGAGTTCAACCCCATGATGGGTCACCGCGGCTGCCGTCTGGCCGTCACCTTCCCCGAGATCGCCGTGATGCAGACCCGTGCCGTTATCCGCGCCGCCATCAACGTGCAGAAAAAGCACCCCGAGTGGAAGATGGAGCCCGAGATCATGATCCCGCTGGTGGGCGAGGTCAAGGAGCTGAAGTACGTCAAGGACGTGGTGGTCAAGACCGCTGACGAGGAGCTGGCCAACGCCGGTATGAAGATGAAGTATCTGGTGGGCACCATGATCGAGATCCCCCGCGCTGCCCTGACCGCCGATCAGATCGCCACCGAGGCCGAGTTCTTCTCCTTCGGTACCAACGACCTGACTCAGATGACCTTCGGCTTCAGCCGTGACGACGCCGGTAAGTTCCTGGGCGCCTACTACGACAAGAAAATCTACGAGAGCGATCCCTTTGCCAAGCTGGATCAGACCGGCGTCGGCAAGCTGGTGGATATGGCCTGCAAGATGGGCCGCGCCACCCGCCCCGAGCTGCATCTGGGCATCTGCGGCGAGCACGGCGGCGATCCCTCCTCCGTGGAGTTCTGCCACAAGGTGGGTCTGGACTATGTGTCCTGCTCTCCCTTCCGTGTGCCCATCGCCCGTCTGGCCGCCGCTCAGGCTGCCATCCGCGAACAGCGCCAATAAAAAGTTGACGCTTGTAGCGTAGGCAAAACAACTGATATAAATACGGTCACACAGTCCCTTTGGATTGTGTGACCGTTATTTTTTTTGCCCATTTTCAGCTGAACACATCGCAAATCAAGCCGCTGGTTTCACTATGAATCAGCGGCTTTTTTCGTGCTCAAAAAAATTTTTTGAATTTTTTCGCTCAGGGGGTTAAAAAATGGGCCTTCTCGCTGGCTACCTATTGAGGGACAAAACAAACGCCCTCGTGAACCTTGAAAATCGAATAAACATTCAACAGGTACATTCCTGATCGGGGGCGAAAACCCCAGCCGGATGAAGGTGCGCCACGAACTTCCTGCCCACAAGGGTTATCACGGAAAGCAAGGTTGGTAGCGATTCCGAACCATTCTGAAATATCCGATTGCTACGGATAAGGCGATGAAACGATTCAGGGACAATGATACTTCCCTAGGCGGGGTCTTCCAGCGTGCTCTTAATGCTGCCGGACACGGAGAAATAGTCGCCCACTTCATACTCATAGTCGCTCTGATACGTATTCTTGCAGTAAATGGTGACACTCGTATCCATATCATAAGTGGCACTATCCAGATTGCTCGGGACATCGCCATAGAAATACAGGCTGTTCAGATCGTCGCACGCATCGAAAGCGTAGTCGCCCACATACTTAACAGTGCTGGGGATCACAGCATTTTCGATGCTCTTGTCCATAAACGCGGCCTGTCCGATTGAGGTAACAGGCGTGCCGTCAATGGCGGCGGGAATGACCACGTTGGTGTCGCTGCCGACATAATCCGTGATCGTTCCTTTGCTGAACTCGAAGGCATCTGCCGCCGTAGGTTCAGGCGTCTCAGCTTTGGGGTTGAACCCAGCTGCCGACGCCACTACCACTGCCTGCATCAGCATGACCAGACACAGCAGCAGCGAAGTCAGCCGCTTTAGAGAATGTTTCACTCTCATGTGTGTTGTTTCCTTTCCTTTTTCATTTTTTGCTCGTTGTTCTTTTTGCGGAATAACGAAGTATAAAAGTGATAGGGCAACATTCGCCCTATTCACATTTTACCGATTTTTACCGTATTCCGTCAACGCGGCGGACACCGCATAACGGAATTTTTGTTCCGCATTGCGGAATCTTTTGTTTCAGGCAGTACCCGTCAGCTGTTCGTACAGCCGCTGCAAATCCTGTGCGTTCCGCAGGCCGTCCTGATTCACGTCCGCCAGCAGCAGTGCGGTAATTCTGGTTCGTGTTGTCATTGTTTCTGTCCCTTTCCTGGCAGCGGCGTGCGGTAGCCACGGTAGCCGATGGCCTCCGACAGCTGCCGTGCCGTGGCGCTGACGCAGGCCACCACTTCCTCAAATTCCTGAGAGCGCACCTTGCGGAACAGTCCCACCACGCTGAGCGCGTAGCTCATGACGCCGCAGCGGTCGTAAACCGGTGCGGAGACCGACCGCAGGCCGATCTTGTATTCGCCGTTTTCCGCGGCGTAGCCGTTGGCGCGAATTTGCCCCAGCTCCCGCAGGATGCTCTCCTGCTCCACGATGGTGTGGGGCGTGAAGGACTCCAGCTGCCCCGCGCCGCTGAGAAATGCTTTGGCCGAGGCGTCCGACATGGCCGCCAGCAGCAGCTTCCCCTGAGAGGTGGCGTGCAGCGGCAGGTGGGTTCCGATCTCGGTGGTGACGTAGATGCCGCCGCACATGGCGGTGGACTGGTCGATGACCACCACGCTGTTTCCCTCGATACGGCTCAGCAGCGCCGTGGCGTCGGTGTGGGCCGCCAGCTTTTCCAGATAGGGCCGGGCCACGTTGTTCAGCTCCCACGACGCCGACACGCCGCAGCCCCACTCAAACAGCCGCGTACCCAGATAGTAGCGGCCGTCGCTGCCCTGCCGGATGCAGTCGTAGCTGCGCAGGGTGCTCAGCAGCGCGTAGACGGTGCTTTTGGGAAAGCCGGAGACTTGACTCAGGCTCATGAGGGTCATGGGGGTGCGGGCCTGATTGATAATGTCGATCAGATGCAGCGCCTTGCCCAGCGATTTCACGCTGTCCCGTTTTTCCTGCTCCATGGGGCATGCTCCTTTCATTGGCCGTTTGGCCGCTCCGGGATGGGGCGGAAGTCCGGCGTGGCCGGAAGCCAGCCCTTATCGCCCCGGGGCGTGCGGGGCGGCGGAGGGATCAGGTCATCCCACTCACCGCTGTAGAAGGCGCGGTTGTTTTCGATCAGCTCCTTCAGCGTCACGGGGCGGTAGAAATTGATATCCACCCCGGCGTTCAGCACACGGGGCAGATCCTTCAGCAGCTGGTACTCCTGTCCCCGGCTCTGATGAATGTGGCCGTGGATCATATAGCCCCGCTTGCGGTAAATGATGGGGTAGTGGCACAGCAGAATATGGGTCTCGCCGTCGTCGATCTCGTTGAAGTCGGTGATGGTCTCGAAATAGCGGTAGAGGGAGGCTGCGTCCTCGTACCCGGTGTCGTGGTTGCCCCGGATCAGGTGCTTGTGTCCCGTCAGGCGGGAGAGCAGTTGGTAGGGAACCTGCCCCTCGTTATACCCGATATCGCCCACCAGATACACGGTGTCGTCCAGCGATACCGTTTCGTTCCAATTGCGGATCAGCGTCTCGTCCATCTCCTCCACTGTGGCAAAGGGCCGGGAGGACAGCAGCGGCTCATAGAGAAAGTGAAGATCGGCGGTATAAAAAATCACGGTCAGTCCTCCTCGATTACGTTATATTTATAGTAGAATAACGCGGCGGAAAAGGAAAAGCGTCGGTACGCTTTTGCCAATAGCCGGAACTATACTAATATATAGTGTAATGGAATCTGGTTTCTCCGTCAATCCTGTGCGTTCAGCGATACGGAATCTTTTCTTGCAATCTTGGAAAATTTGCGGTCGGTGTTCCGCTTTGTGGCCGTGAAAGCTTTTCCCTTTGGCCGGAGAAAAAAGATTTGACAAATACACCCGTTGGCTTTATCTTGTAGGTTAAAGTACAAGACGAAAGGGCGAGACACATGGATTATGCAACAGAATCGCTGAAGCTGCATGAGCAGCTGCGCGGCAAGATCGAGATCGTTTCCCGCGCAAAGGTGGACAGCAAAGAGGCCTTGTCCCTCGCATATACGCCGGGCGTCGCGCAGCCCTGTTTGGAGATCCAGAAGGATATCCGCAAAAGCTATGAGCTCACCCGCCGCTGGAACACGGTGGCGGTGGTCACGGACGGCACCGCCGTGCTGGGACTGGGCGATATCGGTCCCGAAGCCGGTATGCCTGTGATGGAGGGCAAATGTGTGCTCTTTAAGGAGTTCGGCGGCGTGGACGCCATCCCGCTGTGCATCCGCAGCAAAAACGTGGATGACATTGTAAAGACGGTTTCCCTGCTGGCCGGCAGCTTCGGCGGCATCAATCTGGAGGACATTTCCGCGCCCCGCTGCTTCGAGATCGAGGAACGGCTCAAGGCCGCGTGCGATATCCCCGTATTCCATGACGACCAGCACGGCACTGCCGTGATCACGCTGGCGGGCCTTATCAACGCTCTCAAGGTGGTGGGCAAAAGGCTGGAGGACGTGAAGATCGTCACCAGCGGTGCGGGTGCGGCAGGAACGGCTATCATCAAGCTGATGCTGAGCATGGGTCTGAAAAACGTCATCATGACCGACCGCTCCGGCGCCATCTACGAGGGACGCGAGGGGCTGAACCCCGCCAAGCAGGCTATCGCCGCCGTGACGAACCGCGAAAAGCAGTCCGGTACGCTGGCTGAGGTCATCAAGGGCGCCGACGTGTTTATCGGCGTCTCGGCACCGGGGGTGCTGACAGCGGACATGATCCGCACCATGGCCAAGGATCCCATCATCTTCGCCTGCGCCAATCCCACGCCGGAGGTCTTCCCCGACGAGGCCAAGGCCGCTGGTGCGGCGGTGGTGTCCACCGGCCGCAGCGACTATCCCAACCAGATCAACAATGTGCTCTGCTTCCCCGGTATTTTCCGCGGCGCACTGGACGTTCGGGCCAGCCAGATCACCGAGAATATGAAGATCGCCTCCGCATATGCCATTGCCGGTCTCGTCAGCGACGAGGAGCTGTCCGCCGATTACATTCTTCCCAAGGCGTTTGATCCCCGTCTTCGGGACGCGGTGGCTCACGCTGCCGCAGAGGCCGCGAGGAAAGACGGCGTGGCCCGTATCTAAATTAAATAGGAAACGACTATGAAATATCGAATCGAACACGACACCATGGGGCAGGTGCAGGTGCCTGCCGAGCGCCATTGGGGCGCGCAGACCCAGCGAAGCAAGGACAATTTCAAAATCGGCGGCCAGCGCCAGCCGCAGGAGATCATCACCGCCTTCGCCTATCTCAAGGAGGCCTGCGCACAGGCAAATTTTGAGGACGGGCTGCTCAGCAAAGAGCAGGCGGACGTGATTGCGCGGGCCTGTCAGGAGATCCGGGCAGGGAAGTGGGACGAGGAGTTCCCCCTTGTGGTCTGGCAGACCGGCAGCGGCACCCAGACCAACATGAACGTCAACGAGGTCATCAGCCACATCGCGGCGGATCACGGCGTCACGGTGCACCCCAACGATCACGCCAACCGCTCCCAGTCCAGCAACGACACCTATCCCTCGGCGCTGCACATTGCCGCCGTGCTGGCCGTTTCTCAGAAGGTGCTGCCTGCCGCGCAGCGGCTGGAGAAGTCCTTCAAGGGGCTGGAGGAGGCGTATCCGGAGATCATCAAGATCGGGCGTACCCATTTGCAGGACGCCACGCCTATCCGCTTCGCGCAGGAGGTCTCCGGCTGGCGCGAGATGGTGGCGGCGCCCTGCCGGATGCTGGAGAGCAGCCTGACGGAGCTGCGCAGGCTGGCCATCGGCGGTACTGCCGTGGGCACGGGGCTGAACGCGCCGCAGGGCTTTGACGCGGCGGTATGCCGGAAGCTTTCCGTGCTGACCGGTGTGGCATTTATTCCGGATGAAAACAAATTCCACGCCCTTACCGCGAAGGACGCGCTGGTTTTTGCCCACGGCGCGCTGAAAGCGCTGGCCTGTAATCTGATGAAGATCGCCAACGATATCCGCTGGGAGGCCAGCGGTCCGCGCTGCGGCATCGGCGAGCTGAACATCCCCGCCAACGAGCCGGGCAGCAGCATTATGCCGGGCAAGGTCAATCCCACCCAGTGCGAGGCGCTGACCATGGTGGCCGTGCAGGTCATGGGCAACGATACCGCCATCAGCCTGGCGGCCTCGCAGGGCAATTTCCAGCTGAACGTATTCCTGCCGGTGTCGGCGTATAACTTCCTGCTGTCCTGCAATCTGCTGGCAGACGCCATGGATTCCTTCCGCGTCCACTGTGTGGACGGCATCACCCCCAACGCGCGGCGGATGGAGGAAAACCTGAACAATTCGCTGATGCTGGTCACCTGCCTTACCCCCGAGATCGGCTATGAGGAGGCCGCCGCCTGCGCCAAAAAGGCGTTGCAGGAGGGGCTTACCCTCAGGGAAGCCGTGCTGGCCAGAGGAAGTCTGTCGGAGGAAGCGTATGACCGGATCGTGCAGCCGGAAAAGATGGTCACGCCTACAAAATAAGGCGAAGAAAATATGCCCACCCCTTGATGGGGTGGGCTTGCTGCGTTTTAATGTGATTTCATGATTGACCGTCGGGCCTCTGCGGGGGTTCCTTCTTCGGCTTCCGGGAGTTTTCTCCGCTGACACGGGCAATGAGGAACAGGCCCACCAGCACCATGGCGGAGCCAACAAGACTCATGGCGTTTGTCGGTTCATCCAGAAAGATGATGCCCAGAAACATGGCGCAGACGGTGATGAGACTTCCCAGATTGGAGAAAATGGCCATAGGAAGAATAGAGGCGCTGTAGTTCACAAGAATATTGGCGGCGACGGAGCAGAATACGCTCAGCACCAGTGTGGACAGCACAAACCGTTTACTGTGGAGCGCCGCCGCAAAGGGTGTCAGATCGCCGCGCTCCATGCAGAGCGCCGCAACGGTGAATACCAGCATACACATGCCGATCACGAAATAGGAGCGCTCGAAGGCGGTAAATTCCGCCGAGGAATCCTTGTTATACACCCGGTAAAAGGCGGCAAACAGACAGGCACCAAAGACCAGCACCACGCCGATGGGCTGCACCGCGCCCAATCCGGAGCCGGCAATGGTCACAAGGATCACACCCGCGATGGGGACAAAGCAGAGAAGAAATTGCTTCCGCGTGGGGTATTCCTTCAGGATCAGTACACCCATGCCGATGGCGATGACGGGGACGATGGCCAGCGTAACGCCGGCAAAGGTGCTGTTGGAATAGTAGATGCCGTAGCTCTCAAAGAAGAAGTAGATGGGCTCCACGCAGGAGAGCACGATGAGCGGCCGCAGATTTTTCCCCCGCAGCCGAATCTTTTCCCAGCCGAAAAGCATCATGAGGTTCAGCAGCAGAAACGCCAGCAGAAACCGCAGGGACATCTGCACCATAGGCGGCGCCTCCTGCTGCGCGATCCGCGTAAAGAGATAGCTGGCTCCCCAGATGACGTTGCCGGTGACGCCGCAGCAAAGCGCCAGCGTCATCGACCCTTTTCTGCTTGTTGTGTTCATATTCAGACGTCCTTTCTACCCCTACAGAGAGCAGAGATAAAAATCGAGAAATATCCTCCGGGACAGCCGGAGGATATTTCCACGGTGCTGGGCACAGTACTGTATATTACCAGACCTTGATTAGATCTTCCGCGTCTGTCCAGGGACGATTCTGCTTCAGGGCGGTTTCCTTCAGCGTCAGCTTGCCGTCATAGCAGGTCATACCGGCGCGGAGATAGGGATTCTCCTCAATGGCCTTCTTGAAGCCCTTGTCGGCGATCTGCAGCAGCATGGGGCAGGTGGCGTTGGCCAGTGTGATGGAGGCGGTCTGGGCGAAAGCGGAGGGAATATTATCCACGCAATAGTGGAGGATGCCCTCCTCCTTGTACACGGGATCGTCATGGGTGGTGCTGCGGCAGGTCTCCACAGCGCCCTCGTCGTCACAGGCCACGTCCACGATCATGGCGCCCTTCTTCATCAGCTTCAGATCCTCGCGGTAGATGATGTGATCCTTCCGGTCCTTTGCCCACTGGATACCATTGACGATCACATCGGACTCCCGCAGGCACTTTTCTAGATTGGCCCGGTTGGAGATCATGAAGCTCACATCGGGCAGATGCTTCTTAGCTTCCAGCATCACGTCCATGTTCACGTCAAGGATCCGTACTTCGTTGCCGAAGCCGCAGGCCAGCTCGGCCACGCCTACGCCGATATTGCCGCAGCCCAGACAGGTGATGACGGGGCACTCCACACCGGCTACATTGGCCAGCAGCTTGCCGGGGCCGCCGTTCACGGACTGCATATAGTGCAGCGCCGCCAGAAAACCTCCCTTACCGGCCAGCTCACTCATGGGGCGCAGCAGGGGGAAGTGGCCGTTTTTGTCGGGAACGTCCTCGTAGGCCACGGCGGAAACATGGCTGTCCAGCAGGCAGTCGGTCTCGGCGGGGTGGGCGTTGGAGTGGATGTAGGTGAACAGGATCTTATCCTTGTTCATCCACTTGAACTCCTGGGGGAACAGCTCCTTGACCTTGTAGAACAGATCGGCATTCTCCCAGACGGTGTCGGTGTCCGCGATGATGGCGCCTGCCGCCTGATAATCGCTGTCAGAATAGCCGCTGCCCAGTCCGGCACCGGACTCTACGTAAACGGTATGGCCGTGGCGCACGATCTCAGTTACCGTTGCGGGAACGGCGGCAACACGGTACTCATTGGGCTTGATCTCTTTTAATACACCAATAATCATAGTTTCATACCTCTTTAAACAAATATAGCTTTATCCTTCGCACAGGCTTGCCAGCAGCGCGGTAAGATGTTTCCAGAAGGGTTCCATTGTGTCCAGATACAGGTGCTCCTGCGGTGTGTGGGCGCCTCTTGACTTGGGAGCAAAGCCCACGATATCCATGTCGGGGATCGCCTTGGCGATCACGCTGACCTCTACCGTACCGTGCTCTACCTCCTGCTGCATTTCGCGGTGGAACAGCGCATGGAAGGTATCCCGGCAGGCGGTTTGCAGCGGCGTGTCGGTACTTTCCGGCCATGCGGGGATCCATTTGCCCTGCATGGCGGCGGTGACGCCGGTCATGCGGCACAGGGTACTGATGCGCAGCATCGTGCCTTCAAAGTACTCGTCCCGGTTGGCGCGAATGGACAGCAGTCCGGAGAAGCGTCCCGTCTCATAGCGGGCGGCCATCAGCAGCGCGGAGGACAACACCCACTCGGGATTCAGGGTGCTGCGGATGGTAACGTCATAGGGCACCAGCACAAGAAAATCAGCCAGAGCGCGGGTGTCCCCGGCGGAGGCTGCGGCCTCGCAGGCGGTCTCCGCGGCGGACATGGAAAAGCCGGGTTCCTCCCGCAGTTCGTCCGTAAGGCTTTGCGCCATGTTCCGCAGCAGCGTCATGGCGGCGTCCTTGTCCGGCACGGCCACTCGCAGCAGGGCGCTGCGGGGAATGCCGCTGCCGCCGTCGCTCTCCAGCTGGATCAGCCGCACAGGCTGCGCGTCGCACAGCTTTCCCAGAACACGGCCCGCAAGATGCAGTGCGCTGATGTGGTTCTTTCCTGCCAGAAGGCCGCTGTGGCCGCCCCGCAGACCGGAGATGGAGATTTCCAGACCTGCGTCATGGCAGGAGGCGTGACGGCACGGACGGCTCACCGTCAGCTTGGCGCTTCCGGCGCTGCCGATCACCATGCAGTCGGGATCCCCCATGTCCATGTTGATCATCCGCCGGGCGCGAAGCTGGGATAGATCAAAGGCTTGTATGCCCTGAAGTCCCTCCTCCTCGCAGACGGTGAAAAGCAGCTCCATGGGCGGATGCCGCAGGTCGTCGGCGTCCATCAAGGCCAGCATGTGGCACAGACCCACGGCGTTGTCCGCGCCCAGCGTTGTCCGGTCAGCCCGCAGGATGCTGTCCTCCAGCACCAGATGAACCGGCTCGCGGATCATGTCGCGTCCCAGCCCCTCCTCCTGCGCCAGCACCATGTCCAGATGACCCTGCAGCAGAATGGGCGGTGCGGCCTCGCAGCCGGGGGAGGCGGCAACGCGAACCAGAATGTTTCCGGCGGCGTCGCGGATGGCCTCGTGCCCCCGTTTTTCCGCCAGCGCCATGACCCAGTCGCCCAGCGCCTGCTCGTGGCCGCTGCCGTGGGGGATGGCGCAGATATCCTCGAAGCGCTCAAGAACGCGCCTCGGTTCAAAATTCTCTGTCAAATACATAGGACTTCTCCCTGTTTCGGTTCTGCCGCCTGACACGGTACATCAGCGGTCATTGACCAGAAAGCAGGACACAAAGTGTCCGGGAGAGACCTCCACAAACTCTGGATTGCTTTCGGTACAGCAGCTTTTGCAGTATTCGCAGCGGGCGGCAAAGCGGCAGCTGGGCTTGGGATCGATGGGACTGCTGACCTCACCGCGGATGACCTCCAGCTTTTTGCTGCGGCTGCGCTCCAAATCGGGCTCCGGGATCGCCGCCAGCAGCGCCTTGGTATAGGGATGCAAGGGATTGGCAAACAGCTCGTCCGAGGGTGCCAACTCAACGCAGCGGCCCAGATACATGACCATGATGCTGTCGGAGATGTGCTTGACCACCGACAGGTCGTGGGTCACGAACATGTAGGCCAGATCCAGCTCGTCCTGAAGATCCATCAGCAGGTTCAGAATCTGCGCCTGGATGGATACGTCCAGAGCGGACACCGGCTCGTCGCACACAATGAACCTGGGGTTCAGGCTCAGCGCACGGGCGATGCCGATGCGCTGGCGGCGGCCGCCGTCCAGCTCGTGGGGATAGGAGTTGGTGTAGCGGCGGGCCAGACCTACCAGATCCATCAGCTCCGCCGCGCGGTTGAACGCCTCGGCTTGGGTCTTATAGACCTTGTGGATCAGCATATATTCCGCGATGACCTCGATCACAGACTTTCTGGGGTCGATGCTGGAATAGGGATCCTGGAAGATGATCTGCATTTCCTTGCGGTAGGGGTGCATTTTCCGAGTGCTGAGCTTGGTGATATCCTTGCCGTTGTACAGGATCTGGCCGCCGGTCGGCTCGATCAGCTTCAGGATCGTGCGGCCCAGCGTGGACTTTCCGCAGCCGGATTCGCCCACCACGCCCAGCGTCTGGCCGGAATACAGCGTCAGGTCGATGCCGTCCACCGCGTGGAGCAGGGAGTTTCCGCGCACCTTAAAGTACTTTTGCAGTCCGATGGTTTGCAGCAGAGGAGTTTCGTTAGTCCTGTGTTCCATTTTCCTGTCCTCCTCTCTCCAGCTCCTTGTCAAACAGATGGCAGCACAGCTTGTGGGTGCCGTTGGTGTACACCTGAGGGTGCTGCGTGCTGCAGATCTCCATGCAGTGGCTGCACCGGTCGGCGAAAACGCAGCCGTCGGGCAGCGCCGTGGGATCCGGCATCAGGCCGGGAATGGGCTTCAGCCGGGTGGCACGGGAGGTCAGGTTGGGAATGGAGTCAAACAGGCCCACGGTATAGGGATGGTGCCTGTCACCCAGAAAGATATCCTCCACCGTGCCGGATTCGATGATCTCGCCGGCGTACATCACGCCTACGTCGTCGCAGGTTTGAGCTACAATGCCCAGATCGTGAGTGATCATCAGCATGGAGGTGCCCAGACGGTCGCGCAGTTCCCGGATCATGGCCAGCACCTGCGCCTGAATGGTCACATCCAGCGCCGTGGTGGGCTCGTCGGCGATCAGCAGCTCCGGCTCGCAGCACAGCGCCATGGCAATGACCACGCGCTGCTTCATGCCGCCGGAAAACTGATGGGGATAATCGTGCTTGCGGGAGGGCATGATGCCCACCAGCTTCAGCATCTCATCCACACGCTCCTCCACCTGCTCCTTGGTGAAGTCAGGGTTGTGCAGTGCCACAGCCTCGCCGATCTGATCCCCCACCGTGTATACCGGGTTCAGCGCGGACATGGGATCCTGAAACACCATGGAGATCAGGTTGCCGCGCACGGCCCGCATGACCTCCTCGTCCTCGTCCAGCAGGTTCACGCCGTTGAACAGGATCTCGCCGTTGAGGATACGGCCAGTGTTATGGGGCAACAGCCGCAGAATAGACAGCGCCGTAGTGGTCTTGCCTGCGCCGGTCTCACCCACCAGCCCGAAGGTCTTGCCCTTGCCGATCCGCAGAGAGATGCCGTTGATGGCCTCCACCGTTTCCAGATCGGTTTTATAGATCACCCGCAGGTCGCGGATATCCAGCATCGGCCCGTCGTATCCCTCCGGGACAGTCAGCCGCTTGACCTCCGCGGTATCTTGTTGCTTCTTCTTCATGTTATCATCCTTTCTGCCCGATGGTCAGGACTTCAGGTGCGGATCCAGCGCGTCGCGCAGGCCATCGCCCACAAGGTTGATGGCGCAGGCGGTCAGCACGATAGCCAGCGCGGGGAACAGCAGCAGATGCGGCGCGGTGCTCATGAATTCACGCGCCTCGGACAACATCTGACCCCATTCAGGGGCGGGCTGCGGCATACCCAGACCCAGAAAGCTCAGGGTGGATTCATAGATCACGATCTTGGCCACGTTCAGCGTCGTATTGACGATGATCACGCCCACAGAGTTGGGCAGCACGTGGCTGAGAATGATCCGCAAGCCGCCTGCGCCGCCGGCACGGGCCGCCTCCACATAGTCCTGCTCCGAGAGCGTCAGCACCTGAGAGCGGACAAGACGGACATAGTTGGTAAAGAATGTCAGCGTCAGGGCGACCATCAGGTTGATGAAGTTGGCGCCCAGCGCGTAGACCACCGCCATGGTGAAGAGAATGTCAGGTACGGACATGAAGATGTCCAGCGCACGCATGATCAGCGCGTCCACCTTGCCGCCGAAGAAGCCGGCCACAGCGCCCAGCAGGCTACCAAAAATGCAGGAGGTGATGGTGGCGAGGATGGCGATGCCCAGCGACGTTTTGCCGCCGTGGATCACGCGGGCCAGAATATCGCGGCCATACCCGTCGCAGCCGAACAGGTGCTCGGCGGAGGGCTTTGCCAGATAGTTGGAGAAGTTCTGGGTGGTGGCGTTTTCATAGGGGATCAGCAGCGGGCCCACCAGAACCGCCAGAAGAATAATGACCAGACAGATCAGTCCCACCACGGCGCCTTTGCCCTTGCGGAACCGGCGCCAGATCTCCTTGGCCTGACTGGGACGCTTATAGACCGCCTTGGCGGGCGCGGCGGCTGTGATATTGTTTTCCATCAAACCGTCCCTCCTTTACTTGGTCTTGCTGTATTTTGCGCGGATGCGCGGGTCGATGAAGGCGTAGGCAATGTCCACCACCAGCATGACCAGCGTGAAGCATACGGCGATCAGGATCGTACCGGCGATGATGACCGGCTCATCTTTGAAGTTAATGCGATCCACGATCAGACTGCCGATGCCAGGGATGGAGAACATCTTCTCTGCCACCACGGCGCCGCAGATCAGGGTACCCAGACTCAGGCCCACCTGCGTGACCACCGGCAGCAGCGCGTTTTTCAGAACGTGCTTCCAGATCACGGTGCGCTCCGGCACGCCCTTGGCGCGGGCCGTGCGGACGTAGTCCTGACGGATAGCCTCCAGCATGGAGGATTTGGTGAAGCGGAAATTCTGCGCCGCCGGCGGAAGCGAAATGGCCAGCGCCGGCATGATATAGTGTTTGAAGGTATCGATGCCGTAGGAGGGCAGCCAGTTGAGCCTGTCGCAGAACAGGAACAGCATGGCGAGCCCCAGTACGAAGGTGGGGACAGCCGCCAGCAGGAACGCCAGCAGCGACGGGATCGTATCTGCCAGCTTATACTGCTTCACAGCCGCCTGTATGCCCAGCGGGATACCGATAATAGCCGAAAGAAATACGCCCAGAAAGCTGAGCTTCAGCGTGACAAGAAAGCGGGGCCAGATCTCATGGAACGCGTTTTGCTTGGTCACATAGGAAATGCCGAAGTCCTGGTCTATCACCATCCGTTTGATGTAGAGACCGAATTTTTGCAGGAACGGCAGATCATACCCCAACGCGTGGTTATACGCGTCGATGTCTGCCTGAGATACGCCGGTTCCCAAAATCGCCCGGCCAGGATCGCCCGGTGTGATGTTCATTACCGCGTAAATGATGAAGGTCACGCCGATGATGGTGGGGATCAGGAACAGAATACGCTTTATGATAAATTTGTACATAGCTCCTCCTGATGATAAGGCACCCGGCGTCCCCGCGCGCAGCGAGGACGCCGGGTGCTTTGCTTACTGGAATGTGACAGTGTGATCCAACAGATCAGTTGGCCCAGGTCATCTTTTCAATGTGATAGTACAGAGGAGGTACATCAGGGACATTGATGTTCTGAGACCATGCCACACCCACGCCGGTATGCAGGATGGGGTAGATGGTCTTGGTATCCATGACCATGCTCCACAGCTCGGTATAGATGTCATAGCGCTCCTTGGTGTCGGCAGTGGCAACACCGGCATCCACCAGTTCCTCCATCTTCTGCCAGTCGAAGGGACTCTTGTCGTCCTTGAAGCGTACCACATACATACCGACGGACTCGGAGTCTACCTGCTGACGGATGTTGTTGTAGTCGTAGTTGCCGCTGTCGGCGAAAATGGCCATGTCATAGTCCTGGCTGTACATACGGGGTCCCACGGCGGAGTAATCACCGGTCTCCACTTCCGCCTTCATGCCGCAGGCGGCCAGATTGGCCTGAATGACCACGCACTCCTTGCCCTTGGGCAGACTGGCGTCGCCATAGGTCAGGATGGTGCCGACGTCGATGCCGGAAGCGATCTGCTCCTCGGTAAAGCCGGCGTCCAGCAGGCACTGGTGTGCCTTGTCGGGAGCGTAGTCATAGGTGGCAAACTTGCCGTCCCGGTAGTTGGGAGAGGTAGCCACGTACTCGGAGGGCATGTACTCATAGGCGGGAGAGCCGTAGCCGGCAGTGGCCGCCGTGATGCAGTCGTCCTTGTTGATCGCCCAGAAGATGGCCTCGCGCACCTTTTCGTTGCCCAGAATATTGTTGTTGGTGGGAGAGAGGTAGTTGATGCCCAGCCAGTGGATGTCGTTGGCCTTCAGCATGGCGTTGTTCTCGCCGGAGGCAGCCTTCACACTTTCCCAGTCAGTCAGGGGCACGTCGGTGAAGTAATCCAGCTCGCCGTTCTTGAAAGCGATAACGGCAGCGGCGTTCTCGGTAATGACGCGGTACTCCACGTTCTTGATGTCGGGAGCGCCTCTCCAGTAGCCGTCATAGGCCTTCAGCTTGACGAAGTTGGCATCGAACTCGGTCAGGATGTAGGGGCCGGTGCCGGCGGTGTGGGGCTCGGTGCCGAACTCCTTGCCGGAGGCGACGATCTCATTATACTCCCGCTGGCTGACCACCTTGATAGTCCAGAAGGTGTGGGCGATGGCGGAATAGGGATAGTCCAGCGTAAAGACAACAGTCTTTTCGTCCTGCGCGGTGATGTCGCTGATGAAGCTGGTAACATAGTTGAAGCGGGAGTTCTCCATGGCCAGCTTATAGCTGAACACCACATCCTCGGCGGTCAGGGGGTCTCCGTTCTGGAAGGTAGCGTCCTGCAGCGTAACGGTGTAGGTCAGGCCGTCCTCGCTGACGGCAATGTCCTTGGCCAGCAGGTTAAAGTAGCCGCCGTTGGCCTCGTCCATGCCGTACAGACCTTCAAACACATGAACCCACAGGATCTTCATGTCATCGGTCAGGGTGGAAGCCTGCCAGTCGGTGGACAGCAGCGCGGATGTTGTGCGCATGTGAAGGACTCTGTCCTCCGGTGCGACGTTCGCGTTGTCATTGGTGTTGGTGCTGCCGCCGCCGCAGCCAGCCAGCAGGGACACCATCATCAGACACGCCAACAAGAGAGCAGTGATCTTTTTCATAGGTTCCTCCTCTTTCATCTTGATCTTACGACCTTTTTTGTCCTCCCGCTCAAAAGAGTGAGAGCGCTGCATTTGACTGTATGCAACATTGTATTATTGATTGTACACAATGAAGAGCGTTTTCGCAAGTCCTTTTGTGAAAATTGCTGTTTTTTGGAGAAACACACGATTCCCTCTCAGGCTTTTTGTGCAAAAAGCTGACAAGAGAGACACTCAGAAAAAAGTGCCTGCGTACCGGATAGTACGCAGGCACTTTTACCATGGCGGTATGTTCAGTTGATGCAGATGCATTCGGTGGCAAACACCATGTCCTGCCGCAGCGCCTCTACCGCAGCGGCCTCGTCCCGATCCTTCAGCGCCTGGTACATCTGCTCGTGGCTGCTGAGAGAATTAATGTTGGAAATGGAGGTATCGTAGAACGTCAGAAAGACGGCGGTTTTGTTGTACAACTCGCGCAGGTATTTTTCCATGTAGATGTTGCCGGCGGCCTGCACGATCTCCTGATGAAATGCGGAATTCAGATCCACATAGGTGGCCATGGAGTAGTTGCGTGTCAGCTCCCGCTGTGCCTCCAGATTTTTTTCCATCCTGAGCAGTGCACCTTCGGTGATCCGCGGGATAGCCAGCCGCATCGCCTCCACCTCCAGTACGGTGCGCACGGCGTAGGCCTGCTCCATGTCAGACAGAGTGGGCTTCGTCACGAAGGTACCGTAGTTGGAGATCACATCCACCAGACCGTTATAGCTCAGGATGGCAATGCCGTTGCGGACAGTGGTGCGGCTGGTGTGCAGAGCCTCCGCCAGCTCATCCTCCACAATGCGGTTCCCAGGGAAAAGCGCCTTGGAAACGATCTGCTCTCTTACATATTCATATACTTTCTGCGCTGTAATACGCTCCGCCATAGAAAATCTCCCTTCCGGGCAAACTGTTGAAATGCTATACGATAATAATATATTATAGCAGATATGTTTTTCTCCGTGCAATAGCTTTTTTGTTTTTAGTAAATATTCGGCAAATATTTTGTATGTTTTGTCAATTTTATGGTGTCCCTGCTGCGGCGCCGGTCAACCGCCTGTGTGCAGGGGAGGACTTCTCTTGTGCTTGCAAATCCGGCGGCTTTGCGCTATGATAGAGGGGATCATTTTGAAGATAACGAGGGCTACGATATGATATATGCGCTTTATACGCTGGTGGTGCTGGTGCTGATCGGCTGCGACCAGCTGCTGAAAAGCTGGACGGTCAGCCATCTGGAGCTGGGCCAGAGCACCGGCTTCCTGCCGGGCTTTCTGCAGCTGACCCGTGTGCATAACTACGGCGCGGCGTGGTCAAGCTTTTCCGGCAAAACGGTGCTGCTGGTGGCGGTAACGGCGGTGCTGCTGGTGGCGGTGGCCTATCTGCTGCTGCGGCGGATCGTGCGGCATCCGCTGGGCGTCGCGGCGGCGCTGCTGATTTTGGGCGGCGGCGTGGGCAATATCATCGACCGCATCGCCAACGGCTACGTGGTGGATATGTTCGACCTGCTGCTGTTCGACTACCCCGTGTTCAATCTGGCCGACTGCTTCGTGGTGGTGGGCGTGATTCTGGGCGCGGTGTACTACCTGTGGTTCTACGAAAAATACGACGCAAGGAAGAAAGACGATGCAACTGACGCTGACGGCGACAAGTGAAGACCGGGGCGCCCGGATCGACGCGTGGCTGGCCGCCCATGTGGAGGGCCTGACCCGCAGCGCGGCGGCCAAGCTGCTGGAGAGCGGCGGTGTTGCTGTGAACGGCGCGAGCGCGGCGAAAAACTACCGTCTGACCGGCGGCGAGACCGTGGAAGTCACCCGCCCCGAGGCGGAGGAGATTGCCGTGGAGCCGCAGGATATTCCGCTGGACGTGGTGTATGAGGATCAGGACGTGATCGTGGTGAACAAGCCGGTGGGGCTGGTGGTGCATCCTGCGCTGGGCCATCCCGACGGCACGCTGGTCAACGCCCTGCTGCATCACTGCGGCGATTCGCTGTCCGGCATCGGCGGTGAGAAGCGGCCCGGTATCGTCCACCGCATCGACCGGGACACCAGCGGCCTGATCATCGCCGCCAAGAATGACGCCGCCCATCTGGCACTCAGCGCTCAGCTCAGCGACCATACGCTGGCCCGGACATACGAGTGTCTGGTGATGGGCAATCTGCGGCAGGACAGCGGCACGGTGGACGCACCCATCGGACGGCATCCCTCCGACCGGAAAAAGATGGCGGTGGAGCCCCGCAACGGCCGCCGCGCCGTGACCCATTGGGAGGTCATCGCCCGCTATAACGGCGTGACCCACGTGCGCTGCCGTCTGGAAACGGGCCGCACCCACCAGATCCGGGTACACATGGCCTACATCGGCCACCCCATTCTGGGCGACACGGTGTACGGCGCGAAAAAGCCGGTGCCGGGACTGGCAGGGCAGTGCCTTCAGGCGGGGGAGCTGCGCTTTGTCCACCCCCGGACAGGGAAACTGGTCACGGTGAGCTGTCCCCGCAGCCCGGAATTTGAGCAGCAGCTGCGGAAGTATGCCGGGCGAAGCTGAGACGCGGATAGAAAAAATTGCGTTTTTTTGCGGAATAGCTATTGACAAAACCGGCAAGATACGCTATTATATTACCGTTGTCCGCGCGGTTAGCTCAGCTGGCTAGAGCACATGCTTGACGTGCATGGGGTCACAGGTTCGAGTCCTGTACCGCGCAC
>URKW01000024.1 GCA_900548615.1 uncultured Eubacteriales bacterium | reverse complement strand
TGAACACCATGACCAGCGCCAGCGCCACGAAGCCGCCGGTGACGCTGGCGGTACGGGTACCGCCGTCGCCCTGCAGAACATCACAGTCGATGGTGACGGTGCGCTCGCCCAGCAGTTGCATATCCACCGCCGCCCGAAGGCTGCGGCCAATGAGCCGCTGAATTTCCGCGCTGCGGCTGCTGAGCTTCAGCTTGTCCACATCACGGCGGCTGCGCTGGCGGTTGGCGCGGGGCAGCATGGAGTACTCCGCCGTGACCCAGCCGCAGCCGGGCTTCACGTGGGGCGGCACACGCTCCTCCACTGAGGCGGTGCACAGCACCACCGTGTCGCCGCAGCGGATCAGCACGCTGCCCTCGGCAAATTTGTTGAAATCCGGCGTGATGGTCACATCACGCAATTCGTTATACTGTCTTCCATCGGCTCTGGTCACGGATATCATTCCCCTTTCGGTGGTTTTTCAAATCAGAACAGGTCTGCGGTGAATTCCTTTGCGTCAAAGGGCTTCAGGTCGTTGATGCCCTCGCCCACGCCCACAAACTTCACCGGCACCTGCAATTCCTGGGCGATGGCCACCACGATACCGCCCTTGGCGGTGCCGTCCAGCTTGGTGAGGATGATGCCGGTCAGACCCGCCGTCTCCTTGAAGGTGCGGGCCTGCACCAGGCCGTTCTGGCCGGTGGTGGCGTCCAGCACCAGCAGCGTCTCGCACACGGAATCCGGGCATTCCCGGGCGATGATCTTCCGCAGCTTTGCCAGTTCGTTCATCAGATTCTGCTTGTTGTGCAGGCGGCCCGCCGTGTCGCACAGCACCACGTCCACGCCCCGGGCCTTGGCGGCCTGTAGGGCGTCGAACAGCACGGAGCCGGGGTCGGCGCCCTCGTTCTGGCGGATGATGTCCACACCGGCGCGGTCAGCCCAGATCTCCAGCTGGTCGGCGGCGGCGGCACGGAAGGTATCGCCGGCGCACAGCAGCACCTTTTTGCCCTCCGCCTTCAGCTGGGCGGCCAGCTTGCCGATGGACGTGGTCTTGCCCACGCCGTTGACGCCGATGAACAGCACGATGCTGGGGGTGGTGGACAGGTTCAGTGCCGCGTCGCCCACCTCCAGCTTTTCCGCCAGAATGGCCCGCAGCGCGTCCTTCACCTCGTCGGCGCGGGTCAGCAGCCGCTCCTTTACCTTTTTGCGCAGCTTCGCCACCGCGTCGGTGGCGGACTCCACGCCCATATCGGCCAGGATCAGCGCTTCCTCCAGCTGGTCATAAAACTCGTCGTCCAGCTTATCAAATGTCACAGAGGCCAGCCATGCCTCCTTGAGCTGCTTGAAAAATCCCATAGCGTCCTCCTTATTTGATATTCAGTTCCTTTGCCATGTCGTTCATATTGATGGTCAGAATGCGGCTGACGCCCCGCTCCTGCATGGTGACGCCGTACAGCACGTCGGCCTCCTCCATGGTGCCCCGGCGATGGGTAATGACGATGAACTGGGTCTTTCCGGCGATGCGCCGCATGTAACGGGCGTAGCGCACCACGTTGGACTCGTCCAGCGCCGCCTCGATCTCGTCCATGACGCAGAACGGCGTGGGGTGCACCTTCAGAATGGCGAAGTACAGGGCGATGGCCACAAAGGCCTTTTCGCCGCCGGACAGCAGCGTGATGGTTTTCAGCTGCTTTCCGGGCGGCTGCACCCGAATTTCAATGCCGCAGTTGAGGATATCCTTCTCGTCCTCCAGCTCCAGCTGGGCCTTGCCGCCGCCGAACAGCTCCAGAAACGTCTCCTGAAAGCTCTCGTTCAGCAGCTTGAACTGCTGGGCGAAGATGGCCGTCATCTGCTTGGTCAGCTCCTCGATGACGCCCAACAGCTCCTCACGGGCCTTTTCCACGTCGGCACGCTGCTCGGACAGGTAGGTATACCGGGTGTTGACCCGCTCGTATTCGTCGATAGCGCCGATGTTGGGGGTGCCCAGTCCCTTGATCTCCCGGTTCAGCTCCGCAATGCGGCGGGTGGCCTTGGGTACGCTCTCCAGCTCCACGCGCTGCTCCAGCGCGGCGCTGTGGCTCAGTTCATAGCGCTCCCACAGCTTGTCCAGCAGGGCCGCTTCCTCCATGGCGTTGCTTTGCAGCTTCTGCTCCATGCGGGACAGCTCCTGCGTGGTGGCGATCACCGCATCGTTGCACTCGCGGCTCTCGCGGTTTTTGGCGTCCCGCTGGCCCTCCAATTGCAGCTTCTGGGCCGACAGCTCCGAGAGCTTTTCCCGCAGCTGAGTTCCCTGCTGCCGCAGGTTGTCCAGCTGGGCCTGATGGGCAGCGATATCGCTTTCGGCCTGCCGGTTGGCGGCAGAGAACTGCTCCATCAGCGCCTGCCGCTGATCCCGGTCGGTCACCATATCCAGCCGCAGCCGCTTCAGGTCGGCGATGCTGCGCTCACCCGCGTCCCGCTCGGCGGCCAGAGCCGCCTGAGCGGCCTTCTTCTCGCTGACCTGCTGGGACAGGGCGTTGGTCTTTTCCAGCAGATCACTCTGGCCGCTCTGGCTCTCCTCCGCACGGCGGCGCAACTCGGCGGCCCTGGCTTCCTTCTCCGCCACGTCGGCCTCCACGGCGGCGCAGCGCTGCCGGTCGGCCTCGGTGCGTTGGGCCAGTGTATCCAGCTCGGCCTGCAAGTCCTCGCAGCTCTGCTCCAGCGTGTTGTTCAGGATGTCATAATGCTCCTGCTTCGCCTGATATTGCAGCACCAGATCCTCCGCCTTGCGCTGCTGGGCAGAAGCCACCTCCAGCTCATACTGGGCTTTTTGCAGCTCGCGCTGGGCGTCCTCGGCCTTCTGTTTGGCGGCGGACAGCCTGTCCCGCATGCCGCCCAGCTGGCCGTTCAGTTTCTCCAGCTCGTTGGCGCGGCTCAGTACACCGCCGCTGCCGCCGGTCATGGAGCCGCCCCGGTTCATCACCTGTCCGTCCAGCGTGACGATGCGGAAGCTGTTGCGGTACTTCCGCGCCATGGCGATGCCGCAGTCCAGATCCTCCACCACCACGGTACGGCCCAGCAGGCTCTTGAAGATGCCGTCATACTGCCGGTCATATTCGATCAGGTCGACGGCCAGCCCCACAAAGCCGTATTCGCCGCTGACGTTCTCCCGCAGCGTGTCGCCCCGGACGGCGGTCATAGGCAGGAAGGTGGCCCGCCCGCCATTGCGCTGCTTCAGGTAGCCGATGGCGGCCTTGCCGTCCTCCTCCCGGTCTACCACGATGTTCTGCATACCCGCGCCCAGCGCGATCTCCAGCGCCACCGTGTACTTTTCCTGTGTCTTGATCAGGCTGGCCACCGGGCCGTGAATGCCCCGCAGGGCCTTCTTCTCCGCCGCCTGCATCACCAGCTTCACCGCGTTGGAGAAGCCCTCGTACTCCTTCTCCATCTCCGTCAGCAGACGGATGCGGTTTTCCAGCGCCGCCGCGTCCATGGTCAGCTGTAATTTCTCCGCTTCCGCATCGGCGGAGCGCTTTTTGCGTCCTTCCATTTTCAGGCTGTGTCCCTGAATGATGTTGCTGACGGCCTGCGCCTCCTCCCTGGCCGCGTTGAGAAGCTTCCGGTTCTCTCGGGATTCCTTGCCGCTCTGCTCCAGCTTTTCCTGTGCGGCGGTCAGCTCGCCCGCCGTGTGCTCCCGGCGCTCGTCCATCTGGCTCATGCCGGAGCGCAGGGCGGACAGCTCCGCCTTGCCGTCGGCGGCGGCGGACAGCAGCAGCGCCTCCTCCGCCCGCAGGGACTCCGCCGTGCGGGCAGCGCCCGCCGCGGTGTCGGTCAGCTCCCGTGCCTTTGCCAGCAGGCCGTCCAGCTCCTGTGCCAGTGCGGCGCTCTCCTGATCGATCTGGCCGATGCGCTCCAGCTGGGCATCCACCTGAGATTGCAGGCTACCCGCCCGGTTCTCCGTGTCCTCCATCTCCCGCTGAATGCGCTGGATACTCTCGTTATTGTGCTCCACCGAGGTGTGCAGCACGGCGATGGCGCTGTCATGCTCGCCGCCGGCGGCTTCCAGCTGGCTCACCTGTCCCCGGAGCGTCTCCGCCTCCAGATCATTGCGCCGCACCTGCTCGCTCAGTTCCTCGGCGGCGGCGTAGGCGGCTTCCAGCGCCGCTTCCGCCTGCTCCTTGTCGGTACGGGCGCTCTCCACGTCGGTCTGCAATTTGAATTTGGCGGTTTTCAAGTCCTGTAACTGTTCCAGCCACACGCTGATCTCCAGTACCCGCAGCTCATCCCGCAGCACCAGATACTTTTTGGCCACCTCCGCCTGCTTGCGCAGCGGCTCCACCTGCAATTCCAGCTCCGCGATCTTGTCGTTGATACGCACCAGATTCTCCTGTGTGCGCTCCAGCTTCCGCTCGGCCTCCTCCTTGCGGTGGCGGTACTTGCTGATGCCCGCCGCCTCCTCAAACACCTCCCGGCGCTCGCCGGATTTGACGGACAGGATCTCGTCGATCTTGCCCTGCCCGATGATGGAGTAGCCCTCCCGGCCCATGCCGGTGTCCATGAACAGCTCGTTCACGTCCTTCAGCCGCACCGACTGCTTGTTGATGTAATATTCCGATTCGCCGCTGCGGTAGTACCGGCGGGTAACGGCCACCTCCGCCTCGTCACGGGGGAAGATATGCTCGGTGTTGTCAATGACCAGCGTCACCTGCGCAAAGCCCATCTGGCTGCGCTTCTCCGTGCCGCCGAAGATCACGTCCTCCATCTTGGCGCCGCGGAGCTGGCGGCTGTTCTGCTCGCCCATGACCCAACGGATGGCGTCGGAGATATTGGACTTGCCGGAGCCGTTGGGGCCTACGATGGCGGTGATATCCTCTCCGAAATTCAGAACGGTCTTATCGGGAAATGATTTGAAGCCCTGAATTTCAAGCGCTTTTAAGTACAAATAGTCCACCTCATTTTACATTGGCATACTTTAACTAGGATAGTGTATCAGAAAAGTGTGTATTTTTCAAGTTAAAGTTGATGGGGCGGCGGATTTGCGCCTGTCCCATGCGAAATTTAAGAAGCCCTTGACAAGCGAAACGAAATAGATATAATAAAGGCAAAAATATTACCGCAAAGCGGTTTTAGCCCAGTTTGTTTAGGTTTAAAAAAACCGTCACTTGGCCGAGTGGCGGTTTTCCCATTTGATCTTCAATGTCCCGGCAGGG
Organism: uncultured Eubacteriales bacterium; assembly: GCA_900548615.1. Taxonomy (GTDB): domain Bacteria; phylum Bacillota; class Clostridia; order Oscillospirales; family Oscillospiraceae; genus Vescimonas. Next base: position 16,407 of record URKW01000024.1, on the reverse strand, counting down.
ATGAAACTCCCCTTATCCAATAAAGAAAGGACAGTATCACCATGGACAAAACCCTTGGCTATATCCTCTGCACCCAGTCGCCGGGCCTGTTTCTGGCGGCGCTGATGCTGCTGCTGTTTTACTTTGCACGGCGGCGGGAGCACCATGTCCGCGCCGTGATGGATCTGGTGCTGTGCATCGTCTGCGCGGCGGGCGGCGTGGCGCTGTACTTCGTAGGCATGGGCGCGGGCCACTTCACCATTCAGGACTTCTATGCCATCCGTACCCCCGGCTGGGTGGGGATCGGCGTTGTGGTGATCTTCAATGTATGGCTGATCGCCCGGGGCTTTCTGGCGGTGAACCGCCGCCGCACGGCGGAGAAGAACGCCAACCGCGCCGCTAACCGTGCGGCAAACGCCGCCCAGCAGCAGCGCGAGGCCGAACAGCGGCAGTCCGCCATCGACGCCAACGCGGATATTGAGGGGAAATAACCCACACTTGTACCCATTTCCGGGGGAAAGCGCAGCGGAAGACCGCCGCTATCGCGCTTTCCCCCGGAACTTTTTTCGATTCTTATTGACATTTCTCCCCTTTTTCTATATAGTGTACTTGCCAAATTTCAAAGAGACATACAGGCCGGTTCCGGCCCTCGGTGAATACAGAGAGAAGAGGCGAAAATTTCTTTATGAACGGGGGAGGATAAATGTCCAAAGAGTTGATTCGCCTGCGGGATCTCTGCATGGCGTTTGACGACGAGCTGGTTCTCGACAACATCAATCTTTACATCAACGATTCCGAATTCCTCACACTGCTTGGACCCAGCGGCTGTGGCAAAACCACGACGCTGCGCATCATCGGTGGGTTTACCACGCCCACTTCCGGTGATGTGACCTTTGACGGTGTGAGGATCAATGACGTTCCGCCGCATAAGCGGCAGATCAACACCGTGTTCCAGAAATACGCCCTGTTTCCCCATCTGGACGTATTCGAGAACATCGCCTTCGGCCTGCGCATCGCCAAGGTGCCGCAGGACGAGGTGGAGCAGCGTGTGACGGAAATGCTGGAGGTGGTCAGCCTGAAGGGCTTTGAGCAGCGCCGCGTTGACCAGCTTTCCGGCGGACAGCAGCAGCGTGTGGCCATTGCCCGTGCGCTGGTGAACCGTCCCAAGGTGCTGCTGCTGGACGAGCCGCTGGGCGCGCTGGATCTCCGGCTGCGGAAGGATATGCAGAACGAGCTGAAGCGTATCCAGCAGCAGATGGGCATCACGTTTATCTACGTGACCCACGATCAGGAGGAAGCCCTGACCATGTCCGACACCGTGGTGGTGATGGACAAGGGCCGCATCCAGCAGATCGGAACGCCGGAAGATATATATAACGAGCCGAAAAACGCCTTTGTGGCGGACTTTATCGGCGAAAGCAACATCCTCAACGGCACCATGGTGCGGGACAAAGTGGTGAAGATGTACGGCAAGGAGTTCCCCTGCGTGGACGGCGGCTTTGCCGAAAATGAGCCGGTGGACGTGGTCATCCGGCCGGAGGACATCGACATCGTGCCCGTGGAGCAGGGCCAGCTGGTGGGCACTGTCACCAACGTGACCTTCAAGGGGATGCAGTACGATATTATCGTGGACTTCCGCGGCTTCAAATGGCTGATCCAGACCACCGACCATTCGCCGGTGGGCGCCCGGATCGGCGTGAAGATCGACCCGGAGGGCTTCCACATCATGAAGAAGAGCGAATACTCCGGTATGTTCGGTGATTACTCCTCCTACTCCGAGGAGTACGAGGAATTGGCGGACGCCAGCGCAAAGCTGGAAGAGGAGGAGAGCGAGGATGAAGAATAAGCTCTCCCGTTTCGCCGTGCCTTATGTGGTGTGGATGGCCATTTTCGTGGTGGCTCCTATCCTTATTATGGTGGTATACGCCTTCTCCAACGCCGACGGCGGCGCGACGCTGGACAACTTTGTCCAGATGGGCGGCTACGCGGCGGTGTTCGGCCGCTCCTTCAAGCTGGCCATCATCGCCACGGCAATCTGCCTGCTGATCGGCTATCCCGTGTCCTATTTTCTCAGCCGCGAGGGTGCGTCCTTCCAGAAGATCGCCATGGTGCTGATCATGCTGCCCATGTGGATGAACTTCCTGCTGCGCACCTACTCGTGGATGACCATTCTGGAGAACAACGGCCTTTTGAACCAGCTGTTCCAGAAGCTGGGCATCATCGCACTGTATAACAGCATCACCGGCAGTAATCTGGAGTACTTCTCCATGATGAACACCCAGGGCGCGGTGGTGCTGGGCATGGTGTATAACTATCTGCCCTTTATGATCCTGCCCATCTATTCCGTCATCGTGAAGCTGGATTATTCGCTTCTGGAGGCGGCCCGCGATCTGGGCGCCAACAACGTCACCGTGTTCCGCAAGGTGATTCTGCCCCTGAGCCTGCCGGGCGTGCTGTCCGGCATCACCATGGTGTTCGTCCCCTCGGTGTCTACCTTCGCCATCAGCCGCATGCTGGGCGGCGGCACGGAACTGCTGCTGGGCGACCTGATCGAGCGGCAGTTTCTGGGCGGCGCGTATAACCCCCAGCTGGGCGCGGCTATCTCGCTGGTGATGATGATCATCGTGGTCATCTGCATGCTGGTGATGAACCGCTTCGGCGAGGGTGAAGAACAGGCGGTGATGCTATGAGACAGAGACGGGCAAACTCCGTAGGCGACCGCCTGCTGATGATCCTGACGGGCCTGTTCCTGTACGCGCCCATCATCATCCTGATCGTATTTTCCTTCAATGCCGGAAACAGCTCCAGCGTGTGGAAGGGCTTTTCCCTCCACTGGTATCAGCAGCTGTTCCAGAACCGGCTGATCATGCACAGCGTGTATATCACGCTGCTGGTGTCCCTGCTGGCCACGGTCATCGCCACCATCGCGGGCACCTTTGCCGCCATCGGCTTTTACGGCATGCGCCGCAAGGCACGGAATAGCCTCATGGCCGTCAACAACATCCCCATGATGAACGCCGATATCGTCACCGGCGTCAGCCTGTGCCTGCTGTTCGTGGTGTTCTTCAACGGCTGGGGCGCCTTTGCCGGATGGGTGAATAGCTGGCAGAGCGCCATCGTCCTGCCGGAGCGGCTGACCATGGGCTTCGGCACGCTGCTGATCGCCCACATCTGCTTCAACATCCCCTACGTCATCCTGTCCGTTGGCCCCAAGCTGCGGCAGATGGACCGCAATCTGGTGGACGCGGCCCAGGATCTGGGCTGCACCTGGATGCAGGCCTTCTGGAAGGTCATCATTCCGGAGATCAAGCCCGGCATCGTGTCCGGCGCGCTGACGGCTTTCACCATGTCCATTGACGACTTCATCATCAGCTACTTCACCGCCGGCACCAGCGCCTCCACGCTGGCCATGACCATCTACGGCATGACCAAGAAGCGTGTCAGCCCGGAAATCAACGCCATCTCCACGCTGCTGTTCGTGACGGTGATCTTGCTGCTGGCCATCATCAACATCCGGGAGAACCACGTCCAGCACCACGCCCAGCACCATCACCGGGAGGGCGCGGCAGCCAACGCGCCTGCTCCCAGACGGCGCGATAACGGCGTGTGGAAGAAGGTCACGGCGGGCGTGCTGGCCTGTGTGCTGGTGGCCGTGCTGATCTTTACCGGCAGTGCCGCCCGGTCTGACCGGGTGGTGAACGTCTGCTCCTGGGGCGAGTATATTGACGAGGCTCTTATCACGGAGTTCGAGGAAAAGACCGGCATCCGCGTCAACTATCAGACCGCCGAGAGCAACGAGGCTCTCTACTCCCTCATCAAGATGGGCGGCGCGGACTTCGACGTGATCGTGCCCTCCGACTACATGATCGGACGGCTCATTGAGGAGGACATGCTGGCAGAGCTGGACTACAGCGCCATCCCAAACTATGACCTGATCGACGATCAGTACAAGTCCCTCAGCTTCGACCCGGAGAACAAGTACACCGTTCCCTACACCTGGGGCACCGTGGGCATCATCTACAACACCACCATGGTGGACGAGCCCATCACCAGCTGGGGCGCCATGTTCGACGAGAAGTACGCCGGGCAGGTGCTGATGATCAACAACTCCCGCGACGCCCTGATGGTCGCCCTGTGCTATCTGGGCTACGACATCAATACCACCGACGAGGCCCAGCTGGAGGAAGCCTTCCAGCTGATCTACGATGCCAAGAACAAGGGCGTGTATCAGGCCTTCGTCATGGACGAGATCTTCGGCAAGATGGAGGGCGGCAACGCCGCCATCGCCATGTACTACGCCGGCGACTATCTGACCATGCTGGAGAATAACGAGGATCTGGCCTTTGTGGTGCCCGACGAGGGCAGCAACTGGTTTGTGGACGCCATGTGCGTGCTGAAATCCAGCCAGCACAGAGAAGAAGCCATGGAGTGGATCAACTTCATCGCGTCCACCGAGTCCAACCTTGCCAACATGGACTACATCTGGTACGCGTCCCCCAACACTGAGGCGCTGGCGGAGTACCCCGCCTACTACGAGGAGGAGTACGAGGAGCCGCTGGACGAGGAGATCTACAACATCATGGCCGCACCGCCCGAGGTGCTGGAGCGCTGTGAGCTGTACATCAATCTGCCCCAGGAGACGCTGAAGTTCTATAATGACCTTTGGACAAGGTTAGGAATCTAATGGAGGTATTTTCAATGATCGAGATCGGCATGACCTATACCATGGAAAAGACCGTCACCCCCGACATGACCGCCAAGGCCGTTGGCTCCGGCGGGCTGGAGGTGTTCGGTACCCCCTTTATGATGGGCCTGATGGAGAACGCCGCCATGCAGTGCGTCCAGCCGGAGCTGCCGGAGGGTAAGGGCACCGTGGGCGTGGAGATCAGCTCCAGCCATCTGGCTCCCACTCCTGTGGGCATGAAGGTGTCCGCCACCGCCGAAGTCACCGGCGTCAGCGCCAACGGCAAGATGATCTCCTTCAAGGTGACCGCCAGCGACGAGGAGGGCCTGATCGGCGAGGGCACCCATACCCGCGCCGTCATCGACAACACCCGTTTCCTGCAGAAGTGCAACGACAAGCTGGCACGGGTCAAATAAGAAAACAATGCAAAAAGAGAGCGCCCGCAGGGGCGCTCTCTTTTTGCACACACTGGCGTGACAATCCGTGCTTGGCCCCCTCTGTGAGGGGGCTGGCGAGCGCAAGCGAGACTGGGGGAGAGAATCTGAGATTTTAATTCTCTCCCTCCGGCGCTTCGCGCCACCTCCCTCACAGAGGGAGGCTTTGGTTCGGAATGACAGAAATGCATTTCTCGACAAGCTCAAGCGTTTTGCGCTTACTCATGATGAAAACTGGTGACGATGGCAGACTCCTTCTCCGGAATGCCGAACTGCTCCCGGCCCAGCTGAATGCTCTTCATCAGAAAGGCCATGTTGCGGCCCAGCGTCCGCATGGTTTGCAGCCCCTCACCGTCCTTGCGCACCTCCTCCGGGGTGTTGCCGTACACCATGTTCCAGTACTGGCTGCTGGCGATGGGCATTCCGGTGATGGTGAAGTACTTGTTCAGCACGTCGAAGGAGGCGGTGTTGCCGCCCCGGCGGCAGGACACCACCGCCGCGCCCACCTTCATGGTCTTGTTGATGTGGGGCGTGCTGTAAAACAGCCGATCCATAAAGGCGATGGCGCCGCCTGCCGGGGACGCGAAGTACACCGGCGCGCCGATCACCAGCGCGTCCGCCTCGGCCAGCTTGGGAGCCGTCTCGTTCACCAGATCGTCGTATACGCAGCGGAAGGTTTTCTTGCAGGACGCACAGGCGTTGCAGCTGTGAGCCGTGTGGCCTGCCTGCACGATCTCCGTTTCGATGCCCTCGGCCTCCAGCGTTTTGGCCAGCTCCTCCAGCGCCGTATAGGTGCAGCCCTTCTCGTGGGGGCTGCCGTTGATCAGCAATGCTTTCATATGATCGTCCTCCTTGCCATTGTTAGCGCTATTATACCGCGCCGCCGGTGAAAAATCCAGTCCTCGTTTTTGCGGCCTTTCTCAGAAAAAATGCGCTTGACAAGTGTCTGAAATCGGACTATACTACGAAAAGTCTGATTTCGGACGGACAGGAGGACATGCCATGGAACGCCGTGAAGCTTTGGCCGCGTATAACGATGCCTACAAGGAGCAGGATGACCTGTACCGGGCGGTGGCCCGGCAGTGCGGACTGTCGGACTGTGCCTTCTGGGTGCTGTACGCCCTGCGGGAGTCCGGCCGCCCCATGACCCAGAGCGACGTGTGCGCCGCCGTGTACCAGCCCAAGCAGACGGTACACTCGGCCCTGAAAAAGCTGGCGGGGGAGGGCTATCTGCAATTGACGGAGGGCCGTGACCGCCGCAGCAAGTACCTGACCCTGACGGCGGCGGGGGAGACGCTGATGGCGCGCACCGTCGACCGGGTGATGGCGGCGGAGGAAACGGCCATGGACACCCTGACGGCGGCGGAACGGACGCAGTTTCTGGCGCTGTGCCGCCGCTACAACGCCGCGCTGCGGCAGGCGCTGTCCACGGCCATCGAGGAGAAAAAGGAGTAAACCATGAAGATACAGTTATCCGATCACTTTACCTATAAAATGCTGCTGCGGTTCGTGCTGCCGTCCATCATCATGATGGTGTTCACCTCCATCTACGGCGTGGTGGACGGGCTGTTTGTGTCCAATTTCGTGGGCAAGACCCCCTTCGCCGCCGTGAATCTGGTGATGCCCTTCATCATGGTCTTTGGCGGCATCGGCTTCATGTTCGGCACCGGCGGCAGCGCACTGGTGGCCAAAACCATGGGCGAGGGCGACAAGCACCGCGCCAATCAGTACTTCACCATGATGATCGCCGCCACCCTCATCTGCGGCGTCATCATCTCCACGCTGGGCGTGATCTTTATGGAGCCTATCTCCGTCTTTCTGGGTGCGGACGCGGAAATGCTGCCGGATTGCGTGCTGTATGGCCGCATCGTGCTGGCCTTCAACACGGCGTATATGCTGCAAAACGTGTTCCAGAGCTTCCTGATCGCGGCGGAAAAGCCCAAGCTGGGCCTGTGGGTCACGGTGGCGGCGGGCGTTACCAACATGGCGCTGGACGCCCTGTTCATGGCGGTGTTCCACTGGGGCGTGGCGGGCGCTGCCATCGCCACCGGCATCAGCCAGATCGTGGGCGGCGTGCTGCCGCTGGTGTACTTCCTGCGGCCCAACAGCAGCCTGTTGCAGCTGACAAAGACAAAGCTGGAGCTGCGGCCTATCTTGCAGGCCAGCGGCAACGGCGCGTCGGAGCTGGTCAGCAACGTGACCGCCTCGGTGGTGGGCATGCTGTATAACTTCCAGCTGCTGCGGCTGGCGGGGCAGAACGGCGTGGCGGCTTTCGGCGTGCTGATGTACGTGGAGTTCATCTTCGCCGCCGTGTTCATCGGCTATGCCATCGGCTGCGCGCCCATCGTCAGCTATCATTTCGGCGCGGGCAACCGGGGCGAGCTGCAGAACCTGCTGCGGAAAAGTATTCTGCTGATGGGCGTGGGCGGCCTTGCCATGGTGGGCGTGGCCCAGGGACTGGCCGGACCTATGGCACGGCTGTTCGTGGGGTATGACGATACCCTGTGCCAGATGACGGTGCATGCCTTCCGCATCGCCACATTGTCCTTCGTGCTGGTGGGGCTTAACATTTTCGCCTCGTCCTTCTTCACGGCGCTGAACGACGGCGTGGTGTCGGCCATCATTTCCTTCCTGCGCACCTTCGTATTCAAGCTGTCGGCGGTACTGCTGCTGCCCCTGATCTGGGAGCTGGACGGCATCTGGTGGGCCGAGGTGGCGGCGGAGATCTGCGCTTTCGGTCTTGGCATGGCGTTCCTGCTGGGCAAACGGAAAAAGTACGGGTATATGTGAGCGTGCTGCCCCTTGACAAGCGGCGCAAAATGGGTATAATAAAAGCAAGGGTATCAAGCAGAGCGGTTTGATCCCTGTCAGAAATGATTTTTAGAAACCTGAAAAACCGTCACTTGGCAGAGTGGCGGTTTTTGATTTTTATCCGCAAAGCGAAAGCAGGGGCAGACAGAGTCGTCCGCCCCTACAGGCTTTTTTCTATCTATGTCATTGCGCGCCAATGCTCACACTGGCGTGGCAATCCGTAGTCTTCGTTTTACAACAAACCCCGCTGCACCATCGGTGCAGCGGGGTTGTACGTCTGTTTACTTGTGCAGCAGGGGACTCAGGGGCTTGTAGATCAGAAAGCACAGCGCCACATCCAGCAGACCCTTCACCAGCGTAAAGGGTACGTTGAATACCAGCAGACAGTTGAACAGGGCGTTGCCGGTGGGTACGTGCGCCACACCGCCCAGGATCGCCTCGTACATGCCCACGATTGCCTCCAGCGGCAGGTTGTACAGCACCACATAGGCGGGGTAGACGATGAAATAGTTGGCCACGATGCTGATGAGAGCCATGGCCACCGCCCCCACCAGCGAGCCGATCAGCGCGCTCTTGCGGCTCTTGCTGCGCTTGTAGATCATACCGGCGGCGAACACGAAAATCGCGCCCAGAATGAAGTTGGACAGCTCGCCCACACCGGCGCTGGAGCCGAAGGGCAGGTGCAGCAGGTTCTTCACCAGCTGAATAGCCACGCCGTATACAGGGCCCAGAGAGAAGGTGCCCAGCAGGGCGGGCAGGTCGGAGATGTCCAGCTTGATAAAGGCCGGCATCAGCGGAATGGCGAATTCGATGAATTGCAGCACGGCGGCTACCGCCGTCAGCATGGCTGCCACGGCCAGATGATGGGTTCTTTGTTTTTGCTTTTGCGTCATGAAAAAAAGCTCCTTTTCAATGGTGTAACACCCTTGGAAACGGTTGTCTCCCAAGGTGCACGCATCAAAAAAGAGCATCACGAAAATGCCGTACACGCCTTCTCTCATCCAGACTATACTGTCGGTACCGGAATCGCACCGGTTCCTGCTCGCCGTCAGGCTCGCTCGCGGACTATACCGCCGGTGGGGAATTTCACCCCGCCCCGAAGACAATTGATCCAGTTGTGTTCGCGATTATGATACAACAAACGACAGAAAAATGCAAGAGGAAATTTCAGCGAAAAAATAATGTCGTTCCCATATAATTTTTCATGAGAACCATCAAAATCATGCGTTTTACTTTTGGCGAAAATCACGCTATACTGAGAAAACAACAGAATATCCCTCATTTTCATCTTGCGTAATGGTGGGAAAAACGGTATAATACTATGGTTATTATGCATCCGTATGCGTATTTGCAAGGAGAGCGTCACTATGAGCACCGTCATCACGTCTATCGACCCCCATTCCCCGGCGGAAAAGGCCGGGATCGCTGTGGGGGAGCAGCTGCTGGAGATCAACGGCCACCACATCGTGGACGTGCTGGACTACCGGTTCTACGGCTATGACCCTGTGGCGGTGCTGCGTCTCAGTAAGGACGGCCACACCCGCACCGTCACCATCCGCAAGGAGGAGGGCCGTGACCTGGGCCTGAACTTCAATACCTATTTAATGGATGAGATGCACCAGTGCGCCAACCACTGCCTGTTCTGCTTCGTGGATCAGATGCCGCCCAACATGCGGCCGTCCCTGTACATCAAGGACGACGATGAGCGGCTCAGCTTCCTGCTGGGCAACTACACCACCCTGACCAACCTCAGCGAGCGGGAGGCACAGCGGATCATCGACCTGCACATCAGCCCCATCAACGTGTCCGTCCACGCCACGGAGCCGCAGCTCCACTGTACGCTGCTGGGCAACAAGGGAGCGGAGCGGTCGCTGGAATACATCCGGCGCTTCTGCAAGGCGGGCATCGTCATGAACGGCCAGATCGTGGTGTGCCCCGGCTGGAACGACGGCGACGCTCTGCGCCGCACGCTGCGTGACCTGACGGACTGGCAGTTTTCCAGCTGCTCGCTGGTGCCGGTAGGCATCACCAAGTACCGCAAGGGCCTTGCCAAGCTGCGGCCTGTGGACAGCGAATGCGCGCGGGAGATCATCGCCATTGCCGAGGAGTACGGGCAGGAGAACCTGCGGCGCTACGGCACCCGGCGGTTCTTCTGCGCCGACGAGCTGTTCCTGCGGGCGGGATTGCCGCTGCCGGAGGAGGAGTATTACGAGGGCTACCGCCAAATCGAAAACGGCGTGGGCATGCTGAGGTCGCTGGAGAAGGAGTTCCTGTCCGCTATGAAGCTGGAGGAGCCGGACGCCGCGCCCAGCCCCTTCACCATCGCCACCGGCGTGGCCGCCGCGCCCTTTATGCAGACGCTGGTGGACGCCGCCAAAGCGTACTTCCCCAAGCTTGACGCGGAGGTGGTGGCCGTGGAGAACGACTTCTTCGGCCGCACCATCGACGTGGCGGGGCTGCTGACGGGGCAGGACATCGCCAAGCAGCTGCAAGGCCGGGTCACTGGCCGCCGTGTGCTGCTGACGGTGCACATGCTGCGCCACGGCGAAACGGTATTTTTAGATGACTATACGGTGGACAGGCTGTCCTGTGAGCTGGGCAGCCCCGTCCAGATCGTGGACGACGACGGCGGCTCGCTGCTGGACGCCATGCTGGAAGCCACCGTGGGATAAGAGGAGGGATAACTATGGCAAAACCTTTGATCGCCATCGTGGGCCGCCCCAATGTGGGCAAGTCCATGCTGTTCAATAAGCTGATCGGCAAGCGCCTGAGTATCGTGGAGGACACGCCCGGCGTCACCCGCGACCGCATCTACGGCGAAAGTGAGTGGCTGGGCCGCAAGTTCCGTCTGGTGGACACCGGCGGCATTGAGCCCAGCACTGACAATCAGATCCTGTCCTTCATGCGGGAACAGGCCCAGATCGCCATTGACAACGCCACGGTGATCGTGTTCGTCACCGATATCAAGACCGGCATGACCGCCGCCGATCAAGAGGTGGCGGGGATGCTCCAGCGCAGCAAAAAGCCCATCGTGCTGGCTGTCAACAAAATGGACGCCACCGGCACGGTGGACCCGGATTTTTACGAGTTCTATAATCTTGGCCTAGGCGACCCGGTGGCGGTGTCCGCCGTTCACGGACACGGCACCGGTGACCTGCTGGACGAGTGCCTGAAGTACTTCCCAACCGAGGAGGACGAGGACGACGAGTCCGACGTGATTCAGGTGGCCATCATCGGCAAGCCCAACGTGGGCAAGTCCAGCCTGACCAACCGCATTCTGGGCGAGCAGCGTGTCATCGTCAGCAACGTGGCGGGCACCACCCGCGATGCCATCGACAGCTATTTCGAGAACGCCCAGGGCAAATACAACTTCATCGACACCGCCGGCATGCGGAAAAAGTCCAAGGTGGACGACAATATCGAGAAATACAGCGTCCTGCGGGCCACCATGGCCATTGAGCGCAGCGACGTGTGCCTCATCATGATCGACGCCAACGACGGCGTCACCGAGCAGGACACCAAGGTGGCCGGTCTGGCTCACGAGGCGGGCAAGGCCTGCATCATCGTGGTGAACAAGTGGGACGCCGTAGAGAAGGACGACAAGACCATGGATCGCATGCGGGAGGATATCCGCCGCGACCTGAGCTTCATGACCTACGCGCCCATCGTGTTCATCTCTGCCCTGACGGGCCAGCGGGTCAGCCGCCTGTTTGAGCTGATCAACTATGTCAACGATCAGGCTTCTATGCGCATCACCACCGGCATGCTGAACAGCGTGCTGGCCGACGCCCAGACCCGCGTCCAGCCCCCCACTGACAAGGGCCGCCGCCTGAAGATCTACTATATGACCCAGGTGGGTATCAAGCCGCCCCACTTCGTGGTGTTCTGCAACGATAAGAAGCTCTTCCACTTCTCCTACCGCCGGTATCTGGAGAACCAGATCCGCAGCGTATTCGGCTTGGAGGGCACCCCCATTATTATGACCATTCGTCAGAAGGGAGAGGACGAGAACGCATGAGCCACATTATTTTTAATGTATTCTGCGTGGTGCTGGTGCTGCTGGTGTCGTATCTGCTGGGCTGCTTCAACGGCTCGGTGGTCATCTCTCACTTTATTATAAAGGACGACGTCCGCTCCCACGGCAGCGGCAACGCGGGACTGACCAACTTCTACCGCACCTACGGCGCGAAATACGCCCTTGGCGTGATCGCGCTGGACATGGGCAAGACCGTGGTGGCGGGCCTCATCGGGGGGTATCTCTTCTGGTTTTTGCGGCAGGACTGGACGCTGGGCCTGCTGCTGGCGGGTATTGGCTGCGAGCTGGGTCACATGTTCCCGGCGTTCTATGGCTTCAAGGGCGGCAAGGGCATCCTCTGCGGCGGCACGCTGGCGTGGATGCTGGGCTGGAAAGTGGGACTTGTGGCATGGGGCCTGTTCGCGGCGTTGTGGTTGCTGAGCAAGTACGTGTCCCTGGGCTCCATCTTCGCCGGTATCAGCCTGACGGTGTCCGTGTTCCTGTTCTACGGCCATAACTGGCTGTATACGGCGCTGGCGTTCGTCATCTCCGTGCTGGTGGTCTGGTGCCACCGGGAGAATATCGACCGCCTGCTTCACGGCACCGAGCGCAAGTTCCAGTGGCACTCCGGCCCGCCGAAGGAGTAAAGAAAAAGTACCGGAAATAATTCGTAGGGGCGACCCTTGCGGTCGCCCGCGGCGATAATGCGCTGGAACTCCAAACCTTTGCGTAGGGCGGCATGACCACATGCCGCCGCACGATATCTGCCGCATCACCGGCGGCGGGGTGTGGTCACCCCGCCCTACGAAATATTTCCTCTCAATTCCCCACACACAGAAAGGAAGCTTCCCATGAAACACAATCAACTTCGTCAGGTGGTGTTCCCCATTCTGGCGGCCTTCATCTGGGGCACGGCCTTCGTGGCGCAGGATCTGTGCGCCGACGTCATCGACACCTTTACCTTCAACGCCGCCCGCTCCTACATCGCGGTGGTGGTGCTGCTGATCATCATCGCCATCTTCAGCGCGTTCAACAAGGATAAGCCCACCCCCACCAAAATGCAGAAGCGCCAGAACCGCCGCGAGCTGCTGCTGGGCGGTATCTGCTGCGGCACGGCGCTGGCCATCGCCTCCAACTTCCAGCAGGCGGGTCTTGCCGCCGGTACGGACGCCGGTAAGGCGGGCTTCCTTACCGCCCTGTACGTGGTGCTGGTGCCCGTCTTCGGCCTGCTGTTCAAGCGGAAGGTGAATCTTGCCACGTGGATCGCCGTGGGGCTGTCGGTGATCGCACTGTACCTGCTGTGCATCAAGGGCGATTTCTCGCTGGCGCCCGGCGACCTGCTGGTGCTGGTGTGCGCCGTGTGCTTCGCCATACACATTCTGGTCATCGACCACTTCACCGCCACAGTGGACGGCATGAAGCTCAGCTGCGTCCAGTTCCTTGTGGCGGCGGTGTGGGCCACCATCGCCAAGGTGGTGTGCGTGCTGCTGGGCATGAACGGCACCGGCGACGTGACCTCCCTCACCTCCATCTTTGCCGTGCCCGACTGGAACGCCATTCTGGGCTGCACACTGCCCATCCTGTATGTGGGTATTTTCTCCTCCGGCGTGGGCTACACCCTGCAAATTCTGGCCCAGAAGGACTCCAACCCCACCGTCGTCACCATCCTGCTGAGTCTGGAGAGCGTGTTCGCCGTCATCGCCGGCGCCATTATCCTGCACCAGCAGATGAGCGTCCGGGAGTACATCGGCTGCGTCATCATGTTCGCCGCTGTCATTCTGGCTCAAATCCAGTTCCCGGAAAAACAGAAAGCATAAAAATCAAGGAGGCGGACAACCCTGTCCGTCTCCTTTTATCAAAAACAAAAAATGGAAAAACCGCCATGAGTCGAATGGCGGTTTTTCCGGTTAGCAAGGAGCGTATCAACCACAACCGCCCCGTACCTATGTAATCAGTATAGGGACTTTTCCTCCATTTGTCAAGAAAATAATGAGAAGACGCGAAAAGTTTTTGTCCACCGGTGAGTTACAAAAAAATGGTAAAAAAGTTACACTTTGGAAACAATTGCGAAAAGTACCTTGACGGCTGGAAAATTTATGGTATATTAGTACCCGTAAAAACGAGAGATACGTTTTTGCAAATAATTTTTTATGGAGGAACCAAACATGAAGAAGATTGTTGCTCTGGTTCTGAGCCTGGTTATGGCTCTGAGCCTGTGCACCGTCGCTTTCGCAGCTGGCTACGATCTGGAAGTCACTGTGAAGGGTCAGCACGAGAAGTATGACGACCTGAAGTTCGTCGAGCAGAAGGACGACGCTCTGCCTCACTATGAGGGTAAGACCTATGGTGAGTGGTTCTGCGAGACCACCGATCCCGACGTCTATGAAAGCGCTGACAACTTCGTTGTCACCTATCAGAAGGACGGCAAGGTCGTTTATCTGGTCTGCGTCAAGTCCGATTCCGGCACGTATGACTCCGCTAAGCGCAATGCTCTGAAGGCCACTGCTGTTGCTGAGCACAAGTATGTTGGCTGCGGCGATGAGAACGACAAGGCTCCCAAGAACTGCTACAAGGATGTCAAGAACGACAACTACTGGGTCAAGCTGGGCGCCAACGAGGAACACACTGGTATTTATGTCACCGTTGATGGCAAGTATGACAACGTGGTCGAAGTCCGTGCCGCTACCGTGTTCGGTGCGCCCGACTATGATAAGACCGCTGAAGTCGTTCCCGCTGGCCACCTGATGGTTCTGGTGAAGAAGAACATCGAGTACAAGACCTCCACCGACGGCAAGATCGTCAAGGACGTCAACGAGTACAAGTGCTACTTCTGCAACCGCACCTTCTACGGCTCCAACTATCAGTACAGCACCCCCGAGACCGCTGATGTGTACAGCTCCGAGTATGCCAAGCAGCTGGTCAACGCCGGCTTCGTCAATGTTGCCGACGGCGTGATCCTGGGCGATGTGGCTTACTACTGGACCACCGATAAGGACAACGGCACCAAGGCTGACAACAAGGGCGTCGACTCTGCCAAGACCTTCGACGCTGGTGTTGCCATGTATGTTGGCATGAGCCTGCTGTCCGTCGCTGGCGGCGCTGTCGTCATCGGCAAGAAGAAGGAGTTCTAATTTAGAATCTCATTCTGATTCATAAAAATAGACGCTCGCAAGAGCGTCTATTTTTTTGCCATTGCTTCGGAATGACATGGGGGAGACTGTGCATTGTGTACGGTTTACATTTGCTTATGATATGCCGCTGCCTTTTCCGCTTCTTGGCTGCGTTGGAAAATATGTCCATATAACAGAGACAAAACTGCTACAAATGATTACACATTGGAAACAATTCCGCCAAAAGCATTGACTGCGAAAAATTCTATGCTATACTTGCGGCTGTAAAAACGAGGCGCACGTTTTGCAAATCTATCTTTTGGAGGAACCAAACATGAAAAAGATCGTTGCTCTGGTTCTCAGCCTTGTTATGGCTCTGAGCCTGTGCACCGTCGCCTTTGCGGATGGCTATGACATTGAAGTCACCAAGAAGGGCGAGCACACCAAGTATGACGAGCTGAAGTCCGTCGCACAGACCGATACCGTTCTGCCTCACTATGAGGGCAAGGCCAATGGCGAGTGGTTCGTTGAGACCGCCGATCCCGACGTCTATGACAGCGCCAGCAACTTCATCGTCACCTATCAGCGGGACGGCAAGATCGTCTATCTGCTGCGTGTTGAGAAGGATGACATGAAGGTCAACGCGCTGAAGGCTGATGCTGTTGCTGAGCACAAGTATGTCGGCTGCGGCGACAACAACGCCAAGGCTCCCAAGGACTGCTACAAGGACGTCAAGAACAGCAATTACTGGATCAAGAGCGACGCCGATGACGCTGTCGCTTATGTCACCGTCGATGGCGACTATGACAATGTTGTTGCCGTTCGCGCCGCTACCGTGTTCGGCAAGGATGGCAATTGGGATCGGAACTCCGAGGTCGTTCCCTCCGGCCACCTGATGGTTCTGGTGAAGAAGAACGTCGAGTACAAGAACTCCGCCGACGGCAAGATCGTCAAGGACGTCAACGAGTACAAGTGCTACTTCTGCAACCGCACCTTCTACGGCTCCGACTTCCCCTACAGCACCCCCGAGACTGCCGACACCTACAGCTCCACCTTTGCCAATGAGCTGGTCAAGGCCAAGTTCGTGAACGTGGAGGACGGCGTGATCCTGGGCGACGTGGCCTACTACTGGACCACCGATAAGGACAATGACACCAAGACTGACGACACCAACAAGGTGCCTTCCGCCAAGACCTTCGACGCCGGTGTTGCCATGTATGTTGGCATGAGCCTGCTGTCCGTCGCCGGCGGCGCTGTCGTCATCGGCAAGAAGAAGGAGTTCTAAGTTAGAACCTCATTCCATAACAAAGAGACGCTCAAAGGCCGGCTCCGCATAAGAAAACATACGGTTTTGCCTGCGCCTATTTGGCTAAA
>URKW01000023.1 GCA_900548615.1 uncultured Eubacteriales bacterium | reverse complement strand
CCACCAGGCCTCCTTGGCGGAGGATGTCCCCCGCCCCCCCCGCCGAGGACGGCGGCCTCCTCTCCGGCGGTGAATACCGCCTGCACGGGAGTGTGGGTGATCTCGGCGTCCGGGGCGGTGAAACCGTGATTCGCGGTCAGCACGATGTTGCGGCGGCGGGGCAGACCCTTGCCGCCGGGCAGGCTTTGCAGGGTCTTGCGGCCCATCAGCACGGTTTTGCCCTCCGTCAATTCGCGGAAGCGCTTCATGTCGGCGGAGATGTGGAACAGCAAGTGGTTATCCTTGCCGATGCCCCAATTCTGGGATACGGCGGCGATGGCGAACATAGGCGTTTCTCCTTTACAGGTCAGATGGCGACAGGGATCTCGTCGTCAAAGGGCAGGGGATGATAGCCCTCCAGCGAGAAGCTGTCACGGGTAAACCGGTAGAAATCGGTGACGGCTTCGTCCATATGGAAGGTGGGAGCCGCCTGTGGCTCCTGCGCCAGCAGCTTCTCCACAGCGGGCACATGGCGGTCATAGATGTGGGCATCGGCAATGACGTGCACCAGTTCACCGGCCTTCAGACCGGACACCTGCGCCATCATGTGGACAAGGACGCTGTACTGCACCACGTTCCAGTTGTTGGCGGTCAGCATGTCCTGACTGCGCTGGTTGAGGATGGCGTTCAGCGTGTCGCCGGACACGTTGAACGTCATGGAATAGGCGCAGGGGTACAGAGCCATCTCGTGGAGATCCTGGAAGTTGTAGAGATTGGTGAGAATACGGCGGCTGGCGGGGTTGTGCTTCAGGTCGTACAGCACCCGATCCACCTGATCCATCTCACCCTCCGGGTACTGGTGCTTCACCCCCAGCTGATAGCCGTAGGCCTTGCCGATGGAGCCGCTTTCGTCGGCCCAGCTGTCCCAGATATTGCCCCGCAGGTCGTGGATATTGTTGGATTTCTTCTGCCAGATCCACAGCAGCTCGTCGATGCAGGTCTTGAAGTATGTCCGCCGCAGGGTCAGGATGGGAAATTCCTTGCTGAGATCGTAGCGGTTAATGATGCCGAATTTTTTCACCGTGTGGGCGGGCGTGCCGTCGGCCCAGTGTGGGCGGACGTTCTGGTCGGTGTCCCACACACCGTGAGCCAGAATATCACGGCAGTTCTGTTTGAATACCTCGTCAGCGTAGCTCATGGGGGTGCTCCTCCTGTGGTGAGATTTGTATCATTGTAGCAAAAACAGAAGGCCATAGCAAGTCTTCTGTAGAAATACGCTTATTTGAAATTATGGGGGCGGACAGAGTCGTCCGCCCCTACAAAACGGTAAGAAGTACTGCAATTTCATTCATCCAGATCGACAGTGATATTATCCGTGCCGTGCTCCTCGAATTCTCCTAAGTACACCTCCATGCGGGCCATGATCTCGTCGTAATTCTCCGGCGTGATGGGGGGATCGTCCATGTCCCGCAATGCCAGTTCCTGAGCCAGAATCTCAAAGAAGGTGGTGTCCTCATAGGCCATGATGGCCTCGTGGATGCCGCCCTCGGCAAAGGCGCGGCTGGGGATCAGCTCGCCGTGATACAGCTCCGTCAGCGAGGCCATGCCCTGTCCCAGACAGTGGGAGAACACCAGACTTTCCACCTGATCGTATTCCCGGATGCGATCCTCACCCCGTGTGGAGTTCAGCACCCAGTTGCCGATGTATACCAGATCCAGCAAGCGCCGGAATTGCTTCTGCGTCAGCTTCAGTTCCATAAAAGCCACCTCCTGTGGGGCAATGATTCGATACCAATAATTATAGCACGCCTGTCAATGGGATGGTACAGAGAAAGCGGAGAAAAAAGAAACGTAATTTCCGGCAGAATTGGGAAAAACTATGCGCCGCCGCTATACAAGACCGGCGGGGTATGGTATATTGGAAGCAGAGATCATGATAGAGAGGAGCGCATTGCCATGAAGAAAGGACTCGCATTGCTGCTGGCGCTGGTGCTGGCGGCCGGCCTGCTGGGCTGCGGAAGCGCCGCCAGAGAGGACAGCCGGCTGACACTGGCCCGGAAGGCGCTGCCGGACGAGCCGGAGCTGACGCTGGCCGGTATCGCCAATCTGGGCGACGTGTGCCTGATCTGGGTGACGGCCGGCGGCGGAGAGGAGCCGCTGCGGTGCTATCCGCTGGAGCTTCAGGTGACGGGAGAGAACCGCTACGCCTTCACGGCGGTGCTGGAGGCGGAAATGCCCATACAGGACATCTATGTGTGCCACCGGGAGGGGCTGGGCGATTTTATGCTGGTGAACAACCCGGATTTTGCCGAGGTGGTGGTCACCACGGAGGACGGCGAGGAGACCTCGGAGCGGGCGCCCCACGAGCTGCCCGCGGCGTTTATGCTGCTGGACGGGTATTATGACTACCGGTTTGTGGACAAAAATGGAAACGACATGGCCGGATAGGTGAAAAAAGAGAGCGGCCCGGCGATTTTTTGCTTGTGAATGGCGGCGGAGCATAGTATAATATTATGCCAGTTAATTTTGCAAGCAAGGAGTGGGTGTATGGACGAACGGCCCATCGGAGTATTCGACTCCGGTCTTGGCGGGCTGACTGCCGTGCGGGAGATCCGCAGCATATTGCCCTTCGAGAACATTATATACTTCGGAGACACGTCCCGTGTCCCTTATGGCGGAAGATCCCGCGAAATTCTCCTGAAATACGCCCGGCAGGATGTGCACTTCCTGCGGAGCTTTGACATCAAGGCGCTGCTGGTGGCCTGCGGCACCGTGTCCAGCAATGTACTGCCGGACTTGCAGCGTGAGAGCGACCTGCCCATTCTGGGCGTGGTGGAGCCTGCCTGCCGCAAGGCGTTGGCCGTTACCCGCAATAAGCGGGTGGGCTTGATCGCCACCGCCGCGTCGGTGCGCTCCGGCGCGTATGAGCGCACCATCGCCGCCATGGACGGCGGCGTGACCGTCATTGCCAGAGCCTGCCCGCTGTTCGTACCGCTGGTGGAGAACAGCCGCTATCGGGTGGGGGACTGCGTGGTGGAGACGGTGGCTAGGGAGTATCTGGAGCCGCTGAAGGCCGAGGGCATCGATACCCTGATCCTGGGCTGCACCCACTATCCTCTGCTGGAAGAGGTGGTGGCCAAGATCATGGGCCCCGATGTGACGCTGGTGGACTCCGGCGCGCAGGCTGCCCGGCAGCTGCGGGACTCGCTGGCCCGGCACGACTCCCTGTGCGGAGAGCGGCAGGGCGGCATCACCCTGTATGCCAGCGATATCACCGGCGATTTCGGCGCGCTGGCCCCTCAGTTTTTACGTGAACCGGTGCCGCAGGTGCTGGAAGTGGATATTGACAAATACTAAGGAGAGAGAAACGCTATGAATATGATCCAAAAGGCCAAGGAACAGGTACAGCAGCTGACAAAGCAGGCTTACGCCGCCGCTGTAAAGGAAAACCTCCTGCCGGAAGGCGTGACCGTCGAGCCGTCGGTGGAGATCCCCAAGGACGTGTCCAACGGCGACTATACCACCACGTTCTGTCTGGCGGCGGCCAAGGCCATGAAGATGAACCCCCGTCAGGTGGCGACGGTTTTGACGGAGCATATGGCGCTGGAGGGCAGCTACTTCACCTCCGTGGAGATCGCAGGCCCCGGCTTTATGAACTTCCGTCTGGGCGATAAGTGGTTCGGCGATACCGTTACCGCCATTGAGACGGCGGGCGAGGACTACGGATGCAGCGACATGCTGAAGGGCCGCAAGATCATGGTGGAGTTCGTCTCCGCCAACCCCACCGGCCCCATGCATATGGGCAACGCCCGGGGCGGCGTGCTGGGCGACACGCTGGCCAGCGTGCTGCAGAAGTCCGGCGCAGACGTGTGGCGCGAGTTCTACGTCAACGACGCCGGCAACCAGATCGAGAAGTTTGCCAAGAGTCTGGAGGCCCGCTACTTCCAGATCATCAAGGGCGAGGACGCGGTGGAATTCCCCGAGGACGGCTACCACGGCGACGATATCCGGGAGCTGGCCCAGCTGTTCTACAACAAAGAGGGCGACAAGTATCTGGACTGCGACGAAAAGACCCGCCATGACGCACTGGCCCAGTTCGGTCTGAGCCACAACATCCCCAAGATGAAGGCGGATCTGGAGCGCTACGGCATTCATTACGACGAGTGGTTCTTCGAGTCCTCCCTTCACGAAAGCGGCTACGTGGCCGACACCGTGGCGGCGCTGACGGCGCAGGGCTACACCTATGAAAGGGACGGCGCGCTGTGGCTCAAGACCGCCGAAATTCTGGCGAAGAACCTCCGGGCCGCCGGGAAGTCCGATGCGGACATCGAGAAGCTGGCGCTGAAGGACGACGTGCTGCGCCGCGCCAACGGCTTCTACACCTACTTCGCCGCCGATATCGCCTATCACCGCAACAAATTCGCCGTTCGCGGCTTCGATAAGGTCATCAACATCTGGGGCGCAGACCACCACGGCCATGTGGCCCGCCTGAAGGGCGCCATGGACGCGCTGGGGCTGGACGGCGAACACCGGCTGGACATCGTGCTGATGCAGCTGGTGAAGCTGGTGCGTGACGGCGAGGTGGTGCGTATGTCCAAGCGTACCGGCAAGGCCATCAGCCTGACCGACCTGCTGGATGAGATCCCCGTGGATGCCTGCCGCTATTTCTTCAACGCCAAGCCGGAGACGCAGATGGAGTTTGATCTGGGTCTGGCCGTCCGGGAGGACAGCGAGAATCCGGTGTACTACGTCCAGTACGCCCACGCTCGCATCTGCACGCTGCTGAAAGCGCTGGCGGCAGAGGGCTATCAGGTGAAGAACGCCGCCGACGTGGACTTCACGGTGCTGTCCGCGCCGGAGGAGAAGGCTTTGATCAAGCAGCTGGCCCAGTATCCGGTGGTGGTACAGCTGGCGGCACGGGACTACGACCCCAGCTTTATCAACCGCTATCTCACCGAGCTGGCGGCGGCCTTCCACAAGTTCTACAATGCTTGCCGCATCAAGGGCGAGGCGGAGAACGTGCTGCTGGCGAGATTGAAGCTGGCGGATACCGCCCGCGCCGTGCTGAAAAACGGCATGACGCTGATCGGCTGCTCCGCACCGGAGAAGATGTAAAAATAGCTGGCGCAAATCTTCGATTTTGCTGCCAAAGGGCGTGCGGCGTCCGCACCGCGAACTCTGCGAGGCATCCCGTACTGTCAATGGTTGACGGGGTGTATAGGGCGGCTATATCATAGTGCGTAGGGGAGGGGCTCTGCCCCTCCCGCTTATCCCAACAGCAACAGCGGATACTACATGTATCAGGAACTGGACAGGAATTGGGAGCTGACCACCACATACACATCAGAGATCATCCTCGATATCGGTTCGCTGCAAGATGTGTTTGCTCCGCCTGCTTTGAACGACGAAGCTTGAACGGCGCTCGCGGGAAGGACAGAAAACATAAAATATTTCACGATAAACGTTAAAAAGCCCTTGACAGCGCCATCTGGTTCTCCACGCTGGCGGCCATCTGCGAGGTGCTGCACTGTCAGCTCGGCGACAGTCTGGAATACGACCCGGAGCCGGCGGAAGAAAAATGATAACAAAAAGCATGGCGACAGCCATGCTTTTTTGTTTACTCTACCGTTGGTCGTGAAGTGGTTTTTCGCGGGAAATTTGCTTGACAAAAGGGAACGCTCTGGTATAATAAGTGTACCAATTGTCTTAGTACAGTTAAAAAGAAAAAATGTAAAAAAGAGGGAACATTTTCCGGCGCGGAAACGTCTATACATATATGGATAAAAAGCGCTTACTGGAAAAATAATTGCAAGGAGAAACAGAATGAAAAAATTTGCTGTTATTGCGCTGGCCGCCGTGATGCTGCTGTCCACGCTGGCGGGCTGCGGCGCCAATGCGGAGGGCGAGGCCTCGGTACAGTCTGTGTCCATGATCTGCGGGCTGAGTTCCACCGGTCTGGTGGATCGCTTTGCCGGCATGGTCACGTCTCAAAATGAGACGCAGGTGAAAAAGGATGATACCGCCACGGTGGACACCATTCTGGTGAAGGTGGATCAGGAGGTCAAGGAGGGCGACGCCCTGTTTACCTATGACATGAGTCAGGCCCAGCTGGATCTGGAAAAAGCCCAGCTGGAGCTGGACAACCTGAAAAATGAGCTGGAAAGCAAGAAGCAGGAAAAGGAGCAGCTGGAAAAGGACAAGAACGCCGCCAGCAGCGACGACCAGATGCAGTACACGCTGGAGATCCGTCAGGTGAACACCGACATCCTGCAGAAGGAGTACGATATCTCCGTCAAGGCCAAGGATATTGAAAAGCTCCAGAACACGGTGAAGAACGTGACGGTCACTTCACCGGTGACGGGCCGCGTCAAGTCCATCAATGAAAAAGGCGGCACCGACCAGACGGGCAATCCGCTGCCCTTCATGACCATCGTGGAGACCAGCGGCTTCCGGGTCAAGGGCTATGTCAACGAGAATAACGCCGGTACGCTGACGGAGGGCACCGCCGTGGTGATCCGTTCCCGCGTCAGCGACCAGACGTGGAAGGGCACCATCTCCATGATCGACTGGGCCAACGCCCAGCAGAGCAATCAGAACAGCTATTATGACGGCGGCAGCGACGATACCTCCAGCTCCAGCAAGTACCCCTTCTATGTGGAGCTGGAGAGCAGCGACGGTCTGCTGCTGGGTCAGCATGTGTACATCGAGCCGGACTACGGTCAGGACGCGGAGCAGGATGCCAACACCCTGAAGCTGCCCTCCTACTACATCAACGACGCGGATTCCTCGCCTTGGGTATGGGCCCAGAACAGCAAGGGCAAGCTGGAAAAGCGCAGCCTGACGCTGGGCGACTATGACGCGGAGATGGACGCTTACGTGGTCACCGACGGCCTGACGGCCGACGACTATATCGCCTTCCCTGACGAGAGCCTGAAGGCCGGTATGACCTGCGTCACCTATGACGAGAGCACCTTCGATCCCAGCGCGGGTGGCGGCGACATGGGTGATATGGGCGATACAGGCGACATGGGCGACATGAGCGGCGTGGACGACGGTATGGACGTACTGCCTGAGGGCGGCACGGACGGCGCGGTTGACGTGATGCCGGAGGACGGCGGCGCCGCGGCGCTGCCCGCCGTGGATGACGGCGCAGTTGCGGAGGGTTGAGCATGATCTTACAGATGCGCGATATTTGCAAGGACTATCCCATGGGCAAAACTGTGACCCGCGTATTGAAAAACGTGAATCTGGACGTGTCCGAGGGGGATTATCTGGCCATTATGGGGCCTTCCGGCAGCGGAAAGACCACGCTGATGAACCTGATCGGCTGTCTTGACGTGCCTACCAGCGGCAGCTATCTGCTGGGCGACCGGGAGATCACCAAGTGCTCCGGCAAGGAGCTGGCGGACGTGCGGAACAAGGAGATCGGCTTCGTGTTCCAGTCTTTCCACCTGCTGCCCAAGTTGACGGCGCTGGACAACGTGGCGCTGCCGCTGCTGTACGGCGGCGTGAAGAAGGAGGAGCGCCGTGAGCGTGCACGTGCCGCGCTGGAAACGGTGGGGCTTTCCGACCGGGTCGACCACCGGCCTGACCAGTTGTCCGGCGGACAGTGCCAGCGCGTGGCCATTGCCCGCGCCATCGTGGGCAAGCCCCGGCTGCTGCTGGCCGATGAGCCTACCGGCGCGCTGGACAGCGCCAGCGGCGCACAGGTGATGGAACTGTTCCAGCAGCTGCACGCCGACGGCTCTACCATCATCATGATTACCCATGACCGAGGCATTGCCCATCACGCGGACACCATCATGACCATCAAGGACGGCATACTCAGCGGAGGAGAAAACGATGAATAAAACGGTAAAGCGGGCGCTGCTGATCGCAGGCGGCGTGGTGGCGGCCTGCGGCATTATCTGGGGCGGCCTGACGCTGGCCCGCAATGCCCAGCGGGGCAATGTGGATGTGTACGCCGTGTCGGATTTCGCCATGACCGACTACTGGGGCGATACCTCCCAGACCAGCGGCATGGTATCCACCGATAAAATGCAGAAGATCTACCTCTCCAGCACCCAGAAGGTCAGCAAGATCTATGTGGAGGAGGGGCAGACCGTCAAGAAGGGCGACAAGCTGCTGAGCTACGACACCACGCTGACCTCGCTGGATATCGAGCGGGCGGAGATCGACTATGAGAAGCAGAAGCTGGCCCAGAAGAACGCGGAAAAGGAACTGAACCAGCTGATGCTGGCTCAGGATCAGGAAGCGGTGGATAAAAAGGTCGCCGAGCTTCAGGCACAGATCGACGTGCTGATCGGCAAGAACCAGCAGGATTGGTATGATAAGAACTCCAAGCCCATCGAGTCTGTTGCCAAGCTGGAGGACGGAAAGAAGGCGCCCCCCCTGCAGGATCCGCTGGGCGACGGCACGGTAAGCGACGGCTCCAAGGCAAAGCCCTATTACTTCAACTGGAACACCGGCGACGCCCTGTCGGCGGAGAATCTGATGAAGCTGCTGCCTGACGGAGAAAGCAGCGCCTATGTGGTGCTGGTGATCCGGCAGAACAATAAAACGCTGGAGCAGGTCAAGAACTGCATCGGCCTGTATCTGGTGCAGACCACCGCTGACCAGCCGGTTCAGCCGGTGGATCCCGAGCCTACAGAGCCTACCGACCCCACGGAGTCCACTGAGCCGACGGAGCCCGTGGATCCTGTCACCCCGGTGACGCCGGTAAAGACGCTGAGCTTCTACTATGAGGATCTGCCCAGCATCGCCCAGCAGAAGCCGGACGGCGTGGACGATCAGGTCAAGGCCTTGCAGGCGGAGATCAACGCCTTGCAGCAGGCGGTGGCCTATCCCAAGGAGGAGCGGACCCGGATGATCCGCAACAAGAATCAGGAGATCGCCCAGCTGGACGTGACCATCAAGCTGGCGGCGGTGAATCTGGAAAAGACCAAAAAGGAAGTGGGCAGCGACACCGTTTACAGCGAGCTGGACGGCACCATCAAGGCAGCTCTTGACCCCAACAGCCCCGACTTCACCAATGACAAAGCGGTGGTGGAGGTTTCCGGAGGCGGTGGCTACTACATTGACGGCGCCCTCAGCGAGCTGGAACTGGGCACGGTCAGCATCGGCGAAAAGGTGCAGGTCAACTCCTGGATGACCGGCGCCAGCGCCGAGGGCGAGATCGTGGAGATCAGCGACTATCCCACCGATAACGCCAACTCCTGGAGCGACGGCAACAGCAACGTGTCCTATTATCCCTTCAAGGTGTTCGTCTCGGAGGAGGCCGACCTGCGGGAGGGTGATTATGTGGATATGTCCTATCAGAACAGCACCGGCAGCGCTGACGGCAACACCCTGTATCTGGAGAGCATGTTCATCCGCACCGAAAACGGCAAGAGCTACGTGATGGTGCGGGACGACAACGGCAAGCTGGAAAAGCGCTGGGTGCAGACGGGACGCAACCTGTGGGGCAGCTATACCCAGATCCGGGGCGGCCTGACGGTGGATGATTTCGTGGCCTTCCCCTATGGCCGCAGCGTGGTCGAGGGCGCCGGCACCACCGAATCCACGCGGGATAAGTTCTACAGCGGCATGTAAGGAGGTGCGCGGATGCTGGAAAATATCAACCTCGCCTTTCAGGGCGTGTGGAGCCACAAGCTGCGCTCCTTCCTGACGATGCTGGGCATCATCATTGGCATTGCCGCCATCATCACCATCGTGTCAACCATCAAGGGCACCAACGAGCAGATCAAGCAGAACCTGATCGGTGCCGGCAACAACGTGGTGAATGTGACGCTGATGCAGGACAACAATCAAATGGATTTTTCCTATGCGTCGGTACCGCAGGGCATCTCCATGATCACGTCAGAGATGCGGGATGAGATCGACAAGCTGGATAAGGTGCAGGAGTCCTCACTGTATTACTCCCGCAGCTGGGCCGATGGCGTGTACGTGGGCAACAGCTCTTTCAACGGCAATATTTACGGCGGCGACAGTCACTTCCTGTCGGTGGAGGGCTATATGGTCAACTATGGCCGGGGCTTCATCGACAGTGACTTTACCACCGGCCGCAAGGTGGTACTGATCGACGCCAACACCGCCCAGAGCCTGTTTCAGGGCCAGAACCCCATCGGCGGCACCATCGAGATCAAGGGCGAGCCCTTTGTGGTGGTGGGCGTAGTGAGCCAGAAAACCACCTCCGAGCCGGTCATCAACTCGGTCAACGACTACTATATGTACTCCGGCAACACCTCCGGCGTCATCATCATTCCGGATGCCTGCTGGCCCATCGTCTATCGCTATGATGAGCCGCTGTCTGTGGCGGTGCGTGCCACCTCCACCAACGACATGACCGAGGCGGGCAACAACGTGGCCAAGTACCTCAATGAGAATGTGGTGTCCACCGACAAGTGCAAGTATCAGGCCAAGGATCTGCTGCAGCAGGCCGCCGACCTGCAAAGCCTATCGGAGACCACCAACAAGCAGCTGATCTGGATCGCCGCCATCTCTCTGGTGGTGGGCGGCATCGGCGTTATGAACATCATGCTGGTATCCGTTACCGAGCGTACCCGCGAGATCGGCCTGAAGATCGCCATCGGCGCGCAGCAGAGCCGCATTCTCTGGCAGTTCCTGACGGAAGCGGCGGTGCTGACCAGTCTGGGCGGTATTCTGGGCGTGGCCTGCGGTATCGGCCTTGCCTATATGCTCAGCTCCATCATGGGAACGCCGGTCGCCATCAGTGTGGGCGCCTGCGCCGTCGCCGTGGCGTTCTCCATGATCATCGGCGTGGTGTTTGGCCTGATGCCTGCTGTGAAGGCGTCGAAGCTGAACCCCATCGAGGCGTTGAGGAGAGAATAAAAAGACTGGCAGAAGTGCGAGGCACTTTGAAGCGCTTATACTTTTATCCCCCACTGCTCCGTCAGGAGCGGTGGGGGTTGCCATTTTGCGTAGGAAGGCTGCCGATAGAAACCCTACAACCGTTTAGCGATATCCCGGCGTATGTCGTGGGGGCTTCCTTCTTTTGAAACAATGGCCGTTTGCATTGACGGGGGGACGGAAATGGAGTAAAATGTAGCATACGATAAAATTGGGCAAGCTATCGCCTTTTTTCGCGGCGAAGGCATGGTATAACAAGTCAGGAGGTGCCGGGAATGAGCGGTGATCGGCTGCGGCGCGGCGTGTGGGACAGTGCCTATGAATACTACGGCGCACATCCCTGCGACGGCGGCTGGGTGTTTCGTGTATGGGCGCCTCAGGCCCGCTGCGTGGCGCTGAGCGGAGACTTTAACGAATGGCAGCGCTGGGATATGCGCCGGCTGGAGGATGGCACGTGGGAGTTGACGGTGGAAAACGCCCGGCAGTTCGACGGCTATCAATACGTGGTGACCCAGGGCGACGGCCGGGAGGCCTGGAAATCCGACCCCTACGGCTTCCATCAGGAGACACGGCCCTCCACCAACAGCAAGCTCTACGACATCGGCGGCTACACGTGGCACGATGAAAAGTGGCGGCAGCGCCGGGAGGGCACCCACCCCGCCGAGGGATACGTGAACATCTACGAGGTGCATCTGGGCTCCTGGCGGCGGACAGAGGACGGTCAGGTGCTGAACTACCGGGATATGGCCGACCAGCTGGCGCTGTACGCCCGGGATATGGGCTATAACTACGTGGAGCTGCTGCCGGTGACGGAGTATCCGCTGGACGACAGCTGGGGCTATCAGTGCGTGGGGTATTTCGCACCTACCAGCCGCTACGGCACGCCCCATGACTTCATGTATCTGGTGGACAGGCTCCACCGGGCGGGGATCGGCGTGATCCTGGACTGGGTGCCCGCCCACTTCTGCAAGGACAGCCACGGCCTGATCCAGTTTGACGGCTCCTGTCTCTATGAGTACAGCGACCCCCTGAAATGGGAGCATGAGAGCTGGGGCACCCGCGTGTTTGATTTCGGCAAGCCGGAGGTGTGCAGCTTCCTGCTGTCCTCCGCCGCCTACTGGCTGCGGGAGTACCACATCGACGGACTGCGGGTGGACGCGGTGGCGTCCATGCTGTATCTGGACTATGACCGCCAGCAGTGGCGGCCCAATCAGCACGGCGGCAAGGAGAATCTGGAGGCCATCGAGTTCCTGCGGCAGCTGAACCGCACCGCCTTTGCCATCGACGGCGCGGCGCTGATGGTGGCGGAGGAGTCCACCGCGTGGCCTATGGTGACCTATCCGCCGGAGGAGGGTGGTCTGGGCTTCAACCTGAAGTGGAATATGGGCTGGATGAACGACGTGTGCCACTATCTGAAGATGGATCCCTTCTTCCGCCAGCACCACCACCGGGACGTGACCTTCTCTATGGTGTACGCGTTTTCCGAGAATTTCGTGCTGCCGGTGTCCCACGACGAGGTGGTACATATGAAGGGCTCGCTGCGGGGCAAGATGCCCGGCGACAAGTGGCAGCAGCTGGCCGGTGTCCGCGGTTTCTACGCCTATATGCTGTGCCATCCCGGCAAGGTGCTGACCTTTATGGGCACGGAGCTGGCCCAGTGGCACGAGTGGGACTTCCGCAAGGCGCTGGACTGGTATCTGCTGGACGAGGAGGACGACTGCCGCCAGACCCATGAGTGCATCCGGGCGCTGAACCGGTTCTATAAATCCCACAAGGCCCTGTGGGAGAACGACCGGGACTGGGACGGCTTCCAATGGCTGGTGGCCGATGATAACTATAACAACGTGCTGGTGTTCCGGCGGACGGACCGCAGCGGCAAGTCGCTGGTGGCCGTTATCAACTTCGCCCCCGTGGCGGTGGAGGGCTATCGCTTCGGCGTGCCGCCCAAGGCCCGGTATGAGGAGCTGTTCAACACCGACGAGGAGCGTTGGGGCGGCAGCGGCGTCACCAACCCCCAGCCTATCAAAACGGAATGTATTCCCTCCCATCAGCAGGCCCAGTCCATCGCGGTGCGTGTGCCGCCGCTGGGCGCGGTGATCCTGCAGGGGAAAGGGAAGCTTATCAAACCATTGGACGGCCGCGAATAAGCGCCGTTCCCGGAAATCAGGAGGTGCAGCCACATGAAAAAAGAGTGTATCGCCATGCTGCTGGCCGGCGGACAGGGAAGCCGCCTGCATGTGCTGACCGGCGACATGGCAAAGCCCGCCGTCCCCTTTGGCGGCAAGTTCCGCATCATTGATTTTCCCCTGTCCAACTGTGCCAACTCCGGCATCGACACAGTGGGCGTGCTGACCCAGTACCGGCCGCTGGAGCTGAACAACTACATCGGCAACGGCCAGCCCTGGGAGCTGGATCGCACCAACGGCGGCGTTCACATCCTGCCGCCGTACCAGAGCGCCACCGGCGCCGACTGGTACAAGGGCACGGCCAACGCCATCTATCAGAACATCGGCTTTATCGACCTGTACGATCCCGATTACGTGGCGGTGCTGTCCGGCGACCATATCTATAAGATGGACTACTCCGACATGCTGCGCCGCCATAAGGCGGCGGGCGCCGCCTGCACCATCTCCGTGATGGAGGTGCCCTGGTCGGAGGCCAGCCGCTTCGGCATCATGAACGTGGACGGCGACGACAACATTACCGAGTTTGCCGAAAAGCCCAAGGAGCCGAAAAGCAATCTGGCCTCGATGGGTATCTATATCTTCACGTGGGCCAAGCTGCGTGCCTATCTCATCGCCGATGAGGCCAGGGAGGGCTCCAGCAACGACTTCGGCAAGGATATCATCCCCGCCATGCTGAACGCCGGGGAGAAGATGGTGGCCTACCGGTTCGAGGGCTACTGGAAGGATGTGGGCACGCTGGACAGCCTGTGGGACGCCAACATGGACATGCTGACGCCCG
The DNA here is from genome assembly GCA_900548615.1 of uncultured Eubacteriales bacterium. Classification (GTDB taxonomy): domain Bacteria; phylum Bacillota; class Clostridia; order Oscillospirales; family Oscillospiraceae; genus Vescimonas. The sequence continues at coordinate 7,882 of URKW01000023.1, read as the reverse complement.
GCTCCGGCCTGAACCTGCTGGACGAGCGGTGGCCCATTCATGGCCGTACCGCCATCTGTCCGCCCGCCTATGTGGGCGAACATGCCGACGTAGGCAACAGCGCCGTGGCCCGTGGCTGTGAGATTCTGGGCGAGGTGAAGAACAGCGTCCTGTCCACCGGCTGCCATGTGGGACGCGGCGCGGAGGTATCCTACTCCGTGGTGATGCCCGGCGCGGTCATCGAGGATGGAGCGCGGGTGTCCTATGCCATCGTGGGCGAGGGCTGCCGCGTGGGCGGTAAGGCCCGCGTAGGTGCGCCGCCGGAGGAAACCGGCGATCCCGCCGCGTGGGGCATTGCCGTACTGGGGCCTCACACCCATGTGGCGGAGCGGGAGGAAGTCCCGCCCAAAACCATGCTTGACAGTACTCATGGAAAGGAGGCCGCGCAATGAAGGGAATGCACGGGATCATCTTCTCCTATGGAGAGAAGCCGGGTCTGGGTCAGCTGACCGCCAACCGTATCCACGGCTCGCTGCCCTTTGGCGGCGATTACCGGGTGGTGGACTTTATCCTGTCCAACATGGTCAATGCCGGGATCACCGACGTGGGCGTTATCATGCACGGCAAGTGCCAGAGCATGCTGGATCATCTGGGTACCGGCAAAAGCTGGGATCTGAGCCGCAAGACCGGCGGCCTGAAGCTGCTGCCCGCCTTCGCCTACAGCGAGAGCCGGGGCGTGGTGGGGGCATTCCGGGGCAAGATGGAGGCACTGGGCTGCGTCATTGAGTATCTGCGCCACATCCGGCAGGACTATGTGGTGCTGTCCGACAGCGATCTGGTGACCAATCTGCCCCTGACCCGTGTGCTGGAGGCCCATATTGCCTCCGGCGCGGACATGACCTGCGTCTGCACCAGCCATCCCGGCGAGAGCGGCGACACCTATTTCAAGCTGGACGATACCGGCCGCATCGTGGACACCGCCTATGATATCCGCACACCAGAGGGCTATCAGAGCCTGAATATCTTCCTGCTGGGCCGTGACCTGCTGCTGGAGCTGGTGGAGGACTGCATGGCCCATGACCGCTACAGCTTCCGCCATAACGTTTTGCAGGACAAGGGGAAGGAGCTGCGGTTCAACGGCTATGTGTGGGACGGCTTTGCCGCCCGCATCAACTCCGTGCAGGGGTACTATCAGCGCAGCATGGAACTGCTGCGGCCGGAGATCCGGGCGGAGCTGTTCTGTCCCCAGCGCCCGGTGTACGCCAAGGAAAACGACGCTGCCTCCACCTACATCGACCCCAGCGGCGAGTGTGTCAACTCCCTGATCTCCGACGGCTGCGATATTCAGGGCAGCATCCGCAACTGCATCCTATTCCGGGGCGTCCGGGTGGAAAAGGGCGCCCACGTGGAGAACAGCATTCTCTTTAAGAACACGGTGGTGCGCTCCGGCGCATCCATCCGCTGCGTCATTGCCGACAAGAATGTGGAGTTCGGCTCTGACGTGGCCATGGCGGGTCACGCCCAGTACCCGCTGGTGGTGGAGAAGAATACGAAATTATAACTGGCATAACTGGCATGAAATCTGACGGCGAAGTAAGCCTCGCAGAGTTCGCCGCCCGCAGGCGGCGAAACAATCCAATTATTTTTCCGGCGGCGTATACGTCGGAAAAATACTTCTCGGCCGCCAGTGTGTCCGAAGGACGCGCGCAGTCGGCCGCAAGCCATATTGGCAGAAAAATCGCAAGATTTTTCGCCAGCTATAATGAGGAGGACGACTTATGAAAATACTGTTTGCCGCCAGCGAGGCGTTTCCCTTCTGCAAGACGGGCGGTCTTGCGGACGTGGCCGGCAGTCTGCCGGTATCTCTGGCCGAGAACGGCGATCAGGTGGCGGTGATCCTGCCGCTGTATGATAAGATCCCCTACGAGTGGCGGCAGCGGATGGTCTACCGCAGCTATATCTATGTGGACGTGGCATGGCGGCACCAGTACTGCGGCCTGTTCGTCATGGAGTATCGGGGCGTGACGTGGTATTTCGTGGATAACGAGCACTATTTCCGCCGGGGCCGGTTGTACGGCGAGTATGACGACGGCGAACGCTTCGCCTTTTTCAGCAAGGCGGTGGTGGATCTGCTGCCCAGTCTGGACTGGATGCCGGATGTGATCCACTGTAACGACTGGCAGACGGCGCTGGTGCCCATCTATCTCAAGGACGTTGCTACCCGCTGGGACGCGGTGCGGGGTATCAAAACCGTGTTCACCATCCATAATATCGAGTATCAGGGCCGCTACGGCCCCGACACCGTGGCCGACCTTTTCGGTCTGCACGAGGGCTGGTGGAACGATGGCACGCTGCAAATGGACGGCGACGTGAATCTCATGAAGGCCGCCATGCTGGTGTCCGACGCGGTCACCACCGTCAGCCCCACCTATGCCGCCCAGCTTCACGACGATTACTATGCCCACGGCATGGCTTCCATCGTGGACGCCATCGGCTATAAGCTGCACGGCGTACTGAACGGCATTGACATGACCTCCTACGACCCGGCCCATGATATGGCTATCCCTGTGCACTACAGCCCCGACGACATGACCGGAAAGGCTGCCTGCAAGGCTGACCTTCAGGTGTCACTGGGACTGCGGGAGGAGCCGGACACGCCGCTGCTGGCGGTGGTCAGCCGTCTGGTGGGCCACAAGGGCATGGAGCTGATCCGGGACGGCTTTGACGGCATTATGGCCACCGGCTGCCAGCTGGTGGTGCTGGGTCAGGGCGAGGGCTACTACGAGGACTTTTTCCGGGCGCAGGCGGGCCGTTATGTAGGCCGCACCGCCGCGCTCATCACCTATTCCGAGGGGCTGAGCCGCCGCATTTACGCCGGTGCCGACCTCTTCCTGATGCCCTCCAGGAGCGAGCCTTGCGGCCTTTCCCAGATGATCGCCATGCGCTACGGCGCGGTGCCCATCGTCCGCCGTACCGGCGGACTGGCCGACAGCGTACATTCCTGTCAGGTGGGCCAGCCGGACGGCACGGGCTATCTTTTCGAGGACTATGACGCCGGGGCCATGCTGTCCGTCATCGGGCAGGCCACCGGACTTTACAAGGGCGACAGGACGGGCTTTGCCGCCGTCCAGCGGCGGGGCATGACCGCCGACTTCAGTTGGACGCGCAGCGCCCGTCTCTATCACGATATCTATTCCAAGCTGTAAGGAGACAATCGCATATGACCTATACCAAGCATGATATGAAGGAGGCTATCATCCGCAAGCTGCGGCTGAACTACGGCTGCACCGAGCAGCAGGCCAGCGACGGCGAAATGCTGAAGGCCTGCGCCATGGTGCTGCGCGACATTATGGCCGAGCACGGGGTGGAGAGCCGGGAAAAGGCCGCCCGCGAGGGCGCCCGCCGGGTTCACTACCTGTCGCTGGAGTTCCTGATGGGCCGCAGCCTGATGAAGAACGCCTATAACCTGAACGTGCTGCCCCAATTGCAGGAGGCCATCGAGGAGCTGGGATTCAAGGCTGCCGATATTTTCGACATGGAGCCGGACGCAGGTCTTGGCAACGGCGGTCTGGGCCGTCTGGCCGCCTGCTATCTGGACAGCATGACCACGCTGGAGATTCCTGCCACCGGCTACTCCATCTGCTACGAGCTGGGCCTATTCAAGCAGAAGATCGTGGAGGGCCAGCAGGTGGAGCTGCCCGATGACTGGAAGCCGCTGGGCGACGCGTGGCTGCTGCCCAAGCCCCAGGAGACGGAGGAGGTCCACTTCGGCGGCACCGTCCGCACCCGCTGGGACAACGGCCACCTGATGGTGGTGCACGAGGACTATACCCGCGTGCTGGCGGTGCCCTGCGACATGGAGATCGCCGGTTACGACACCGACCATGTGAACACCCTGCGGCTGTGGGATGCCAAGTCCCCCAAGCCCATCGACATGAAGCTGTTCTCGCAGGGCCAATACCTCCGCTCCGGCGAGGAGCGGGCCATGGCCGACGTGATCTCCAAGGTGCTGTATCCCGAGGATAACCACTACGAGGGTAAGTCCCTGCGGCTGAAGCAGCAGTATTTCTTCGTGTCCGCCACGGTGCAGTCCATCACCCGCCAGCACATCCAGCAGTACGGCACCCTGAAAAACTTCCACGAGAAGAACGTCATCCAGATCAACGATACCCATCCCGCGCTGGTGATCCCGGAGCTGATGCGTATTTTGATCGACGACGCGGGCCTTGGCTGGGACGAGGCGTGGGACATCACCACCCACTCCGTGGCCTACACCAACCATACGGTGCTGGCCGAGGCGCTGGAGGTCTGGCCGCAGCAGCTGTTTGAGTTGCTGCTGCCCCGCGTGTGGCAGATCCTCACCGAGATCGCCCGCCGCTATCAGGAGAAGATCGCCGAGTTCTACCACGGCGATATGGACAAGGTGGCCCGTATGGCCGTCATCTGGGACGGCGCGGTGCGGATGGCCAACCTGTGCATCGCAGGCGGCATGGCGGTCAACGGCGTCAGCGCCCTGCACTCGGATATTCTCCGGAAGGACGTGTTCCGCGACCAGTGCGTCATGGAGCCGGACAAGTTCAAGAACGTCACCAACGGCGTGGATCACCGCCGCTGGCTCAGCCAGATCAACCCCGGCCTTGACAGTCTGCTGAAGGACACGGTGGGGGAGGGCTACCTCACCCACGCCGGTGAAATGAGCGGTCTGGAGCGCTGGGCTGACGATAAAGAGGTGCTGCTGCGGCTGGGCCAGATCAAAAAGGCCAACAAGGATGCCTTCGCCAAGTGGGCCTATCGCCAGCAGGGCGTGGTGCTGAACACTGACGGCATCTTCGACGTGCAGGTGAAGCGCCTGCATGAGTACAAGCGCCAGCTGATGAACGCCCTGCATATCATCTACCTCTACCAGCAGCTGCGGGACGATCCCAACATGGCTTTCACGCCCCACACCTTCCTGTTCGGCGCCAAGGCTGCACCCGGCTATGCCGTGGCCAAGCGGATCATCCATCTCATCAACTCCCTTGCCAATGAGATCAACAACGATCCTGTCTGCAAGGATAAGCTGCAGGTGGTGTTCCTGGAGAACTACCGCGTCTCCATGGCGGAGATGCTGATGCCCGCCAGTGAGGTGAGCCAGCAGATCTCCACCGCCGGCAAGGAGGCCAGCGGCACCGGCAACATGAAGTTCATGATGAATGGCGCCCTGACCGTCGGTACGCTGGACGGCGCTAATGTAGAGATGCATCAGGTGCTGGGGGATGACAATATGTTCCTGTTCGGCCTGCGCTCTGACGAGGTGGCCCACCTCCAGCACAGCTATGATCCCCACCTGCTGTATGACCGTGACCCCATGCTGCGCCGTGTGGTGGATCAGCTGAAAATCGGCTTCTCCGACGGCGTCAGCTACGAGGATCTGTGGCAGCGGCTGGTGTTCGGCGCGGGCTGCCCGCCGGATCAGTATATGCTGCTGGCCGACCTGCCCTCCTATGCCGAGGCGGAGCAGCGCATGATCCACGCTTATGCCGATCAGGAGAACTGGAACCGCATGAGCCTGATCAATATTGCCCGCAGCGGCATCTTCGCCGCCGACCGTTCCATCGCGGACTATGCCGACACCATCTGGCACGTGCCGTATAAGAAGTAATGCTAAAAAATAAACGCCGCAAACGCGGCGTTTATTTTTTAATAGTTGGGGTCTTGCAGTTCTTTCCTGATTTGGGCGAAGGCGGTGTCCTCGCCCTGCTCCTTCAGCATCAGCAGCCACCGCTCCAGCAGCGCCGCCGTGTCGGCATGCATGTAGCGCCCGGCGTCGGTGTGCTTCAGGTTCTTGCTGCGCTGGTAGTACTCCCACGGCGAGGCGTCGGTGTATTTCTCCTTCTGATACACCCGGCAGGCGGCGATGCGGTCGCAGAACATCTCTGCCACGTATTTTTTGGGCATCTTGCACCCGCCGATGTACACGCTGCCGTCCTCTCGCAGACAGTAGTCGATCCAGTACTCAAAGTGGTGGAGGTTGCGGCCCTTGTGGTGCAGCCACGACAGGCTGACGCCGTTGGCGATGCGCTCGGCGTCGTTGGGACTGCGGTAGCCCTGATAGTACTTCACGCTGCGCCAGAACTCGGTGGGGCTGTACTTGCTCAGGTCGTGGGTCAGTCCCTGCCAGACCAGACCAAGCTTCCAGCAATAGTGCCGCACCAGACGGCGATGGGTGTTGACGGTGTGCAGATGGTCAAAAAGATGCATGGCGCGGCCTCCTTTGAACTGGTGTGGCAATAGTATAGCACATTTTTTCGCCGGTGCATAGAAAAAGCGGGGGGACTTTTTCGGAAAAACCATTCCTTGACGAAAGATGCCCCACCCCGTATAATGAAAGTAAACGGCGGACACGCGTCCGCCGCCTGTGAAGAACTGGCAAAAAGCAAGGAGAGGCCGAATGGTAAAAATTGCCTTTTGTGATGATGATATTGCGGTGGTGCGGCAGATCGCCGCGCTGCTGAACAAATACCGGGAAACGCGGGATCAGCCGATGGAATGCCATGCCTTTGAAAGCTCGTTGGAGCTGCTGGCGGCCATGGAGCAGGGGCTTCGTCCTGACGTGCTGCTGCTGGACGAATCATGCCGGGGGAAAACGGCATCAGCGCCGCCCGTGAGATCCGGGAATACGACCGGAATGTGAAGATTATTTTCCTCACCTCCTCGGCGGAATACGCGGTGCAGTCCTATACGGTGGATGCCTATTACTATCAGCTCAAGCCCATCCGGGAGGAGACCTTTTTTCAGGTGCTGGATTCGGTGCTGGACGAGTGCTGCCGCAGCGCGGAGAACAGCGTGATGCTGCGCTGCAAAAGCGGCATCGTCCGCGTCCGGCTGGAAAAGCTGATGTACTGCGAGGTGGTGGGTCGGACGCTGCTGCTGCATCTGGACAACGGCCAGGTGCTGGAGAGCACCGGCGGTCTGGACAAGCTGGCGGCGGAGCTGACGGCCTATGAAAACTTCGTGCGGCCCCACCGCTCCTATCTGGTGAACATGGACCACATCCAGAGCATCTCCTACCGGGGCTTGCAGCTGACGGATCAGACGGAGATCCCCATTCCCCACGGGCGGTTCTCGGAGCTGAAGGAGCGGTATCTGGAGTACGCCTTCAGCCGGAAGCAGGTGCTGCTATGATGGGCGGCGCCGTGTGGAGCAGCGCCGCGCTGTGGAACGGCGTGACGCTGCTGAACGACGCGGCGGTGGGCGTGTACGGCATGATCCTGTCCGCCGCCTTCTGCGGCATCACGTGGACGAGGGGGAAGAAGTGGGCCTATGGACTGTCCATGGCGGCGATCCTGCTGGCGCAGGCGGCGGTCTATGGCATGACCACCGATCTCCAGCTGCTGAAGCTGCTGTACCCGCTGGTGACCCATATGCCGCTGGTGCTGGTGCTGGCCATCCTCGAGCGGAAGCTGCTGTGGCCGACCATTTCGGTGCTGACGGCGCTGATGTCCGGCGGGGCGGAGGTGCAGACCGCGGCGGAGCTGGCGCTGACGCTGCCGCTGCTGCTGGGGCTGCTGTACTTTGTGGCGCCTGCCGTGCGGACTATCGCGGGCTATAAGCCCGCCATGCAGGTGCGCTTTGGCCTGATCCCGGCAGTGGGGTATCTGTTTGACTACCTGACCCGTATCTATACGGATCTGCTGGCACAGGGTACGCCGGCGGCGGTGGAGTTCATGCCCTTTGTGTGCTGCGTGGCGTATCTGGCCTTTGTGCTGCGCAGCTCCGCGGAGAACGAGAGGCGCCTGCGGCTGGAGCAGACGCAGGAGAACCTGCATTTGCAGGTGACGCAGGCCACCCGCGAGATCGCCTCCCTGCGGGAGTCGGAGCGGCGGGCCGGGCCGACCACGCCCCACACGCCCCCGTTTTCCAG
>URKW01000022.1 GCA_900548615.1 uncultured Eubacteriales bacterium | reverse complement strand
CGCGCCGAAAGTCGCCGTTTCCCGCGTATTTCAAGGGTTTTCCCGCCGTCTCCCCCCTCATCCCGCCCTATCCCGCATTTCTCAAATATCCTGTCTCCCCACACCTCCTATCGCGCCCGAAAATGCGCAAAAAAAATTTGCAAAAACAACAAAATCTGCATTATGTTGTTTTCACTCAACCACATAATCTGCATTATGTGGTCTTTGCAAATATTTATACAATGAATATACAGATGTCAAGACATTGGAATACCCACATTTTTATTAAGTTTACAGAAAGATTCTTCATTTGTCAACCCCCTCTGCTTATAATTTTGGTTGTTTCAGCCGGAATCTTCATAAAAATATAATCTTAGTAGAAATATTAGCTAAAATAAGCTGTGTTAATCAACGCTGTGTTGAGCAATTTTACGGTAATGATATTGGGCATGCAGGCCAAGACAAACCTTTCATTCATTTTTTTACCGCATACAATATATATTTCTATTCGTTTTGCAAGAAGTAAAAACAACATAATGCAGATTTTGTTGTTTTTGCGAATTTTTTTTGCACATTTTCGGGCGCGATAACTGGTGGAAGAGATTGGCGGGAACGAAAGGACGTTCCCGCCAATCACCCCTCCCCACAGATGACCGCCGTTCTGGTTGATGGCCTACGGCGGTAAATCCCGCGTCACCGTTCGCTGCGATGCCGTCGGTTATAGGCCCAATTCGTCGATCTGCCGCATGCACTCGGCGCCGCTGGCGGCTGTATAGATGCGAGTAGTATCAATGCTGCTGTGTCCCAAAATGTCCGCCAAACGAACGATATCTTTTTCTGTATCGTAGAAGGTTCTGGCAAACAGATGGCGCAGGTTATGCGGAAATATCTTGTCTTCCGGAACCCCCGCTTCCCTTCCCAGCCGCTTCATTACGTGCCAAGCATTGGAGCGATCCACAGGCCGTCCCGATTTCGTCCGAAAAATATATCCCGCAGTAATGTCGTGAGCTTTAGCGTAGTCCGTAAGCTCACGACAAATTTTTTGCGGCAGCAGGATACAGCGCTGTTTATTCTTACAATAGATCATCGCATGTCCCTGTACGGCGGACTCCACCGTAATATAAGGTAACTCTGATATTCTTATTCCTGTCGCGCAGATGGTCTTTATCAGCAGGTACAAACGCTCATCATGATTTTTCTGTGAGGCGCTCAGCAGGCGCATGTATTCCTCCTTTGTCAATTCGCGGTTGGCTTCTTTGAATATCTGACGCTGACATTTCACCAGCCTGACACGACACTGCTCCTGCCCCAAAAATCGAAGGTAATCATTGACTGGCGTCAGCATGGAATTGACACTGCTGGTAGCATAGCGCGTCTTCAATGCTTCCTTATAGGCGATCACCTGCATTTTTGAAAGCGGCGGTTCCACGTCAGTCAGAAAAGCGATAAAGGACTGGATATCGCGCATATATTTTTCGATCGTATGGGTACTCTTCTCCTGCTCTATCAACCGAATTCTATACTTTCGCAGAGTCTCTTCTGCTATATTCATTTATGTGACCCTCCCTTTACAATATTTCAAGAAAAAGAAAAGGACGCGCATGGCGCGTCCTTCAGTATATATCACCCATGGGGATCATCCCTCCTTTACGTATCCTCCACCGCCTGTATATGCCGTGCTTTCAGCGCAGCGTAAAGGTCATTATGACCGGATTATGATCCGACCACTGGAAGCCGGTGTCCACCACGGCGGCGTTTTCTACCGTCACATTCTTCGATACCAGAAAGCCATCCACCGTCAGGACGTATTGTCCCTCGTGATAGGCACTGTCCGCGTTGCGGCAGCTGGGGACGGGAGCGGATTCATCCAGCGGAGCCACCAGTGAGATATCATAGTTATCAAATGTGCCCTCCGGGATGGGCTGTGCCCAGGAATACGCCTGATCCGCCTCGCCAAAATAGTAGGCGGAGTCACCCAGAAGATCCTTGTTGAAGTCTCCGCCAGCCACGCACCAGTTGCCCGCCTCGTATTCCGCCTGCATGTCCGCCAGCAGCAGCTTCAGCTGCTGCGTCGCGATCGTGCCATCGGAGGTATAGGCGGAAAGATGCAGGTTGTAAAGGATAAGCTCCTTACTGTCATTTGTAGGGATCCGACTGACGGAATAGCACCGATCCAGATCCAATAGTTTCATCACACCGGTCTCCACCGGCAGCTCTACACGATTTGCAGAGGTGATCGTCACCGGAGAGAACGTCAGCAGGCCGGAACGGGACGCACCGTGGGGCTGCGTCAGCGGATACATCAAAAAAGGCGAATCATAATTCTGTGCAAAAACGTAGCTGTCCCCTTCCCGTGCGTCACAGAGCGGTTCCCGCTCATCCACGTGATAGCTGCGGGTAGAGTCAATGTCCACCTCCTGTACGAGACAGAAGTCAGCCTGTCCTTTCAGAAAATCGGCAATGTGATTCAGATTTTCCGTCAGACGTTCCTCGCTCCACGCCCAGGACTCCGTGCCGCCATCCATAAAAAAGCCGTAGTCGTCCTCGTACGCGCCGAAGCCGATATTGTAAGACAGGATGGAATAGGATGCGGCTGTATCAAGTGCGGTCGCTCCGCCCTCCCCCTGTGCCTCAAGCTCCTGATTGCCGATGCGGTGATAGTCAAGGAACACATAGGCCACGTATGCGCCGACCAGCAACACCACTGCCAACAGGATACCTACCAGTACTTTTACCCAACGCTTCGCTTTTCTCATCGGGCAAACCTCCCGTTTACAAATTTCGATAAAACTATTATAATAGGACAACCACTATTTGAAAAGAGGAATTTCCATTGAAACGACGCATTGTGATCCGGCTCAACGCGCCGGTGATCCTGAGCTTTGCGCTGCTGTCGCTGGCGGCGCTGCTGCTGGGCGGCTGGACGGACGGCGCCACGACCTATCGGTATTTCAGCGTATACCGCTCCTCCCTGTCCGATCCACTGACCTATGTACGCTTTTTTGGCCATGTGCTGGGTCATGCGAACTACGAGCATTACATGGGCAATATGCTGCTTCTGCTGCTGGTGGGGCCCGGTATTGAAGAAAAGTATGGTCACAGAACGACGGCGCTATGCATCGCAGCCACGGCGCTGGTAACAGGTCTGGTACAGTTTATCTTTTTCCCCAACACGGTGCTGCTGGGCGCCAGCGGCGTGGTATTTATGATGATCGTCCTGTCCTCCTTCACCGAAATGGGCAAAGAGGGCATCCCCATTACATTGATCCTTGTGGTCATCTTCTATCTGGGCGGAGAACTGCTGGACGGTCTGACCACTTCAGATAATGTATCCCAGCTGACACATATTGTGGGCGGACTGTGCGGTCTGGTATTCGGCTTCACGATAAAAAGACATCGACGCCGGTAACAATACCGGTAACGGTACCATTTCCAATAACTGAGAGGCATGGCAAAGGCCATGCCTCCTGTTTCTTTTGAGTTAACTTCTGCTAATGTTTAACTTTTCACAAACAAATGGCATAGTTTCCTGCTGTGACTACTTTTGCAAGATCCTGTTTTTTATTGTCAGATGTTGTCGATTTATTTATGAATAATTTATGCACAACAGTTTTTTCTTAACGTGCATAATATGAATTTTCTGCTATACTAGTGCAATCAAATCCAGAGTTGTCCGGGAATTCTGGATAAATAACCGGTAAAAGGAGTATGAGATTATGACAACATTCATTATTGGTCTCGTGATCCTCATCGGCGGTGCCGCCCTGTACGGACGGTTCTGCGAAAAGGTCTTTGGCCCTGACGACCGGAAGACCCCCGCCTATACAAAAGAGGACGGCGTGGACTTTGTTCCCATGCGCGGCTGGAAAAACAGCCTGATTAACCTGCTGAATATCGCTGGTACCGGCCCCATCCTCGGGCCGATCCAGGGCATCCTGTTTGGACCCATCGCGTTCCTGACCATCCCCATCGGCAACATCATCGGCGGTGCTATGCACGACTATTTCTCCGGCATGATCTGCCTCCGCGACGGCGGCACCCAGATGCCCGAGATGATCCGCCGCTACTCCACCAAGGGGATCTATAAGTTCTACAACGTGTTCGTGTGCGTGCTGCTGCTGCTGGTGGGTGCCGTGTTTATCTACACTCCCGGCGACATCGCTGCCACCCAGGTCTTTAACTTCAGCGGCAAGGCCAACGATCCCACCACCTGGATCATCTACGGTGTGATCTTCCTGTACTACCTGATCGCCACTGTGTTCCCCATCGACGCCATCATCGGCAAGATCTACCCCGTCTTCGGCGGTATCCTGCTGTTCTCCGCCATCGGCATCTTCATCGGCATCTTCGTCACCGGTATGCCCCTGCTGAACATCTGGGACAGCTGGGCGGCTCCCGTGCTGAACCTGACTGGTGCTGACGGCACTGTGGGTACCTTCACCTATGCCTCCTACTTTGAAAACGGACACTTCCTGCCCATCTTCTTCGTGACGGTGGCCTGCGGCATCCTGTCCGGCTTCCACTCCACCCAGACCGCTATCATCTCCCGTACCATGAAGAGCGAGCGTCAGGGCCGCAACACCTTCTACAACATGATGGTGCTGGAAGGCTTCATCGCCATGGTCTGGGCTGCCGGTGCTATGGGCGTGTACAATCTGGCTCTGCAGGAGCCCAATGCCGGGTTGGCTACCGGCACCGTGGGCGTGGTCTGCAAGTACCTGCTGGGTCACGTGGGCGGCGTCATCGCCCTGATCGGCGTTATCGTGCTGCCCATCACCTCCGGTGATACGGCACTGCGCGCCCTGCGTCTGAGCCTGTCTGAGACGCTGCACATCGACCAGTCCACCAACGGCAAGCGCATCAAGCTGGCTGTGCCCATCTTCGCACTGGTCATCGCCATCCTCGTGTTCGCCAAGGTCAACAACGACGGCTTCATGATCCTGTGGCGTTACTTCGCATGGGCCAACCAGACGCTGTCCCTGTTCGCCTTCCTGTGCATCACCGCGTGGATGTTCGAGAACGGCAAGGGCAAATGGGCTTGGATCCCCATGATCCCCGGCTGCTTCTACACCTTCATCTGCGTGACCTACATCGCCAACGCCCACATCGGCTTCAACATCCCTTGGACGCCCGCCTACATCATCGGTGTGGTGTGCGCCATCGCTTATGTAGTCGCCTGCTGCATGTACGGCAAGAAGCGCGCTGCCAAGCTGCATGCCTCCCTGTAACACAGCACTTGTGTGTTTGAACTGAATTCCCGGTAAAAAATACACCGCCTGCGTCAAGCAGGCGGTGTATCTTTATGCATTTCACTTTTCTTTATAGTAAAGACGGCAGTGACAGTAGCCCTCGAAGTCAGGATCGGCGATCTGATCCCGGAACTCCTGACACATGCAGATGTTCTCCGGCGTGCGCTGCAAGCGGCAGGGACAATACCCGTCCTTACGCCGCAGGCCCTCCCGCACCGTCTCGACGATCTTGGGATCGTCGTTGAAGCGGATCTTCATAAAGCGTCTCCTTTGTGCGGAAAGCTCACTCGGCGGCGAACCAGTCCTTGCAGAACTGGGCCAGCGCTGGGACAAGCTGCTTGATCTCCCGGTGGGTGGTGTTGACGCACAGATGATAGGATTCCTTGCTGCCCCACTTGGTATCGGCATACATCAGGTGGTTCTGGGCGCGCTCCTTGTCGATGCGGCGGATGGCCTTCTCCATCTCAGAGCGAGTCAGGTGCTCGCCCTCCGGTGCACGCTTCATGCAGCGCTCCACCTTGGCGTCCATGTCGGCATAGACAAACAGGTTCAGGGGATGGTAGTCCTTCAGGATCACGTCGGCGCAGCGACCCACGATCACGCAGTCGCCCTGCTGGGCGAACTTCTCCAGCAGCTGCCGCTGAGCCACCGCCACGCGGATGGGCTGATCCATCACGGTAACAGGCATCATGGCCAGCCGGTGGCCGATGGTCATGGGATAGGCGGCTTCGATGCACTTCTCCCCCACGTTGGCCACGTAGTCGGCGTTCAGGCCGTTTTCCTTGGCGATCATCTCGATGATCTGATGGTCATAGCAGGGGATGTGCAGCGCCTCGGCCAGGCGCTTGCCCAGCTCACGGCCGCCGCTGCCAAATTCACGGCTGATGGTAATAATCATACGATCACTCCTTTATTACGATCAATATTCATAGCAGCTTCCGCCCACAAACTCACGCACCAGCGAGTTCTGAGGCACATAGGGACAGTGCAGCGGCGGAACGCCCCGCACCACCTTCATCAAGTCTGTCAGGCCGTGGGACTCCAGAAACTCCGGCGTCATCTCCTCGCGGAAGCAGGGGATCTCGCTGAGATATTTGGCGAGGATGCAAGGCTCATAATCGTGGAAGGTGTCAATGTGGATGGCGGCGTTTTCCTTATAGGGCTGGATATAGTTGATCTCGCCCCGATCCACGCTCTCCGAACGTTCCACCGTCTGTGCGATGCTGTGTCCGCGGGTATTGTAGTCGCGGATCATACGGCGGGCCACACGCAGCTGCTCTGGCCGGACGATCTTATCGTCGTTGGTGATGATACGAGTGCGAGGCGCCACGTATACGCCGTTGGCGACGCCGCGAATTTTATCAAAGATCAGCGGGTTGAGCATGTGGATACCCTCGGCGATGATGACGGCGTCGGTATAGCCTTGCATCTTGGTATAGCCGCCGGTGGTGCCGGTCTTGAAGTCGTACCAGGGAACATCCACCTCCTTGCCGTCCATCAGCTGGCTGATGCAGCCGATCAGGCTGTCCACGTCCACGCAATAGGGGGACTCCCAGTCTGTCAGCTCCGGCGGACGGCGATCCAGCGGCAGAAAGAAATTATCCATATGGATCACGCAGACCTTCACACCCAGATTCTTCAGATAGTCCTCCAGCCGCAGCGCGGTCGTGGTCTTTCCGGAACCGGAAGGCCCGGTCAGCGCCACCACCGGACGCTCCTGCCGGGTGGACAGGATGGAGGCCGCAGCGGCGCTTATCTTATCGTGATAGACCTCCTCGCAGCGCAGAACAAACTGTGTCTCGTTCCGCATGGCGTTATTGATGTTTTCCAGGTCGATAACTCGCATGAAATGTGCTCCTTTCGAGACTTGGTTACGGTATAGTATACCACCATTTTCCCTATGGCGCAAGGGAAAGAAAGTGACCGGTCTCCCCTGCTGAGCACATGCTCAGCGATAGAAGTTCTTGACAAAATGGATGAACTGCTGGGTCTGGCCGCTGACCGGAGCGCCCCGGCGGCAGGCCACGTACAGCTGGCGGTGCGCTCCGGCATCCGGAAGCGGAAACGTCATCAAACGGCCCGCCTTTACCGCGTCCTCGGCGGCTTTTTCGGAAATGATGGAGATGCCCAGACCTCCGGCCACCAGATTTTTGATGGATTCCTGATCGTTCAGCCGCGCCGTGACCGTCAGGTCGTTTTCGTCCACACCCATCCGCTCAAAATAAGTGGACACGCATTTTTTGCTGCCGCTTCCCTTTTCCCGCAGCAGCATGGGCTCCCGGCAGATGTCCGCCAGCGTCATGCCGCCGGCATCCCGGAAACGGAGAAAATGTTCGTTCACCGGCGTGATAAGCACCATTTGATCCGCGTAGAACGGCGTCAGCTCCAGCATCTCCTCGTGTACCTCCACGCCGATCAGCCCCATGTCGAAGGCGCCGCACATCAGGCCATCCACGATGCCCTGACTGTCGCTTTGAAAGACATGGAACTGGGTTGCGGGGCGAATGGCTCGGAAAGCGGGCAAAATCTCCGGCAGGATATAGGCGGAGGGGATGGTGGACGCTCCGATGCGGATCATTTTTTCGTCCTCGTCGCTCCAGCTGCGCATCAGATTGTCCCGCAGATTTACAATGTTGCAGGCGCATTCGTACAGCTCCTGTCCGCGGGGTGTGACCTCCACCGATTTCGTGGTGCGCACGATAAGACTGGTCTGAAATTCCTCCTCCAGCTGCCGCACATGGGTGCTGACGGTGGGCTGGGACAAGTATAATTTCTCCGCCGCCTTTGTGAAGCTCTTATACTTTACAACAGCGCAGAATGACTGTAATTGCTTCAGTTCCATGTGGTCCTCCCGCATAATTTCCGCAGCGCCAGCAGCGCCGCGTCCACCTGCCGGGTCGTGTTCTGATGCCCGAAGGAAAAGCGGATGGTGCCTGTAGGAAATGTGCCCAGCGTCTTGTGGGCGTTGGGGGCGCAGTGCAGCCCCACCCGCACCATGATACCGTATTCCTGCCCCAGCGCGTCGGCCATCAGGGCAGGATCCACGTTCTCCGGCAGGACGGACACCGCGCCGACGCGCCCCTCTGTCCCCTTGCGTCCGATCACGCGCAGGTTCGGGATCTCCTCCGCCCCTATAAGAAAGCGCTCTGTCAGCGCCAATTCGTGGCTGCGCACCTTGTCGATGGTCTCCCGCTCCAGCCAGCATAGCGCGGCATGCAGGCCCATGATTCCCGGCAGGTTCAGGGTACCTGCCTCGAACTTATCCGGTAGGAATGACGGCATCCGCTCCTCATGGCTGACGCTGCCGGTTCCGCCGGCGATCAGCGGCGTGACCAGTGGCACCATGTCCGGCTGGAGAAGGAATCCCCCCACCCCTTGCGGGCCCAGAAGGCCCTTGTGACCGGTAAAGGCCAGCGCGTCAATATGCATGGCCGCCATGTCGATGGGCAGCACGCCCGCCGTCTGGGCGGCATCTAATATAAATTTCAGGCCGTGGGCATGGCAGAAAGCCCCAACCTCCGCCGCAGGCAGCACCGTGCCGCAGACGTTGCTGGCATGCAGCATCACAACAGCCCGCGTGTTATCCCGCAGCAGAGCCGCCATGGCAGACGTATCCAGCGTACCGTCCCCAGCGCAAGGGATACGGTCAAAAGACACGCCCCGGCTTTGCAGTTGGGTCAGGGGCCGCATGACGGCGTTGTGCTCCATGGCGGACACCAGCACATGGTCTCCGGGGCGCAAAAAGCCCTTCAGCAGCACGTTCAGGCTCTCCGTAATATTGCGGGTAAATGCCACGTTCCGGCAGTCCGGGCCGTGGAACAGCGCTGTCAGCCTCTGCCGGGTCTCCAGCACCAGCTCCTCCGCCTGATACGCCTCATCATAGCCGCCGCGGTTGATGTTGCAGCCGCACTCCTTTATATACTGATAGACCGCCTCCGCTACGCCTTCC
Organism: uncultured Eubacteriales bacterium; assembly: GCA_900548615.1. Taxonomy (GTDB): domain Bacteria; phylum Bacillota; class Clostridia; order Oscillospirales; family Oscillospiraceae; genus Vescimonas. The sequence goes on along the minus strand of URKW01000022.1, from coordinate 12,631 downwards.
GCCTTGGGAAAGCTGGTGCTGGCGTTGTCCAGATAGATCCGCTCCACGGCTTCATGCTCCTTTTCCCTTATTTTTTATTAGTTTACCACACATTTATTGAAAAATCAAATCTTTTAAGAGGATATATCTATAATTGATATTGGACATTCTGTCGACTATGGTGGTATGGTATGGTAAGATACTATATAAAGAGGAGAAAAATCCAACATGAATGTCAAACGCGAACGAATTCAAATCGTCATCGCCGGACTGATCATCGGCGTCATTGCTTCGCTGCTGGTCTTTTTCGGCAATCCCTCCAACATGGGCTTCTGCATTGCCTGCTTCCTGCGGGATACCGCTGGTGGTCTGGGTCTGCACCGTGCCGCCGCCGTACAGTACATCCGGCCCGAGATCATCGGTCTGGTGCTGGGCAGCTTCGGCGTGGCGCTTGTCAAGAAGGAGTTCTCCGCCAAGGGCGGCAGCGCTCCTGTCACCCGGTTTGTGCTGGGCCTCTTCGTGATGGTGGGCTGCCTGATGTTCCTGGGCTGCCCCTTCCGCATGATCCTGCGTCTGGCAGGCGGCGACCTGAACGCCCTGCTGGGTCTGCTGGGCTTTGCGCTGGGTATTCTGGCCGGTGTGTTCTTCCTGAAGCGGGGCTATTCCCTGAAGCGCACCTATACCCAGACCAAGCTGGACGGCGTGATCTTCCCCGTCATTCAGGTGGTGGTGTTTATCCTGCTGGTGGCGGCTCCCGCCTTCATCTTTTTCACCGAAGCGGGCGGCGGCCCCGGCGCCAAGCATGCCGCTGTTGCCATCAGCCTGATCGCCGGTCTGATCGTGGGCGCTCTGGCCCAGCGTACCCGCCTGTGCATGGTGGGCGGCATCCGTGACGTGGTGCTGTTTCGCGAGCCCAAACTGCTGATGGGCTTCGGTGCCATTCTGGTCAGCGCGCTGGTCTGCAACCTGATCCTCAACGGCGTGGGCGAGGCCACCTTCTTCCATCTGGGCTTCAAGGGCCAGCCCATCGCCCACACGGACGGCCTGTGGAACTGCTTGGGCATGCTGCTGGTGGGCTTTGGCTGCGTGCTGCTGGGCGGCTGCCCCTTGCGTCAGCTGGTCATGTCCGGCGAGGGCAACTCCGACAGTGCCGTGACCGTGCTGGGTCTGATCGTGGGTGCCGCCTTCTGCCACAACTTCGGTCTGGCCTCCAGCGCCGATGGCCCCACCGCTGCCGGTAAGATCGCTGTGCTGCTGGGCATCGCCGTGGTACTCGTGATCGCCTGCCTGAACACCTTCAAGAAGAAATAAGGAGATACCAATATGAAAATCATCGACGCACGGGGTCTTTCCTGCCCCGAACCTGTTGTGCTGCTGCGCAGCGCCATGGAGAGCAAGGAAAACGCCTATCAGATCATTGTGGACAACCACGCCTCCCGCGAAAACACCACCCGCTATGCCCAGCATCAGGGCTATCAGGTGGCAGTTGACGAAAAGGACGGCGAATGGACGCTGACCTTTACCAAGTGACGTACATTGTGACCTTTTTCTCCCACTTCGGCGCAGTCCGCTACAAGCAGCTGTGCGCCGAAGCGGGTGTGGCCTGCCGCATGATGCCGGTGCCACGTGACCTCAGCAGCAGCTGCGGCACATGTGTACGCTGTGAGGGCGGCTATCTGCCGCCTGGCGGCGCATGTGCGGAGGAGATCGAGCAGATCGCCGCGTGGGACGGCCAACAGTATACCACCGTGTATCATACGGACGAAACGGAGGACTGACGGAATGGAAACGGCAGTAAAGCTGACAAAATTGGCCTCCTGCGCCGGTTGCGGCGCGAAGGTGGGCGCGGGAACGCTGGTGCATCTTCTGGAAGGCTTCCGCACCCACAGCGATCCCCGGCTGCTGGTGGGCTTTGACAAGTCGGACGACGCCAGCGTGTACTATCTGGACGAGAATACGGCGCTGGTACAGACCACAGACTTCTTTCCGCCTATCGTGGACGATCCATTCCTGTACGGCCAGATCGCCGCGACCAACGCCATCAGCGACGTATACGCCATGGGCGGTGAGCCGAAGCTGGCGCTGAACATCATGTGCATCCCAGACGCCATGACGGCCGACATGGTGCAGGAGCTGCTGCGGGGCGGCTACGACAAGGCCTATGAAGCGGGCGTCATCATCACCGGCGGACACACCATCCACGGCGCGGAGCCCATCTACGGCCTTGCAGTGTCCGGATTCGTGCATCCGGATCGCATTCTCACCAACAGCGGCGCAAAGCCCGGCGACGTACTGATCCTGACAAAGCCGCTGGGCGTGGGCGTGCTGACTACCGCCGCCAAGGCAGGACTGGTGGGCGGTGACGTGATGGGCCGCATTTATCGCCAGATGGCAACGCTGAACAAGGCCGCCCGCGACATTATGGTGAAATACCGCGTTCACAGCTGCACCGACGTGACAGGCTTTGCCCTGCTGGGCCACAGCTTCGAGATGGCGCAGGGCAGCGGCTGCACCGTTCATATCCAGAGCCGGAACGTCCCCTTCCATCCGGAAGCCTGGGAATTTGCCGACATGGGCTTTCTCCCTGCCGGAGCCTACCGCAACCGGGACTATGCCGAGGCGGGCGTTACCGTCCGCAATAACGTTAGCCGCACCATGCAGGATCTGCTGTACGATCCCCAGACCAGCGGCGGCCTGCTGATGGCGGTGGACGCCGCCGACGCTGAAAAGTGCCTGCGTGAGCTGCAAGACGCCATTCCCCAAGCGGCCGTTGTGGGCTATGTGACGGAGCGGCAGGAAAACTGGATTATCCTGGAGTAACAAACATCACAACAAGAAACACCTTTCGCATGGCGAAAGGTGTTTCTTGTTGTGATAGATTTACTTGAAGAACTCAAAGCGGGGCTGCTCCTTGCTGACGTAGCCCACCTCGATCTCGATACTGTCGCCAAAGTAGCGGTGCAGCAGGTCGATCAGCTCATCTGCCGCCTTGTGGACCTCCTCCGCGTTCACATTGGAGAAACCGTCAATGGGGAACAGAATGGCCTTGGTTTCCTGGGTGATCTTGCCGCGCTCCGACTGCCGCCACGTCCAGCGGCGGGTGCGGATCTCGTTGCCGGAAGCATAGACCGCCTCGCCCACGTCAGGAGTCTCCTCCTCGGTGCTGCCAAAGGGAATGAAGGTGTCTCCCTCTCCGGCCAGACGAACGTCGAGCCCCTCGTCAATGGTGTCCAGATCGTGGGCGCCCATAGGCAGACGGTGCTTGATGGAAACGGCATTGCCCAGATCCACGGCAGCGTTGATGTGGGGGAAGCCCTTGCCCTTGGCGATACGGGTCAGCAGAGCCTCAATGGAGCACAGGAACTTGTTGGGATTGATGCCCAGTGCGGTAAAGGCCGTGCGGTAGGGCACGATGTCCTCCGTCTCCTTGGGCTTTTTGCCGGTAAAGTAGGCCTCGCAGGCATTGACGTTCTCCGCCAGCATCTGCTCCAGCTCCGGTATCTCGCGGGTGTTGTCCAGTCCGCGCACGGCAACCGCGCCGAAATAGGCGGTGGGAAGCTTTTCCAAAAATTCCTTTGACACTTGATAGTACATGACCGTACCCTCCTTCGTATACTGTATCGCTGTAAAGCGAAATATATCTTGCAAGATATAATAACACATTTCTTGAAAAATGCAAGCAAAAAATTTTTATTTTTTCTGAAAAAACCGACAGTTTTCTCTTGATTTTTTGATGCGAGGTCACTATAATATGTTTGCATTTTGCAAGAAGCAACATTCGGGAGGCGCGTATGCTCTCTATTAAAAAGCAATCTCTGGTGGACATGGTTTATCATAAGCTGCGGGAATCCATTATTCAGCTGCAGCTGCCGCTCGGTTCCAAGCTGAATGTCAACGAATTGCAGGCTCGCATGGGGGTCAGCTGTACGCCCATACGGGAAGCCATCAACCGTTTGCAGCAGGAGGGGCTGGTGGTCTATGAAAACAATGTGGGCGCTCACATTATCTCGCTGGCGCCCCACGATGTGCTGGAGATCCAGCAGCTAGCCATGACGCTGCACGCTGCCGCGATCCATCTGGCGATGGTCAACGGCGACAGGGCTACCATTGTGGCGGAGCTGCGGAAGCAGCTGGAGGACTACACCAACGCCAAGACCGAGCACGACGAGGTGATGGCGGTCAAGGAGTTTCTGGGCACCTACTACCACAACTGCGGCAACCACCGGCTGGATCAGCACATGCTGGCCATTCAGGGGCAGCAGACGCTGCTGCGGTATATCTTCGCCTCCTGTGTTCCCCAACGGGCCGCCGATACCGCCGTGTTTCAGCGGATGCTGCTGGACACCATCAACGGCGACGCCGACTCGGTTTGCGACATGCTGCAAAAGTACACTGACCACATGACGCTGATCGTGGAGAGCGCCGTCACAGAGATGTGAGACTTCCCCTTCCCTTCCCTTCCGATCACTTTTCTATTGATGCAAAAACCTCCGGCACACGGTTGTGTGCCGGAGGTTTTCTGTATCAAATCAGTGTGTGGGGAAAGGAATTAGCCGTTCTGGCGCATCTTGGCAAAGCAGTCGCTGCAATACACAGGACGATCGGACTTGGGCTCGAAGGGAACCTTGGCCTCGCCGCCGCAGGCAGCGCAGACAGCGGTGAAATACTCACGGGGACCGCGGGCAGCGTTCTTGCGCGTATCACGGCAGGACTTGCAGCGCTGGGGCTCGTTCTGGAAGCCGCGCTCAGCATAGAACTCCTGCTCACCGGCGGTGAAAACGAATTCCTTACCACACTCTTTGCAAACTAAAGTCTTGTCTTCGTACATGATTTTACCCTCTCTTTGAGAAATATATTGCGTTCAGCCTTTGCTGATATCGCCAGATTGAAGTTGCCGCCCGATCTTGCGGCGTATGCGCTGCACAGCATTTTCCACCGATTTTGGCGGCTTGCCCACAGTCTCTGCGATCTCACGACATGTAAAACCGTCCAAATAGTACCCTAAAATCTCAGCTTCGAAGGCGGATAACTGTTTGCATGTGTACTCCAGCAGACCGGCGGTTTTTTCCCTGTCAATCAGCAGGACCTCGGGGTCGACCTGTGCAAAAGCGAGACTGACGTCAAAGAATGAGGGATTCAGGGGGATCGCTTGATTGAGAGGCTGATGCTTGCCTGAGGAAGCGGATTTGAGCACCGAATACAGCCGCCGCCGGATACATACCTCGGCAAAGGTGCAGAAGGACGCGGCCTGATGGGGGTCGTATTCCCGCATGGCCTTGATCAGCCCCACCATCCCCTCCTGCAGCAGATCCTCGTTGTCTCCGCCGGCAAGAAAGTAGGGTCGGGCGATGCTACGCACCAGCCGGTGATACCGCGCCGCCAGAACCTCCTCGGCGTTGCGGTTCCCCAATTGGCAGGCGGCGCATAGCTGCTCGTCGCTCAATGTCTCCAAATAGGCAAAACTAGCCTCTTTGCTATTTACCATTTTCTATTATACCTTTTCGATAAATAATTTGTCAAGCTGTCCGTGAAAATTTGTTAAAAAGTTGCGTTTTCTTAAAGTTTTTTGACCAATTCCGCCAAATCCTCTGCCACTTCGCGGGCGATTTTATCGGTTTTGGCCTCTACCATCACGCGGATCAGCGCCTCGGTGCCGGAGGGACGGATCAGAATGCGGCCCTGGCCGCCCAGCTCCGCCTCCTTTTCCCGCACAGCCTGCCACAGACCCGGCGCGTTCATGACCCGCTCCTTCTCCCCCGGCGTGTGGGGCAGCGCCACGTTGACCAGCTCCTGCGGGTACTGGGCGCAGCAGCCCGCCAGCTCGGAGGCAGACTTGCCGGATGCCTTCAGCGCCTTAAGGAATTGCAGCGCCGTCAATTCGCCGTCGCCGGTGGTGGCGTATTCCCGGAAGATCATGTGGCCGGACTGCTCGCCGCCGATGGCATAGTCGCACTCCAGCATTTTTTCCAGCACGTGGCGGTCGCCTACCGCCGTGCAGACCAGTTCGATCTGCTCGTTCCGGCAGAATTCATGCAGGCCCAGATTGGACATGACCGTTGCCACCACGGCGTTGTTGGTCAGCTTTCCCTGCTGGCGCAGAGCCTTTCCGCAGACCGCCATGATCTTGTCGCCGTCGATGGTATGGCCCTGTTCATCCACCAGCAGGCAGCGGTCGGCGTCGCCGTCAAAGGCGATACCCAACTGGTACTTTCCTGCCACCGTCATGGCGGAAAGCTGCTCCAGATGGGTGGAGCCGCAGCCGTTGTTGATGTTCACGCCGTCGGGATCGATGTTGATGAAATCCGCCATTACCGGCAGCCGCTGGAACAGGTTGGGCGCGGTGGCGGCGGCGGCACCGTTGGCGCAGTCCACCATCACACGCAGACCGGACAGGTCGCAGCCGATGGTGTCCATCAGATGGCTCACATAATCATCGTGCATCTCCTGCGCACCGTTGCGGCAGCGGCCCAGCTCTCCGCCGGACTTGACCGGAAGCGCCGCGTGGTTCAGGATCAGCTCCTCCACCCGCTCCTCCATGGCGTCCGGCAGCTTATAGCCCTGGGCGTTGAACACCTTGATGCCGTTATACTCATAGGGATTATGGCTGGCGGAGATGACCACACCGGCGTCCGCCTCCTCCTGCACCGTCAGGAATGCAACAGCGGGCGTGGGGATCACGCCCAGCAGCAGCACGTCGCCACCCACCGAGCAGATACCGGCGGTCAGCGCCGCCTCCAGCATATCAGAGGAAACGCGGGTGTCCTTACCAATGGTGATGAGGGGTCTGCGGCCCAGCTCCTCCTGCAAAACGACCGCCACCGCCTGCCCCACGTGGAAGGCAAGCTCCGCCGTCAGTGTTTTTCCCACTACGCCGCGGATACCGTCCGTACCGAATAATTTTCCCATAGATTCAACTTCCTCTCATAATGTCAGCTGCGTCTGTCCGGCAAACTCCATATGCAGATGCTCGTAGGCCTTCTGGGTCACGCAGCGACCCCGGGGCGTGCGGGTCAAGAAGCCCAGCTGCATCAGATACGGCTCATACACATCCTCCAGCGTCACCGACTCCTCACCGATGGTGGCCGCCAGCGTGTCAAGCCCCACCGGGCCGCCGCCATAGTTCTCAATGATGGCCCGCAGCATCCGGCGATCCACCTGATCCAGTCCCAGATAGTCCACCTCCAGCGCCAGCAGGGCGCTGTCCGCCACTTCCCGGGTGATGACGCCATCGGCCTTTACCTCCGCAAAGTCCCGGACACGGCGCAGCATCCGGTTGGCGATTCGGGGCGTGCCCCGTGAGCGGCGTGCGATCTCCATAGCGCCGGCCTCCTCAATGGGAACCTCCAGTATTCCGGCGCTGCGGGTGACGATCTCTTTCAATTCCTCCGGGGTGTACAGCTCCAGCCGCAGCGTCACGCCGAAGCGGTCACGCAGCGGCGCGGACAGTGAGCCGGCCCGTGTGGTGGCCCCGATTAGGGTAAAATGGGGCAGATCCAGACGGATGGAGTTGGCGGAGGGGCCTTTGCCGATGATGATATCAATGGCATAGTCCTCCATGGCGGGGTATAAAATCTCCTCCACCGCGCGGTTCAGGCGGTGGATCTCATCCACAAAGAGAATATCATTCTCGTTCAGGTTGGTCAGCAGCGCCGCCAGATCGCCTGGCTTTTCGATGGCCGGGCCGGAAGTGATGCGGATATTGACGCCCATCTCGGCGGCGATAATGCCCGCCAGCGTGGTCTTGCCCAAGCCCGGAGGGCCGTGCAGCAGCACGTGATCCAGTGATTCGCCGCGGCGGCGGGCCGCCTCGATAAACACGGACAGATTGCCCTTGGCCTTCTCCTGCCCGATGTACTCCTTCAGCGTGTGAGGACGTAACGACTTCTCCTGCGCGTCCTCCGGCAGAAAGGAGGTGGAGACGATAGGCTCCTCGTAGATATCGCTTCCGTAATCGATGCTCACGTCGTCCCCTCCTTACTTTACCATACGCTTCAGCGCCTGTCGGATGATCTCCTCCAGCGGTAGGGTGTCTATGTCGATGCCTTTCAGCGCCGCCGCTACCTCGCTGCCGCTGTAGCCCAGCACCGCCAGCGCCGCACCAGCTTCCTTTGCCTTGTCGTTGGGCAGCACCGTCAGCGGTACGCTGCCGCCGGTGTCCGGGCCGAAGGACGCCTGCTCCTTGGCCAGCTTGTCTTTCAATTCCAGAATGATGCGCTGGGCGATCTTCTTTCCGATACCCGGCGCGGCGGTCAGCGCCTTTTCGTCACCCATCACCACCGCCATGGCCAGATTGGCCGGCGTGTTGGTGGACAGGATCGCCAGTGCTGCCTTGGGGCCTACGCCGGAAACGCCCAGCAGCAGCTTGAAGCTGTGCAGCTCACTCTGGCTGGAAAAGCCGAACAGATCTACCGCATCCTCCCGGACGTTCATGTAGGTATACAGCTTGGCCCGCTCCCCTTTTTTCAGCTGTGACAGGGTATAGTTGGTGGTGGCGCAGGCATAGCCCACGCCGCCGCAGTCGATAACGGCAAGATTAGCCTCCATCTCGGCCACAACGCCGTTGAGATAGTAAAACATGGTCACACAGTCTCCTTCACATTGGGATCGGTACGCCGCAGCCGACTGGTGGCGCTGCGGGCATGGCAGATGGCGATAGCCAGCGCGTCGGCGGCGTCGTCCGGCCGTGGGATGTCCTTCAGCTTCAGCAGACGGCGAGTCATGTCCATCACCTGCTTTTTTTCCGCCAGACCGTAGCCCACCACCGCCTGCTTCACCTGCATGGGGGTGTATTCATAGATGGGAAGCTGCATTTTCTCCGCCGTGCAGAGGATCACGCCCCGTGCATGAGCCACCGCAATGCCGGTGGTGATATTTTTGCTGAAGAACAGCTCCTCGATGGCCATTTCGTCGGGATGGAACTGCCGGATCAGCTCCGTCAGGTCGCTTTCGATCAGCGTCAGCCGGGCAGCCAGCGGCATGCCAGCCGGTGTGTTGATGGCGCCGTACTGTACCATTTTCTGCGTGGCCCCGGCACAATCAAGCACACCGAAGCCCACGATCGCCACACCGGGGTCTATCCCTAAAATACGCACGGCGCTCCCTCCCCATGTTAATCTTATATATTATACTCTTTTTTCTTCGCTGTGGCAACATAAATTCACCGCCGCAAGGTCATTTTTGTGGAACGCATGTGTTTCACAAAATATTTCACTGAATCCCTCGGTTTATCATTGACGATAGGGGCACTGCCATGTATAATGTAAAAAGTAACTAGTTTTTTCCATTCACATGACAGATATTCAGGAGGATGCGTACATGATTAATACGATCAATGGCATTTTAGAGGCCGCCAAGGGCGGTAAGACCGGTGTTATCGCCGTGGCCGCCGCTCACGACCAGCCCGTCATCGAGGCCGTGGTAGAGGCCCGCAAGGAGGGCATCGCCACTCCCATTCTGGTGGGCCATGTGGACGAGATCAAGGACATGCTGTCCGGTCTGGGCGAGAACCCCGCCGATTACGAGATCGTCGCCGGTGACAGCGACACCGACTGCGCCGCCAAGGCCGTGGCCCTGTGCGCCGAGGGAAAGGCTAATTTCCTGATGAAGGGCATTCTGGGCACCGCCGATCTAATGCGCGCTGTATTTAATAAGGAATGTGGCCTGCGCACCAGCCATCTCACCACCCACTGCATGTTCTATGAGATCTCCGCCTATGGCAAGATGGTGATCCTCACCGACGGCGGCGTCAACACCTTCCCCGATCTGGACAAGAAGGCCGAAATTCTGGAGAATGCCGCCATGGTGCTGCACGCGCTGGGCTATGAGAGCATCAACGCCGCCTGCATCTGCGGCGCGGAGGTGGTGAACCCCAAGATCCAGTCCACCGTGGATGCCGACGCGCTGGCCCACATGACCGAGCGCTGGAGCAAGTACAACATGAACGTGTGCGGCCCCGTGGCTCTGGATTTGGCGGTCAGCAAGGAGGCCTGCCACCACAAGCACTACACCGCTCCCGGCGCCGGTGACGCCGACATTCTGCTGGTGCCCAACTATGAGGTGGGCAACGGCATCGGCAAGGCCGCTTCCCTGTTCGGCAACGCCAAGAACGCCGGTATCATCCTGGGCGCCAAGGTGCCTATCGTGCTGGTGTCCCGCGCCGACAGCGCCGAGTCCAAGCTGGCTTCCATCGCCGCTGGCAGCGTGCTGGCCCAGCGGATGGAGCTGAACTGAAACGCAGAGTTGTTTCGTTTGCATAAAATTTTTCTCAAAAATCCGTTTTCTTTGATAAATACTTGACAATCAGAGAAAACCCTCGTATAGTAATAGTTGGTCACGCATGTGTTTGAGCCGCATGCGCAATAAATAAGGAAAAGAAGAATAGGAGCTGTTATCATGGTCAATCAGGAATATTACACTCTGGGTACTGCCCCCTCTGTCATTCGTCAGCTGTTCGCCTACGGTCTGGAGCAGGCCAAGGTCGTCGGCCCCGAAAACGTCTATGACTACTCCCTGGGCAATCCCAGCATTCCCGCCCCCAAGAAGGTCAACGAGTCCATCAAGAAGATCGTGGACGAGACCGACTCCATCAAGCTGCACGGCTACTCCATGGCTCCCGGTTTTGAAGAAGCCCGCGCAGCCGTCGCCAAGGATCTGGCCGCCCGCTTCGGTCTGGACGTCAAGGCCAGCGAGCTGTTCTTCACCTGCGGCGCCGCTCCCGCTTTGATCTCCATCATCAAGGCGCTGATCGTGGACTCCGACACTGAGATCATGGCCATCGCCCCCTTCTTCCCCGAGTATCGCCCCTTCGTCAATGCCAACGGCGGCAAGCTGGTGGTCGTTCCTGCGGATACCAAGGCGTTCCAGATCCATCTGGACGAGGTGGAGAAGCGCATCACCAAACACACCCAGGCCATCATCGTCAACTCCCCCAACAACCCCTCCGGCGTTGTGTACACCGAGGAGACCCTGAAGGGTCTGGCCTCCCTGCTGGAGCGCAAGAGCGCCGAGTACGGCCATCCCATCTACATCATCGCTGACGAGCCTTACCGTGAGCTGGTGTACGGCGGCGTGAAGGTGCCCTTCATCCCCTGCCTGTACAAGAACACCATCGTGTGCTATTCCTACTCCAAGTCCCTGTCCCTGCCCGGCGAGCGTATCGGCTATGTGTACGTCCCCGGCTTCGCTGATGACAGCCATGACGTGTACGCCGCCATCGCCGGCGCTGCCCGTATCATGGGTCACGTCTGCCCTCCCACTCTGATGCAGAAGGTCATTGAGTACTGCGCCGAGGAGCGCCCCGATCTGGTGGCTTACGACGAGAACCGCAACCTGCTGTACAACAGCCTGACCGAGATGGGCTACGAGTGTGCCAAGCCCGATGGCGCTTTCTACCTGTTCGTCAAGGCTCCCAACGGCGACGCCAACGCCTTCTCCGAGAAGGCCAAGCTGGGCCACAACCTGCTGGTGGTGCCCGCTGACGGCTTCGGCTGCCCCGGCTTCTTCCGCCTGAGCTACTGCGTGTCCAACGACATGATCCGCCGCAGCCTGCCCGCCTTCAAGGCCATGATCGAGTCCTATAAGTAAGCAATATCTTTCAAAAATTGCCGCATCCACAAGGAGGCGGCAATTTTTTTCATTAGATTTAGGAAATTTTTCTCTTGCCAACAGGCCTATACTTTATTATAATAGGATGCATATTTTTATTGAAAGAGGTGCTAAGGCATGAGTAAGGTATTCATTCCCGCCGGTTACAAAACGCCGCTGTCTGTCTACGAGATGCAGCGCGCCATCGAGTTCATCAAGAGTAACTTTCAGGTCAATCTGGGGCAGGCGCTGAATCTGCGCCGCGTTTCCGCTCCCCTGTTTGTCCGCGAGGACTCCGGTTTGAATGATAACCTGAACGGCGTGGAACGCCCTGTTACCTTCGATATCCCCGATGTGGCCGCCAACGGTCAGGTGGTGCATTCTCTGGCCAAGTGGAAACGTCTGGCGCTGAAGCGCTATGAATTCAACGTGGGCAAGGGTCTGTTCACCGATATGAACGCCATCCGCCGTGACGAGGAAGTGGACAACCTCCATTCCGTCTACGTGGATCAGTGGGACTGGGAAAAGGTCATCTCCCGCGAGGATCGCAATGTCAACTTCCTGAAGCAGACCGTCCGCGCCATCGTAGGCGCTGTGGTGGAGACCAATGAGGCTTTGCAGATCGCCTTCCCCAGCCTGCATACCAAGCTGGAGCGTGAGGTCTACTTCGTCACCACCCAGGAGCTGGAGGATCGCTGGCCCGATCTAACCCCCAAGGAGCGTGAACATGCCATCTGCCGTGAGCATCACACCGTGTTCCTGATGCAGATCGGCGACAACCTGAAGCGCTCCGGTAAGCCCCACGACGGCCGCGCTCCCGACTATGACGACTGGTCTTTGAACGGCGATATTCTGCTGTATAACCCCGTGCTGGACAGCTCCTTCGAGATCTCCTCCATGGGTATCCGTGTGGACGAGGCCGCTATGGACTATCAGCTGAACGCCCGGGGCTGCAACGATCGCCGCGAGCTGCCCTTCCACAAGATGCTGCTGAACGGTGAGCTGCCCCTGACCATCGGCGGCGGTATCGGTCAGTCCCGTCTGTGCATGATTATGATCGGCACCTGCC
>URKW01000021.1 GCA_900548615.1 uncultured Eubacteriales bacterium | reverse complement strand
CAGGCGACAAGGTGACACACGGCGGCAAAACATGGCGCAGCACCTGTGACAACAATGTGTGGGAGCCGGGTGTATATGGATGGGAGGAGGTCACAACATGACGGAAGCCATCATTGTGGCGCTGCTGGGTCTTGCGGGGACGCTGATCGGCAGCTATCTGGCCAACCGGAAAAGCACCGCCCTGATCGCCTACCGGCTGGAACAGCTGGAGCAGAAGGTCAGCAAGCACAACAACCTGGTGGAGCGCACCTATAAGCTGGAGGAGCATCTGGCCGTGGTAGGCGAGAGCATCAAGGTAGCCAATCACCGCATTGCGGATTTGGAAAGAGACGTACATAACATCATCGGACAGGGCTAAAGGCCCGGAAAGGACAACCATCATGAACGAGACTATCAATACCATCGGCGTGGCCACTGTGGCCGCTATCATCGTGATCTGCTATCTGATCGGCATGATCGTGAAAGCAAGTCCGCTTCAGGACAAGTGGATCCCCATCGTCTGCGGCGTGTGCGGCGGCGCCATCGGCGCGCTGGCGCTGCTGTTCGGCATGCCGGAGTTCCCGGCGCAGGACTATTTCACCGCCGTGGCGGTGGGCATCATGTCCGGCCTGACGGCCACCGGCGTGAATCAGATCGGCAAGCAGCTGGCCAAGAACGATACCGCAGAAAAGTAAACATACAGGAAAAGGCCCCGGCCACCCGATATGGGGCCGGGGCCGCTATGCTTAGGATGAAAGGAGACCAGAAAAATGGCACTGAGTTCACAACAAATCAAGGATATGCAGAGCTGGTACGGCACCAAGGCTGACGGTATCTGGGGCAGTAAATCCACAACGGCGGCGGGGGGACGGGACGCCGGAGGCGCTTACAGCTTGTACAGCAGCAACAAGGGACGCTACAGCAGCTACACGGATTATATGTCCTATGGCGGCGGGCGGAATGATACACAGGGCAGTGGCACCAACTACAACAATGGCAGTCTGACGGCAAGCCAAATCAAGGAGATGCAAGATTATTACGGCGTGACGGCAGACGGTATGTGGGGCAAAAACTCCACTGCCGCAGCTGGTGGACTGAGCGCGGCGGATGCTTGGACAAAGTATCTGGAAGCTATGGGAAAAGGCGGTTACAGTGATTATACGCCCTCCAGTGGCACCAACTACAACAACGGCAGTCTGACGGCAAGCCAGATCAAGGAGATGCAAGATTATTACGGCGTAACGGCAGACGGTATGTGGGGCAAAAACTCCACTGCCGCAGCTGGTGGACTGAGCGCGGCGGACGCATGGACAAAATATCAGGAGGCCATAGGGCAAGGCGGCTATGATGACTACTACGGTTCCGGTGGGACGGATTACTCCGGACTCATGAGCTATAGCGAATACCTGAAGCGGGTGGGCGGAGACGACTATCAGGCGGCGGTGCAGAAAGCCATTGAGGCGCAGGTGCAGGCCGCCACCGACCAATACAACAGCCAGATTGAGAATGCCGGCAAGGACTATGAGGAAAACGCCCGGCGGGCCTACATCAACAAGATGATGAGCCAGCGGAACATGGATCAGGAACTGGCGGCCAACGGCGTGTACGGCGGCATGGCGGACAGCCAGCGCATTGCCAGCGAGACCAACTACGAAAACGATCTGACCGGCCTGACCAACCAGTACCAGAGCACCATCTCCGACTTGCAGCAGGCCATCACCAGCGCGAAAATGGCGGGTGATGCCCAGGCGGCGGAGGCTATGGCAAACTATCTCAGCCAGATTCAGGCGCAGTATGCCAGCTACCTCCAGAACGAGCGCAGCATTCAGGCGGAGATCGATATGTTCAACCGCCAGCTGGCCGCCCAGCAAGCGCAGCAGGCGAAGGCGGCAGCCTATTCCAGCGGAGGCAGCTCCGGCGGGAGCGGGTACAGCTCAGAAACCGCCGATCTGCAGAAGCAGCTGAACGCCATGGGGGCTAATTTGACGGTCGACGGCGTATGGGGCCCGCAGACACAAGCGGCGTATGACCGTTATATGAATGGCGGTGATACCAGCGGCTATACCCTGACGAACCGTAACGGAAACGGCTGGATCGCCCTTGACGGCGGAGGTCGCTATTCCTACAGTGAGCTCCAGAAAATGCTTGACAACGGTCAGGTGAAGGAGGTTGTAAACGACAGGGACAGAACCGTATCGTATGTGCGCGTGAGATAACACAGGAGGGGAGATCACCATGGGATACCGTTTTCTGGATGATTACGATCCGCGCAAGGAGCAGAAGAAAAAGCAGCAGCAAAAGGGGACGCAGAAAGCGCCCCCTTCCGGAAACCCATTGAATCCTGCCGCGCAGAACAATAAGAATAACAAAACAAACACGCCGGCAGCAACGCAGCCGCGTACCTCAAAGGGCACCGCGCTGGGCGGCAGCAGCGTGACCCCGGTACAGCTGCCTGTGCAGCAGATAACAGTGCCGAAGCTGACAAAGTCCGCCACCCCGATGCAGACACAGACACCGCAGGCGCTGACATTGAAGCTGCCCAACATTCAGGCCTTCGGTGCGGGGGACTACAGTAAAGCCGGAAAGGCCATGGATCGGATCGCAAAAACGGTACAAGCAGGCGCCGCACAGACCGCCAGCGGCTTTGCGGAAATCGCCGGACAGTTCCGACCGACAACAGGGCAGCAGAGCATGGGGCAGTTCTCCGGCTTTGGCGATCTGGGCCGCGCCGTGCGGGAAAACCGTGAAAAGGGAACGGATATCAACACCAGCATTCTTTTGCAGGAGCGGCAGCGAAGGGTTCAGCAAAAGCAGAGCCAGCAGAAAATATTTGACGCCGCCACCCGCCTGACGGAGAGAGGGCAACAGTACACGCAGGAAGCCAAGCAGGGGTTGGGAACGGTGGGCCAGTTTCTGGTGGACATGGGCGTGACCGGTACGCAGATGGCCGGGGACGCGCTGGCCAACCTGATCCTGCCCGGCAGCGGCCTTGTCATGATGGGCATGCGCAGCTATGGACAGGCGGCGGGCGAGGCCCGGCAGGAAGGTAAGAGCGAAGGCCAGCAGTTTCTTGCAGGCCTGAAAAGCGCCGGCATTGAGGTTTTCACGGAAAAGATGTTCGGCGCATTCTCCAAAATCTACGGCGGCGCGGCAGCGGATGAACTGGTGCAAAAGCTAGTGGGCAAGCTGACGGAGAACGCAACAGGGCAAGCGCTGCTGACATGGATTGTCAACGCAGTAGGCGAAGGTGTGGAGGAAGTGACCAGTGACCTGCTGAATCCGTTGGCTGACCGTCTGCTGCGGCTGGATGACGGGAAAGGCCCCGTCTGGTCTACGGATGATCTGGCCCAATGGGGCTATGATTTTCTGCTGGGCACAGCCATGGGTATGTTCGGCGGCGGCCAGCAGCTGGTGCGGGGCGTACAGCAGGGCCAGGCGCAGACGGCGGAGAACAATTATTACGCCGATCTGAGACGCAACGGTCTTGGCAGCGCGAACAGAGCAGCCAACGCCCAGCGGGCCAGCGACGCCATGGGGCGGATCATGCCCACGCGGGACGGACTGCGTATGCCGCGGCTGGTCGATGAACAGGGCCGCACCTATGAGGAGCGGACAACATGGCAGCAGATTCCAGAGGCCCGTCGGGCTGAATTTGACAAGGCGCAGCGCATTGCTCGGCGGTTCGGGGCACGGGTGGTGGTCAGCCAGCAGGAGGGCGTCAACGGCTCTTACCGTGACGGCGTGATCTCACTGAATCCCAATGCCGCCAATCCGGTGCGGCAGACGCTGATCCACGAGCTGACCCACCACATGGAGAGCAGCGGCCGGTACAGTGAGTTTCGGGAAACGGCACTGCGATATGTGGCGGAGAACATGGGCGCGGATGTGGACAGCGTGCGGCAGGCTCTCATGGCCGACTACGCCCAAAACGGCGTGACGCTGGACGAGGACGGGGCCACCCGCGAGATCGTGGCCAAGTTTGCAGAGGAAAAGCTGTTCACCGACGAGGCTACCGTCCGGCGGCTGCTGGCAGAGGACAGGAACCTGTTCCAGAGGATCTATGACTGGATCCGCGATATGGCGGGCAAGCTGACAGGCACCAGCGAGGAAACCTTCCTACGTGACGCGGAGAGGCTTTATGCCAAGGCTCTGCGGGAGACGAGGGTGGAAACCGGGCGTGGGACACAGTATTCCTTTGAACAGCAACCGATCCCAACGTGGGAACAGCTGGGAGCAAAACCGGATATGCAGGTAGTGGATATTCGGGAAAACGGCTTGAAGCTGCCGTATGCGATTGAGCGAAACAGAATCCTGAATAGCGCGGAGATACAGAGCCTCTACCAGAATCCACCCGTCAACAAAGACACAGGTGAATTGATTTTCGTCACTCCTGCAACGCTGACACATTCTTTTTCCAATTCCGGTGAGAACAGCATCTATGCCACGAAACATCTTCGGAAGATACTGGAAAATGCTGTCCTGACATATGCGGAGCCAAGCCGAAAGGCGGATGATAACTCTACGGGAGTCTATACGTTGTTCGGCGCTGTACAGACCGAGACGGGCATCCAGCCTGTCAAAATCAAGGTAAAGGAGTACCGCATCGGGTCAAGTGTACCAAAACAAACGATTGCGGATTATTTCGCAAAGGAAGGCGTCGTAGACCCGTATGCTTATGCATACGACGAAAGAGTCTTGGCGCTGGAGAGCATAGAAAAAGAAGAGCCCTCCAGTTCAGCGACTGCTAACACGGAACAAAATCCGCCGCTTAGTCACCCTTCAAGCTCTTCTACCATCAGAGTACAGGATTTGCTTCGCCTTGTCAATAGCGAATATCAGAAGTATGTGCCCGACGGCACGGCCTTCAAATTTGCCGACACAAATAACAATGCAGCACAAGAACTGTCCCGGGGAGTGGCTTTTTCAAGCTCTCTTGCCGACACCACAAGTGCTGCATCTGGTATTAGTATACCCAATAATGGTGGAAATGTCAACACGGAACAGTATTCCACCGGGCGAGGGCTGGATGATCTGGCCGGCAGCAGCGACTATTTGGACGCGCTGGCGCGGGACGAAAACATGTTCACCTCAGACGCCTATACCCTTGCGGATCGCCTGTATGACCTCCAGCTGCGGCGGGCCCAGCAGCAGGAAGCACCGCCCGAACGTCCGGCGGAACAGGTGGCACAGGAGGATCTGGACGAAATTGCAGAGTTGTTTACCGATCAGGGAAGCGTTTTCGCCAGCAGGGAAGATCGCATCCGGGATACGGAGAACATGGTATCGGATCACACCATTGCGGTGGAAAAGTCCGGACGTGAAAAAGCTTCGGAAGCATGGAGTTATTTCTACCGGAAGATGGTAGACGCCGGTCACAGCGTGAGCAAATTCGCCCAAGCGGTAAATGATCCCTATCTCTATCAAATCTACAATCAGGCAAGGGCCTCCAGTTCAGCGGGCGTCAGCATGATTACGGACGCCCAGACCAACGTGAATGCCCAAAAGGTGGGTGAGAGCCTGAACGGCATATTCTCTCCCATCCGGGCCAAGGGCGAGGATTATTACCGTGCATTCCAGATGTACCTGTTCGACCTTCACAACATCGACCGCATGAGCCTGTCGCAGAACAAGGAGGCGGCAATGCTGGAGGCAACGGCGGCGCTGAACCAGTTCGACGCCGATCACCCGGAGCTGCGTACCAATACGGAAGCGCAGTTGGCCCGGATGACCGAGAGTCTTGATCCCGATGTGGCGGAGCTGGCACGTGAGAAAATGCGGCTGCTGCGCAATGTCAACCGCGCAGACGCCATCAAGGACAAGCCGGTATTTTCCTTCGACGTCACAGCGGATGTGAGTGAGGAGCGGGCACGGCGTGCCTTGCAGGAGCACCCGGAGTTCGAGCAGTACCGCCAGCAGGTGAGGGGGTACATCGACAATCTGATGCAGTATCGGGTGGACAGCGGACTGATGACACAGGCCGACGTCGACTATTTGAAAAGGATCTATCCCAACTATGTCCCTACGATGCGAAGAGGTGAAAACCAAGCCGGAGCCGGGCGGGATCGCAATGCCGTGCGTATTGGCCGGACAGTAGGCCGTGCGGAGGGTGGCACTGCCGATCTGGTGCCGCTGCATGAAGCCATAGGCCGCCAAACCATGAAGGTGGTTCGAGAGGGCAGTAAAAACCGATTCGGTCAGAGGCTGTTAGACGACTTTCTACAGGCAGGTGAGAACTCAAAAGCCGCCCGCTATGTACAGGAGGCCAATGAGTACGAACACGATTTTTCGGCGGACACACTGGATGACATGAGCCGTGAGCAGCTGACCAAGGATAAGACGCTGACGGTATTCAAAGACGGGAAGCTGTGGGAGCTGACGGTGGACGACACCATGTTCGATGCACTGAAAGCCCTGTCACCAGACGCAGCGGAGAGCAACGCCGTGACGCGGGCTGTGCGGACGGCCAACAATCTGTTTAAGGCTCTGGTGACAGGCTACAACCCCACCTTCACCATTCGCAACACGGTGCGTGATCTTCAGACGGCTGGTCTATACACCCGCGACGGCGTGGCCTTTGCCCGGAATTATCCCAAGGCACTGGCAGAGATCAAGAACAACGGCGAATACTGGCAGATGTACAAGGCTCTGGGCGGCTCTTTCTCCTCGGTATTTGATTACAATACCGGTACGGTAAAAGAGCCGAAAGGCCGCACCGCCAAGCTGATGGCGAAGATCGAAGCGTTGAACATGGCCATGGAGCAGGCGCCGCGTCTGGCGGAGTTCATGGGCGTAGTGGAAAAAGGCGGCACCAGCACCGAAAATCTGGCGGACGCCCTGTATGCCGCCGCTGATGTGACAGTCAACTTCGGCCGGGCCGGTACGCTGGGCAAGGTGCTGAACGCCAACTACGTGCCATTCCTGAATCCCGGTATTCAGGGTTTCGACAAGATGATCCGGCGGGTAACAGAAACAAAGGGCGGAAAAGAGTGGGCAAAGCTTATTGTCCGTGCCGCCGCTCTGGGCGTCGCCCCGGCGCTGCTGAATTCGCTCCTGTACCACGATGACGAGGAATGGGACGATCTGCGGGACAGCGACAAGGACACCAACTACCTATTCAAGCTGGGCAATGGCACGTGGCTGAAAATTCCCAAAGGCCGTGAGCTGTCGTTGCTGGGCATCACGGCTGACCGGATCGGCGACGCGGTTCACGGGAAAGACGTGGATCTGATCGCCACCATCAACACCATGGGCAATCAGGTAGCGCCGGCGAACCCGCTGACCAGCAACATTGCGTCGGCACTGTTTGAAGCGCAGCTGTTTGACCCGTCCAGTCCCGGCCGCACGTGGTACGGCGGCGACATCGAAAATCAGCGCCTGCAAAGCTACGCGCCGGGCCAGCGGTATGACAGCAGCACGGACATTTTCTCCAAGGCTGTGGGCGGTGCGCTGGGTATCTCGCCGAAGAAGCTGAACTATGTGCTGGATCAGTATTCCGGCGTGGTGGGTGACTTCCTGCTGCCGCTGCTGACGCCGCAGGCAGAACGGGGCATGTTCTCAAAGGCCTTCACGGTGGATGTCGTGACCAGCAACCGGTTGAGCGGGGATTTCTATGACAAGGCGGACGCGCTGACCTATGCCAAAAACGGCGGAGACGAAGCGGCGGCTGTGGTGAGCCGATTCTGGAGCAAACAGCAGTCCGCATGCAGCGACCTGTACAAGCAGATCCGTGAAGTGGAATCCTCCGACCTGTCCGACAGGGAGAAACGCCAGAAAACCAGAGAGTTGAAAGCACTGGTAAACGGCATCCAGAAAAACGCCATGGCGGTGGAGGAGACCTACCGCGCCGCTGTGGAAAAGAATCTTCAGAAAGGCATGGATGCCGATGACGCCTACCGGGCCGCCAACAAGGACTGCTTCGGCGCGGAGTATGCCTTACAGGTCTACAACAAGGACGTGTATGAGAAGGCGAAGAGCGCCAAGAGCAACGGCGTGAGCTATGATGACTACTACGCCTACTACTTCGGCACCAGAGGGTTTGAAAAGAGCGGAGATACCAGTGTGACCACGCAGAAATTTGACTGGCTGCAAAGTTCCGGTATGGTTCTTGCATCCCAGGCTGAAATCTATTTTGCCGACATGGCCAGCGACAAGGTACTGGAAACCCAAGCTGAACTGGAAATGTCCAGCGGAATCACGGCGGTACAGTTCTACCAGTACAAAGTAGCCAGCAGCGGCATGACCAAGAAGGCAGAGAAGATGCAGGCCATCAACAGTCTGGATCTGACATCCGCCCAAAAGGACGCCATCTATTATGCAGAGGGGTGGGCACAGAGCACCATCCGGGACGCACCGTGGCGCGGCGGGGATGGCGGAAACTACTCCCGCGAATCATCTTCGAGCAGCAGATATCTGTCCTATCTTGCAGAGAAAAACGGGTACACACTACAGGAGGCCGCACCCAGCGCACCGCGCTACAGCGGTTATTTGCAGTACCTGGCCGCAAGGGACGGGATTCCCCTAGACACCGAGGACACCGGTTCCGGATTGCAAAGCAAATACCTGCAGGAATTTGCTTCCAGATGGGGCGGGTAAATAGCAAATGAGAGGCTGAAGGGCCTCTCATTTGTTTTGTTCAATTAGATATTGCAGATAACTGCTCGTATTTCCGCCGAGAGAAAGTGCGGAACAATTTGGGCATTGTGAGTATCCAAGGCTGATTGCCTTCTCTACGTTGTATATCCAAAAATAAGATAAGTCGCAATCGGAACAAGTGGGGTCTCTGTGATACAAGTAGCTACCGCTGGATACAACACAAGCGCGAGAAGCATAGAAAGAAACCGCATCGATATAACTGTCAACACGCTCTGCCTGTTCATGCAGGGAACGGATGTCATCTACGTAATGGTCAATCATCTCCTGCTTTAAGTTCACTTGAGCTTGTGCCTGGGCAATCTCGCTATGCTGTTTTACGTTATAGAACACGGAGCAGGCCAGCGCGACAGCTAGGACGGCAGCAACGACCATGAGCCATTTCTGCTGCTTGGCGGGAGCTTTAGGCGGCTCGGTCTTTGGGGGATGATATCCGCAGGAGCAGACCTCGCCAGTGGGCAGGAGACAGCCACAGGAAGGACAGGTATACCAAGTTTCAGTGATGGACAGTGGAGTGTCAGGCTGTGCGGGTGCGGTCTGCGACGCTGGCACAGAGACATCCTCCGATTTTACCGGAGGTTGGGGCACGGTAGGTTGTGCCGAAGGGACTGCAACCATACCGCGCTTGCGGAGAATGACAAGGCCGATGAAATAGAAAATGGTGCCGAAGATCAGCATGGCAACAGCGAGACCTGACAAGGATATAGCGTTTCCGGTAATAAGCTGCAAGACTATGAAAATAATGGCATCATACAATACGCAGAAGATCCAATACTGAAGCTTTCGAATCAGTTTCTTCCGCTCGGAAGCGAGATACAGCGGCCCGGCACCGTAGAATACAAACGCAATAGCGAAAGCAAAAATAGCATCAATATCACCCATGGGACACCTCCGTTTTCGATATATCACCATCGTATACAAAAATGCGGCAATTGTCAACGGATATGACACGAAAGCACCCGTTGCAGCGGGTGCTTTCGTAGTTTATGGGGATAAGGGCCACCGTACTGGCTAATAATCAGCGCTGCCAGCTTGGGATTGGTGTTTTTGATCTTCACTGGGTATTGCAGCTTCTTTTCATAGACAAACATTACTCGTTCCCTCCTTCATCCCAAGGCCACGGGTCATCCAGCCAGCGGAAAGAGCCCTCGGTAATATCGGTCTGGAACAGTGGCCCGTGCATTTCCTCATATCTCTTGCGGCCCTCCTGACCCAAGCGGATATAGTTCCAGTACAGCGCCAGCGCCTCCTGATCGTCACGATGGGTGGTCAGATAAAGCCCCAGCTCATCAATGGCAAAGTCCAGCGCCATCAGCTCGGAAAGGTGTGTGTTGGCGGCAGGAAAGCGGGTCTTCAGCTCACGGTGGAAGGGAAGATCCAGTCCCGGAAACAGCGTGCCCCGCTGCAAGGCCTCGCGGTTATCGTACCGTTTGGGATTCTGATCCTGCATGGGAATATACGGAAACGCCATCTGGGCGCACGTCCCCGGCAGGCTGCCATTCATCCCGCCGCAGCCTGTTTCTTCACTGCGCTGCTGGGCAGTCGTTCTTTCAGAAGCGGCCGGCGTGGAAGGCTGCGGGGCAGCCGGAGCAGCCGCTTCGGCCGGTGATCTTCCGGCCATAGTCTGTTCAATATACAACAAGGTGTTCCTCCTTTTATCATCAATAAGCCAAAACAGCTCATGCCAGTATATGCCGCCGCCTGTAAACTGGGGATTTATTTTTGCTATTGGCTATGGTACAATGCATATTGTAGAGCGTCACATCATAGATTGTCCCGGAGAGGAGTGGTGTGATGATCCTGCTGATCCGCCGAAAATGGGTACTGGGCGCTGCGGCGCTTCTGTTGGCCGTTGTAAGTCTGCTGTCGCTGGCAGAGCGGCCTCGTGCGGAGATCCCCGCGTTTTCTTACGACGCGCTTCCCACAAGAGAGGTCGTCATTATTGACGCCGGGCACGGCGGATCCGACGGCGGTGCTGTATCGACGGACGGTACGCCGGAAAGCGGCATCAATCTGGCGGTTGCCCTGCGTCTGCGGGATTTTCTCGCCTTGACAGGCTGTCAGACGGTATTGACTCGGACAGGAGAGGCGTCGCTGGCTGATCCGGACAGCGGCACGCTGCGAAAGGAAAAGGTCAGCGACACCAAGAACCGCGTCACGCGAATCAACAGCGTTGCCAATGGCTTTCTCATCAGCATCCATCAAAATACCCTGCCGGGGCATCCGAACGTACACGGTGCACAGGTGTTTTACGGAAAACTTCCCGATAGCGACGCACGGGCGGCAGCCATTCAGCAGACCTTAAACGATACGGTCAACCCCGGAAACGAAAAGGTATCCAAGTCTATCGGAAGCGATATCTACATTATGGCTCACGCGGAGTGTCCGGCGGTATTGATCGAGTGTGGTTTTCTCAGCAACAGCAGCGAAACCGCGCTGCTGCTGAAACCGGAATATCAGACAAAATTGGCGGCGGCCATTGGCTGTGGCTATCTGCAATATCAGTAAAACAGGTGATACGAATGAAAAAAACAACGACCTATTTCTGCACCGAATGCGGCAGCGAAAGTCCCAAATGGGCAGGGAAGTGCCCTATCTGCGGCGCGTGGAACTGCATGGTGGAGCAAAAAGCAGAAAAAGGGAAGGGGAGCGGCAAAGCTTCTTATACCGCAAAGCTTGTAAAGGCGCTTCCCATTACGGAATTGGCGTCTGAGAACGAGATCCGATTCTCGACCGGAATGGGGGAATTGGATCGTGTATTGGGCGGCGGCGCTGTCATGGGTTCGCTGGTTCTGGTGGGCGGCGCACCTGGTATCGGCAAGTCAACGCTGCTGCTTCAGATCTGCCAGACGCTGGGTCAATCCTACCGCGTGCTGTATGTCTCAGGCGAGGAATCCACCCGTCAGCTGAAGATGCGGGCCAAGCGGCTGCAGGTCGATACCCCCAACCTGCTGGTGCTGTCTGAAACCCAGTTGGGCGATGTGCTGTCCTGCGTGGAGCAGGAGAAGCCGGACGTGCTGATTATTGACTCGATCCAGACGCTGTATAACGAAGACAGCGACGGAATCCCTGGCGGAATTGGTCAAGTAAAGCAGTGTACCTTAACACTGATGCAGCTTGCCAAGAGCCAGAATATCACCATTTTTGTCATCGGCCACGTCAATAAGGAGGGCGCTATTGCCGGTCCTAAGGTACTGGAACACATGGTGGATTGTGTGCTGTACTTTGAGGGCGACCAGCATATGACCTACCGGATCCTCCGGGCAGCGAAAAACCGCTTCGGCGCTACCAACGAGATCGGCGTGTTCGAGATGATGGACTGCGGGCTGCGAGAGGTGGAGAATCCCTCGGAAATGCTGCTGTCCGGTCGGCCTACGGAAGCGCCCGGCACCTGCGTCACCTGTGCCATGGAGGGCGCACGCCCGGTATTGGCGGAAGTACAGGCTTTAGTCGCCCCAGCAGCCGGAGCAAAGCCGCTTCGCTCCAGCAACGGCTTTGACTACAATCGCGCTTCCATGCTGCTGGCGGTGCTGGAAAAGCGCGGCGGGCTGAGGGTCAGCCAGTGCGACGCCTATCTGAATATCATCGGCGGACTGACGCTGGATGAACCGGCCGCCGATCTGGCGGCGGTGATCGCGGTAGCCTCCAGCTACTTGGATAAGGCGGTGCCGGATACGCTGGCGGCAGTAGGGGAGATCGGCCTCTCCGGCGAGGTGCGCAGCATCAACCATCTGGAGCAGCGACTTTCCGAGGTGCATCGGCTGGGCTTCACCCATTGTATGATCCCTGCTCATCGGGCAGGTGAGTTGAAGCCGCTGCCAGGCTTGACACTGCTGCCGGTGGCAAATATCGGTCAGGCGCTGCGTTTGCTGGCGCAGGGAGTATAAAAAGGATACCGCAGGAAAAATCCTGCGGTATCCTTTTTTGTTACTTCTTCTTGCTGTCCTTATTCTTTTCCGCCAGCGGGCCCTTGCCGTTGATGGCGCGGTACTGGTTCAGCTTATCCACCCGTGCCTGCCGCTTCTTGGCCTTTTCTTTTTCCTTTGCCTTTTTGATGGCGGCCTCTTTATCTTGTCTTTTCTTCTTCCAATACTGCTCTTTCTCGTAATTTTCCACGTCTTTTTCGTACTTTTCCGGATGACGCGCCCAGTCAATGCGCAGTATCGTCAGGGAAATGATCAAAACCGCACCGACAGCGATCAGGCCGTAGAACAAAAACGAATAAAAACCATCCATAGAAAGAGCCTCCCATATCAATCAGTGTATATAGTATACCGTAAATCCACTCCAAAGGCAAGAACTGTTTTTCCCGATGGAAAATCGCAGAAAAAATGTTGTTGTTTTTGTTGTTTTTGAAAACCCAAGAGTGTATAATAAGCGGGTAAATGTGATAAGAGATAGAAGGAAAAAATACACTTTACTTTCGGAGGAACAAAACATGTTTACTACTTTCAAAGAAATGGAAGCCTATGTGCTGGGCCAGAATCTGAAAAAGCGCATCGCGCTGGCCAACGCCCATGACGAGCCCGCGCTGAGCGCCGTCGTCCACGCCAAGCGTAAGGGTGTGGTGGAAGGCACCCTGATCGGCAAGAAGGACATGATCATTGACATGCTCCACGAGATGGGCGAGAACGAGGCCGATTACGAGATCGTGGATTTCGACGGCGAGGAGCTGGAAGCCGCCAAGATCGCTGTCAAGCTGGTGAAGGAAGGGAAGGCCGACATTCCCATGAAGGGCATTCTGCAGACCTCCAGCTTCGCTAAGGCCATCCTGAACCGCGAGACCGGCCTGATTCCTGACGGTGCGCGCCGTCTGGTGAGCCAAGTGGGTATCTTTGAGTATGAAGGCCGTTTCGTGATGATCACTGACGCCGCCATCAACATCGCCCCCGACGTGGAGACCCAGATCGGCATCGTGGAGAACGCCCTGCCTGTGGCCAAGGCTCTGGGCAATGACTGCCCCAAGGTGGCCGTTCTGTCCGCCGTAGAGAACGTCACCGAGAAGATGCCCTCCACCGTCAGCGCCGCCGCCATTAAGGAGCGGGGCATTCCCGGCTGCATGGTGACCGGCCCTCTGGCGCTGGACGGCGCTATCTCCATGGAGTCTGTGAAGCATAAGTCCATCAAGGATCCTGTGGCCGGTCAGGCGGATATCCTGCTGGTGCCGTTTATTGAGATCGGCAATGTGCTGTACAAGGCTGTGACTTACATCGCCGGCAAGACCGTGGCCAGCACCATCTGCGGCGCTTCCTGCCCGGTCATCATCACCAGCCGCGCCGACACGCCCGACAGCAAGTATTATTCCATCCTGTTGGCCGTCCTGCGCTGCCTGAAGGCGTAAAGAATCTAATAAATAACGGACGGCGTAAGCCGTCCGTTATTTTATCACAAAATGTTCCAAAATTGAGTGTTATATGCGAAAAACCATAGTGTTTGCGCAGGCAGAGCCTGTCATATATCAACAGCTGACGCGGCTGTGATTCAACAAAATTTTCCCCGGTGGACTTGTCATCCACCGGGGAATTTTATATAATGAGATAATTCAGAGCTGGAACATTTTGTCCCGCTGTGAGGGAAGCGGCAAAGTAATCTATTCAGCGGATCAGCGGAAAAGCCAGCGAAATACAGCTATGCTGAAAAGGATTGGCCACGCCGTGATTTTCTATCATCAGCCATTTTCCTTATAGATACCCTCCACTACATTCAACAAAATTTTTATTTTGTTGAATCGCCAGCTCATAAACAAAACGGCCCTCTCGCCGTTTCTTCTCTGGCGCACCCGCTATGCCGCATGGCGGCAGCGTTTGCACCGATGAACTGTCGATGCTGCTGCCCTCGCTCCTTGCGCTCGGGCCCTGTCAACAAAATAGCCGTTGTTGTTCAATCCTTTGGCGGCGGCGTGGGGCTACGGCCGCTTGCAACTGCAAATACTTAATATTTAATATAAGGATATCATTATGACCATTCACTATCGCTCCCAATCGCCGCAGATACTGGCGGACTTTCTTAGCTATCACGAGACCATCAAAGCGCACTCGCAGCGCACTGTGGATGAGTACTACCTTGATCTGCGCAATTTCTTCCGCTACATCAAGCAGCTCCGCGATCCCTCGCTGCAAGGCCTGCCATTTGACCAAATCGATATCATGGACGTTGACCTTGCACTGATAAAAACCATCACACTGTCGGATATCTATGGCTATATGACCTATCTCAGCCGGGATCGTGTGCAGCATCAAAATTGTGAAAAATCTAACGTAGGTCTGAACGCTGCTTCTCGTGCCAGAAAATTAGCCACAATTCGTTCTTTTTTCAACTATTTATGTAACAAAGTTCATCTTTTGGAGGAGAATCCCTGTAAGGACATTGACTCACCCAAGCAAATGAAATCCCTCCCCCGCTATCTGACGCTGGACGACTCCCTTTCCCTCCTGAACGCTGTGGACGGCAAGCATAAAGAGCGGGATTTCTGCATTATCACGTTGTTTCTCAACTGCGGCCTGCGTATCTCTGAGCTGATTGGGCTGAATATCAGTGATATTAAGGACGACGCCCTGCGGGTACTAGGCAAGGGAAACAAAGTCCGGGTGGTGTATCTGAACGACGCCTGCAAGGATGCCCTGAACCGCTATCTGGAGGTGCGGCGTCCCATCAGCGGAAAAGACCGGGACGCGCTGTTCCTTTCTGAACGGAACCAGCGCATCAGCCGCGCCATGGTTCATTCGCTGGTGAAGAAGCACCTTTCCATGGCCGGACTTGACAGCACCCAGTACTCCAGCCACAAGCTGCGCCATACGGCGGCCACGCTGATGCTGCAAAACGGCGTGGACGTAAAGGCCGTGCAGGAGGTATTGGGCCACGAGCACCTGAACACCACCGAGATCTACACCCACATTGACAACGAATCTCTCCGCGTAGCTGCAAAGGCGAATCCCTTGTCACATGTTAAAATGAAAGGGAAACTTGACGAAAACAGCGAGACGGAGTAACCTCCGTCTCGCTGTTAGTCTGTATAGTAGCCCAGAATGTGCAGCACCCGGTACTGCCGGTACTCGTAGCTGCTGAGAGGACGGCAGTTGGCGTCATAGCTGTGCGCCGCGATCTGGACACCGGACGACTCACCGCTGCCGTCATTGGCGATGACAACGGGAGAATGCTGAAAGACGTCACCCTTAAAGATCAGCTGTATCACGTCGCCCGGCTCCGCCAGCGTCAGATCCTGCGTCACCGTGCAGACCGGCCCCGGAGAGGGCTCCGGTCGTATCAGAAAGTTGTGCAGGTACACTACTCCTGTCCAAGCGGGTGCCTTATCGTCGGCACTGATATAATACCAGCCATAGGTAGGCGTAAAATTCATAACGCCTGTTCCTGCGTAAATGCACTGTGACGCGAAGTTGGTGCAATCCCCGCCGATGGTCTCATAGTCGTAGAAGTCCGGATTGCGGCCATAAGCCCAGTATCTGGCGTAGGCCTCCGCAGCCTCCCGGCGATATGGCAGCAACTCCATGGCTCTCCCCCCTGCTCATTCTATGAGCGGGGTTTTTATTTGGTGCGCAGCGCCCGCAGACTGTTGAGGATCGCCAGCATGCAAACGCCAACGTCCGCAAATACAGCCAGCCACAGGCCCATATCCGTCACCAGAGAGAGCGCCAAAATCAGAACCTTCACGGCAATGGAGAATACAATATTCTGCTTGGCGATGGACATGGTCTTTCTGGCGATACGGATAGCCAGCGGCAGACGGGACAGCTCGTCGGTCATGATGACCACATCCGCCGCTTCCATAGCGGCGTCGCTGCCCAGACCGCCCATTGCCACGCCTACATCAGCGGCGGCCAACACAGGCGCGTCGTTGATGCCGTCACCGGCATACACCACGCGGCCCAGCTTCTTCAGCTCCTCCAGATGGGACACCTTTTCCTCCGGCAGCAGCTGACCCCACGCGTTGTCCAGGCCAATTTCCCCGGCAATACTGTTGGCTGTCGCCTGACGGTCGCCGGACAGCATGGTCAGATTGTGCAGGCCCAGCTTCCGCAGTGCGCTGATGGCCTCCTTGGTGTCGGGCTTCAGCGTATCGCTCAGGCCGATGCAGCCCAGATACTGACCGTCATAGGCCACATACACCGCCGTTGTACCGGAGGTCTGCGTAGTGAAGGCCACGCCGTCCAGCAGCTCTGCCTTGCCCACCAGCGCCGTCTTGCCATCCAGCACCGCTCGGATACCTTTGCCGGAGATCTCCTCGATCCCAGCCAGACGGCTGCCGTCCACCGGCTTACCGTAAGCCTTCAGGATGGATTTTGCCAAGGGATGGGTGGACTGGCTCTCACAATAAGCGGCGACCTCCAGCAGCTGCTCCTGACTGACGCCATCTGCGCAGGACATCTCCGTAACGGAGAACTCGCCCTTGGTCAGCGTACCGGTCTTATCGAAAGCTGCGATCTCCGCCTTGGCCAGCAGCTCCAGATAGTTGCTGCCCTTCATCAGAATACCGTTATGGCTGGCGCAGCCGATACCGGAGAAGAAGCTCAGCGGCACCGAAATCACCAGCGCGCAGGGACAGGAAATAACCAGAAATGCCAACGCCTTATGAATAAAGGTCGACCAGCTGCCCCAGCCCAGCAGCGGCGGAATGACAGCCACCAGCACAGCAATACCGCAGACTACCGGCGTATACACACGGGCAAACCGGGTGATGAACCGCTCCGGCTGCGCCTTGTTGTCCTGCGCGTCCTCCACCATAGCCATGATGCGGCTGACGGAGGAATCACTGAAGGGACGCGTGACCTTGATCTTCAAAAGGCCGCTCTGGTTCACGCAACCGGCCAGCGCCGCACTGCCTACCGTCCACTCGCGGGGCATGGATTCGCCCGTCAACGCGGAGGTATCCACCGAGGATCTGCCCTCGATCACCTCGCCGTCCAGCGGGACACGCTCACCAGGACGTACCAGAATGATATCGCCCACAGAGACCGTTTCCGCCTTGACGGTGGTCACTTCATCACCCTTTACCAGATTGGCGTGGTCGGGCCGTACATTGACCAGCGCCTCGATGGAAGCGCGGGAGGAACCCACCGCCTTATCCTGAAGCCATTCACCGATCTCATACAGCAGCATAACGGCAACGGCCTCCGGATACTTGCCGATGCAGAACGCGCCGATAGACGCCACCGTCATCAGGAAGTTCTCGTCAAAGATCTCACCGTGGGTGATGTTCTCAACGGCCTCCTTCAGTACGGAAAAACCGGCCAGCAGATAGGCGATGATGCATACTACCAGCTGCCATGTGCCCTCCAGAAAGAAAATAGACGCCAGCAGACCCACAGCGGAGAGACCCATGCGGACATAGGTCAAAGCGCCTTGCTCCTCGTCCCCGCCGTGCTCATGGGAGTGGCCATGATCGTGGCCGCAGCCACAGCCGCAGCCGTAGCTGTGACCGTGGGAATGCTCATGGTGATGTTCGTGTTCATGTTCATGCTCGCAACAGTGCTCATGCTCATGCTCACAGCAATATTCGTGCTCGTGCTCGTGATTGCAGGACATTGTTACCCCTCCATTCTTTCCATAATATGCTCGAACGCCATTGCGAAGATGTGATCGATGTGGTCGTCGTCCAGTGAATAGTAGACGACCCTTCCCTGCTTGCGGCTTTTGACCAGCCGGGCGTCCCGCAGGATACGAAGCTGATGACTGACCGCGGATTGGGTCATGGTCAGCAGCACCGCCAGATCGTTGACGCACATTTCCTCAATGTGCAAGGCACAGATGATGCGGCTGCGGCTGGAATCGCCAAAAACGCGAAACAGCTCGGACACCTCATAAATAGGTTCTTCCTGCGGCATTTGCTCCTGCACACGTCGGATCACATCCTCGTGTATCACATTGTTCTCATAATTCGTGTTTTCCATGGTGCACCTCATAATATGAATGAACGCTCATATGAATTATGATTCATATATACACCTCTCCCCGCAAAATGTCAAGAGGTAATTTTGATTTTCCTCCAAATTTTTCCTCTGTTCATTGACTTTACCGCGTAAATGCATTAACATAGCACGTGGAATAAATTGATTTGGAGGTCACTCAATGAATACGGCAGAACTTTCCAGCGTATGTAAGCAGGTGCGCCGTGACATCATCACCATGATCGCCAACGCAGGCAGCGGCCATCCCGGCGGCTCCCTGTCCATGGTGGAACTGATGACCAGCGTATTCTACAACCACATGCGCATCGATCCCAAGAATCCCAAAAATCCCGACCGTGACCGCTTTGTGCTGAGCAAGGGTCACGCCGCCCCCTGCTACTATGCGGTGTTGGCGGAGCTGGGCTTCATCAGCCGGGACGAGTTTACCAACTTCCGGCAGCTCCACAGCATCCTGCAGGGCCATCCCGACTGCAAGAAGGTGCCCGGCGTGGACGCGTCCACCGGCTCTCTGGGTCAGGGCTGCTCCATTGCCGTGGGCATGGCGCTGGGCGCCAAGCAGCTGAAGAAGGACACCAAGGTCTATACCATTCTGGGCGATGGCGAGTGTCAGGAGGGCCAGATCTGGGAGGCCTTCATGGCGGCCAACCACTATAAGCTGGACAACCTGACTATCATCATCGACAACAACGGCCTGCAAATCGACGGCAGCAACGACGAGGTCATGAGTCTGGGCGACCTGCCCGCCAAGCTCCGCGCCTTCGGCTTTGATTTCTATGAGATCGACGGTCATGATCTGGACGCCATCGAGGCGGCGCTCAGTGCGCCGGTGGTTCCCGGTAAGCCCCGCTGCATCCTTGCGCATACCGTCAAGGGTAAGGGCGTGTCCTTTATGGAGAATCAGGCCGGTTGGCATGGCAAGGCTCCCAACGCGGAGCAGCGCGAACAGGCTTTGCAGGAATTGGAGGGCTGAGAAATGAGTGAAAAAATCGCGACCCGTGAAGCCTACGGCAAGGCGCTGGTAGAGCTGGGTAACCAAAACGACAAGGTGGTGGTGCTGGACGCCGATCTGGCCGGCGCTACCATGACCAAGTATTTCAAGGCGGCTCATCCCGACCGTTTCTATGACTGCGGCATCGCCGAGGCCAATATGATGAACATCGGCGCGGGCCTGTCCACCATGGGCCTCATCCCCTTCTGCTCCACCTTCGCCATGTTCGGCGCAGGCCGTGCCTACGAGCAGATCCGCAACTCCATCGCTTACCCCAAGTTTAATGTGAAGATCTGCTGCTCCCACGCTGGCGTTTCCGTGGGCGAGGATGGCGGCAGCCACCAGTCCATCGAGGATATCGGCCTGATGCGCATGATTCCTGGCATGACTGTTATCGTCCCCGCTGACGCCAACGAGGCACGCAAGGCCACCTTCGCGCTGGCGGAGTTCCAGGGCCCCGTGTACATGCGTCTGGCCCGTCTGGCAACGCCTGTTTTTGAGGAGGACTATCCCTTTGAGATTGGCAAGGCCAACGTTCTGCGGGAAGGCAAGGACGCGGCGGTGTTCGCCTGCGGCCTGATGGTCAACGAAGCCTTGGAGGCCGCCAAGCTACTGTCCGCAGAGGGTATCGAGATCAGTGTCATCAACATGCATACCATCAAGCCCCTGGACGCTGAATGCGTGGTGAAGTACGCCGAGAAGTGCGGTAACGTTGTCACCGTAGAGGAACACAGCGTCATCGGTGGTCTTGGCGACGCCGTAGCCGATGCGCTGATGGGCAAGGTCTGCTGCAAGTTCAGGAAAATCGGCGTCAACGACCAGTTCGGCCAGTCCGGTAAGGCCGCCGACGTGCTGCGGGAATACGGCCTGACTGCCGACCAGATCGCGGCGAAGATCAAGGAGACTCTGTAAAAAGGAGGTCGAGATCATGGATATCCCGAAATGCCCCTATTGTTCCGGCGAAATGCGGCCCGGTGTGCTGCGGACAGCACAGAGCACCGGTGTCTGCTTCGAGCCGATGCCCGGCCTCAGCGACACTGTCGATCTGGCCGGCCCGTATCTGTTCCGCAGAGATATCCAGTTCCCGGCGTTCGGCTGCCTCAAATGCCGGTCCATCGTCCTACGATATGAGGAAGATTGACCTATCAAAATATCCGGTGCTCTTGCACCGGATATTTTTTACGCAAAAGCTGTAAGAGACTGCTGTCCGCTGCGTCTTATAAGGGAAAGGAGGTGGCAGTGAATGGAATTTGAACAGGTCTATGACCTGTATTTTCAGGATGTATACCGCTATATCCGCCGCCTTTCCGGCAGCGAGCACGTGGCGGAGGAGATCACCAGCGAGACCTTTTTCAAGGCCCTGCACAGCATTGGAAAATTCCGCGGCCAGTGCGACATTCGGGTGTGGCTGTGCCAGATCGCCAGAAACTGCTACATCTCCTCGCTGCGCAAGGAGAAGCGAACAGCACCACTGGATGAGCTGCCGGAACAGGCGGACGGCAGCGCATCTCCGGAGGAGCTGCTGACCGTCCGCGAGGAGGCCCGGCGCATTCAAGCCATCCTTCATGACCTGCCGGAACCGTACCGGGAGGTATTCATGTGGCGGGTATTCGCGGATCTTTCCTACAAGCAGATCGGAGATATCTTCTCCAAAACGGACAACTGGGCCTGCGTGACCTACCACCGGGCCAGAAAAATGATCAAAAACAGATTGGAGGACAGCAGCCATGAAAAATGAATGTCATATCGTCCGGGACCTGATGCCGCTGTACACGGAGGGCATGCTCAGCGACGAGAGCGCCGCCTTTGTCAAGGCGCATCTGGAGACCTGTGAGGACTGCCGCGCGGCATACGGCGGCGAGGAAAAGCCCCCTGTCACCGAAGCTGACACCGCACAGCAGCGTGTCGGCGAGGCTGGCGTGCTGCGGACGCTGAAAAAGAAGCTGCGGAAGCAGACATGGTGCGCCATTATCATTACAGTGGTGGTAGTACTGCTGGTGACGCTGATGCTGAGGTTGAATTCCATCGACTATCTGGCGGCCATCAGCTCCGACGAGCGGTATACCCTCAGTGACCGCATGGCGCTGCTGTTCAAGGGCGATTATTCCGACCAGGACGCAGCAGAAGCTGTTCTGAGCAACGTACACATAGTATTTAAGTATTCAGAGGAAGAAATATACAACAATGTTCTGGCGATGCCGAGGGATGAGGCTGCCTATGCCCTTGGCGCACTGGTACGTTACTGCGTCCCGGAGATGGACGCCGGCAAAATGTTGACCATCTATCACATTGACCTGCTGTCGGCACATTTCAGTGGTGATTCCGGGAAAATGTGGGTCAAATATGGGTATCAGCGCTTTGATAGGACACATAATTTCAGTTCATACGGCGGCACGGGCGCAATAGACCATATCGCGCTTTGGAAGCTGGAAAAATACGGTGACGGCTATTGGCGCGTTGTGGAGATCGTATAACAATATGGTGCTTATACTATTTTCAAATAAAACACTTCAAATAATTGCAATAATATGATAAGCTATAT
>URKW01000020.1 GCA_900548615.1 uncultured Eubacteriales bacterium | reverse complement strand
CAAGCCCCTCCGGGAAACCCGGGTGAAAAATATAGATTGGGAGGAAAAAATGTCACGAAAAATCGCCTTGTACAAATCTGTGTCCTGTTTGTCGAGCCGCCGCGCAAATGAAAGGGTGATGCATTTATGTTAATGGATATCATTGTAATCATCATATTGTTTGGCATCGGCTACGTCATTGTTGATACGATCACCGCGATCAAAAATGCAAGACACAAAAGCAACTTGCCCGAAGTCGCTAAAAACGCTTCGGAAACAAAGAAGATCATCAGCTGTTTGAAAAGCGCATCTACCGCAAAAGTTGATAGAGTGGAATGTAGGCTTTCTATCAACTCCGCCGAATATCCCGGAGTAATTGAAGTAATCCAAGTCGATATGAAATTGACATGTCCTGAATTAGTTCCTCGCTATGCCGCGCTGAAAGAGGAATATCGTCAAGCGGTTCAATCTCAAGTAACCGCAGAGGTAAATGGCGATCATCTTTATGCTTCTCAGATGAATAAAAAGCAAAATGAGCTTCGACAAGAGTTAAAAAAAGTATTTCTTTCTCGTTTCGTTTCTGAACTTGATGCACAAGCCATTGTTGGCCCATTCTCCGACATGGAAGACACTAAGGTCGATCTTGCAAATAACACTATTGCTGCATTTGAATGGATTTTTGTCAAGGAACTTCGTGATATCGCCAAAAAATACAATCGAATTTGCAGCCCCTACATTTTCGACGCCGTCGCAGAAGCCGCTAAAGATATCCCCAACATTTCTCTTACTATCGACAAAACCATTCCTACTAAAAAGAAATAAGGAGGTTAACCTATGTCCGCCAAAACCTACTACGGTCTCTGCGGCTCCTGCCGCTACTGCGAGCTGGGTGACAGCTACACGTCCTGCTACGTGACCCACTTCAAGTGCTCCCGCAACGGTTACAGCGTCACCGCCACCGAGAAGCCCTGCAATAAATACGAGCCGGATCGCGGCCGCACTAACGACATGATCGCACGGTATGACCGTTCATAAAAAAAGAAAGCCCCATAGGGCTTTCTTTTTTGCTTATTATCAAATGCGCTTCCACTTGGCGCCGCCGGGTACGTCGGTGACCTCGATGCCCTGGGCCTTCAGCTCGTCGCGGATGCGGTCAGCCTCGGCGAAGTTCTTGGCCTTTTTGGCGTCGGCACGGGCGCGGATCAGCTGCTCCACGGCGGCGTCCTCCTCGCCGGACTCGCTGATGACGGTGAAGCCGTCTGCCGCGGGAGCGGCTGCCGCCTGCTTGACGCGTAGCTCCGCCGCCTTTTCCAGCAGCTTCAGGCCCAGCACGGTGTCAAAGCTGTCCAGCAGGGCCAGCTTGGTCTTGTCGTTGGTCTTGGCCTTCAGCACGTCGTACAGCACGGTGACGCCCATGGAGGTGTTCAGGTCGTTGTCCATGGCCTTCATGAACTTGGCCTTATACTCGTCAAATACCGCCTGATCCACATTGCCCTCGTCCTTCAGCGCGGCGATTTTGGCCAGCAGCTTGTTGAAGGCCACGGTGGCGTTGTCCAGATTCTCCCAACTGAACAGCAAGCCCTTGCGATAGTGGCTCTGCAGGCAGAAGAAGCGGTAGGCCAGCGGGTCGTAGCCCTTCTGCTCCAGCAGGGAGACGGTCAGGAACTCGCCCTTGGACTTGGACATCTTGCCGTGGTCGGTATTCAGGTGGGCCACATGGAACCACTGGGGGCACCAGGGATGGCCCAGATAGCTCTCGGACTGGGCGATCTCGTTGGTGTGGTGGGGGAAGGCGTTGTCCACGCCGCCGCAGTGGAGGTCCAGATACTCGCCGTTGAACTTCATGGAGATGCCGGAGCACTCGATGTGCCAGCCGGGATAGCCCACGCCCCAGGGAGAGTCCCATTTCAGGGCCTGATCCTCGAACTTGGACTTGGTGAACCACAGGACGAAGTCGTTCTTGTTGCGCTTGTTGGTGTCCTCCTCCACGCCCTCGCGGACGCCCACAGCCAGATCGTCCTCGTTGTGGTCGTTGAAGATATAGTAGCGCTCCAGCTTGCTGGTGTCGAAGTAGATGTTGCCGCCGGCCTGATAGGCGTAGCCGGTGTCCAGCAGCTTGGTGATGATCTTGATATAGTCGTCGATGAGGCCGGTGGCGGGCTGCACCACGTCGGGGCGCTTGATGTTCAGCTTGCGGCAGTCCTCAAAAAATGCGTCGGTGTAGTACTGGGCGATCTCCATGACGGTCTTATGCTCGCGCTTGGCGCCCTTGAGCATCTTGTCCTCGCCCTCGTCGGCGTCGGAGGTCAGGTGGCCCACGTCGGTGATGTTCATGACGCGGTTCACGTCGTAACCGGCGTAGCGCAGGTACTTCTCCAGCACGTCCTCCATGATGTAGGAGCGCAGGTTGCCGATGTGGGCAAAATGATACACGGTGGGGCCGCAGGTATACATCTCCACATGGCCGGGGGTATGGGTCTTAAATTCATCCTTGCGATGGGTGGCGGAATTGTACAGATACATGGTGGTTTCTCCTTTATATGGTTAATTTGTAATTGGCAATGAAAAAAACGCCTCTCAGACAGTATTGTCTGAGAGGCGAAAATAACTTCGCGGTTCCACTCTCGTTTATCACTCAAGTTCGGCGCTGTGACGGCGGCCAACCGGAGGGCTTCCACATCCCCCGCGCTCCCGGACGCACTTTCTGTCCGCAGCGGGTGACGGGGCTTTCAGCCGGTGGCCCCCTCTCTCTATCCCCGTGGGATGGACATACTCTTTCCGATCGTCGCGCTGTTCATTTGTAGCGTATATTGTAGCAGGCTTTTGCTTTGGTGTCAAGTCTATACCGTGCGAATTGTAAAGGCCCGGCGTTCTGAAAACGCCGGGCCTTAGCGGTTATTTATCCTTTTTGGGTATCGCGTAAATGACCAGTGAGCCCAGCAGCACTACGCCAAGGCCCAGACCAAAGGAAGCCATTACCATACTCGGCACGGCGGCCTCGATCACGTACTTGAACACCATCAGCATCACCAGTCCGGCGGTGGCAAAGATCGAACCGATCACCTGTAAAAAATGTCCCCATTCCATTTGTGTCTCCTCCTTTTTCATTTGTTGCCGGATCGTCCCGGCAAATTCTCTCTTGATTATTTTGCACCTATATAGGTGCAAAATAATCATACCACCTGCCTATAATAATGTCAAGAAGTTTCGCACCCATATGGGTGCATTTTTGCAGGAGGTGACGAGCATCAATCCGGAGGTGGAGAAACGTATCGGGCACAACATCCGCCAGCTGCGGGAAAAGGCGGGGCTTACGCAGGAGTGGGTGGCCGCGCAGCTGCAATTGAGCGGCTGCGATATCACCCGCAGCGCGGTGGCGAAGATCGAGGTAGGGCAGCGCCATTTGTACCCCGATGAGATCATTTTGCTGCGGGATATCCTGCGCACCAGCTATGAGGACATTTTTGCGTGAAAAAAGCGGCTCTGCACTGTTGTACAGAGCCACTTTTTTATTTGGATTGTTACTTGATCTCGCCGGACTTGAACACGTCGGCGTTCTTCATGAAATACTCCACGCCGGAGTACACGGTGGTCACAAGGATCACCACTTGACAGACGATGTTCAGACTATGGGGGATGCCGAACAGGATCAGGCAGATGCACACCATGGTGCTGGCAGTTTTGATCTTGCCCGACCAGGCTGCGGCGATGACCCGCCCCTTCTCCACGGCGATCAGCCGCATGCCGGACACGGCGAACTCCCGCACCAGCACGACGGCAAGGATCCACGCCAGCATGTCGCCCTGCTCCACGAAGCAGCACAGCGCCGCCATCACAAGGCACTTGTCCGCCAGAGGATCCATGAACTTGCCGAAGTCGGAGATCTGATTATAGTGCCGGGCGATGTAGCCGTCGGCAAAGTCCGTCAGGCAGGCCACGATGTACACGCCCAGCGCCCAATAGCGGCTGCCGGGGAAGTCCACATACATCAGCACCAGAAACACCGGGATCATCAGCACGCGGCCGATGGTCAGATAGTTGGCCATATTTTTCGGCATGGTTTTACTCCTCTCTTTCTCCCACCAGTTCGCCGTCCATGGCGCCGGTGATCCGCACCGTCACGAAGTCGCCGGGGTTTACGTCATCCGCGCTGGTGAAATAGATATGTCCGTCGATATCGGGGCTTTCCGCATAGCTGCGGCCTATGTACTGCATGGACTGGGGGTCGAAGCCCTCACACAGTACCTCTGTCAGATCGCCCATGCGGCTCTCGTTGAAGTCGTCCATGATGCGGGACTGCACGTCCGCCACCAACTCGGCGCGGCGCTCCGCCTCGGCGGTGTCCACGCGGTTGGGCATCTCGGCGGCGTCGGTGCCCTCCTCCGGGGAGTAGGGGAAGACGCCCGCCCGCTCAATGTGGGTCTCCCGCAGGAACTCGCACAGCTCGTCGAAAGCGGCCTCGTCCTCATAGGGCAGGCCGGTGATGAGGCTGGTGCGCAGCACAACGTCGGGGATCTTCGCCCGCAGCTTTTCCATCAGCGCCAGCAGCCCCGCGTGAGTCTCCCGGCGGCGCATGGCCTTCAGAATCGTGTCGTTGCAGTGCTGAATGGGCATGTCGATGTACTTGCAGATCTTCGGCTCCGCCGCGATGATGTCGATCAGCTCGTCGGTGATGGTGTCGGGATAGAGGTAGTGCAGGCGAATCCAGTGGAAGTCCAGCTGGCACAGCTCACGCAGCAGCTCCGGCAGCTTCTTCTCGTGATAGAGGTCCACGCCGTAGCGGGTGATATCCTGCGCGATGACGATGCACTCCTTCACGCCGTCCGCCGCCAAAGCCCGCGCCTCGGTCAGGATATCCTCCATGGGGCGGCTGCGGTAGCGGCCCCGCAGCTTAGGAATGATGCAGTAGGCACAGCTGTTGGAGCAGCCCTCGGCAATGCGCAGATAGGCGAAGTGGGTGGGGGTAGACAGCACGCGGGGCAGCTCCTCCACCGCGCCGTTGATGTCGCTGAAGTGGGTGCAGTCCTCGCCGGCCATCACCTGCTCCACGGCGGACACAATGTCACCGTAGTCGGCGGTGCCCATCATGCCGTCGATCTCCGGCAGCTCCGTCATCATTTCGTCCCGGTAGCGCTGGCTCAGGCAGCCGGTCACCAGAATTTTCTTCACCTCGCCCGCCGCTTTCAGCTCGGCGGCGGAGAGGATCGTCTCAATGGCCTCCGTCTTGGCGCTGTCGATAAAGCCGCAGGTGTTGATGACCACCACGTCGCTGCCGTTGACGTCCTCCTGCACGGTCATGCCTGCCTGCAGGCACATGGCCATCATCTGCTCCGTGTTGACGCGGTTCTTATCGCAGCCAAGGGAGATAAAGGATACGTTCATAAGTCTCCTCGTTTCTATTCGTCTATTTCCTCGCCCAGACGGTTCAGGGCCGGGCGGATGTCGCTCCATGAAAAGCCCCGCCGCAGCAGGGCGTCGCTGAGCTTTTTCAGCGTGGCGCGGTCAGGCGTTCTGCCGCTCAGTTTTTTTTGCAGAAAGCGGTCGATGGCGTCAGCGCTGTCGGGCAGCTGAGAGAGCGCGTCGTCCCACAGCTCGCGGGAAACGCCCCGCTTTTGCAGCTCCTGCCGCACCCGGCCCGGGCCGTACCCGCTGGCGGCGTAGTGCCGGGCGATGACCCCAGCGTAGGCGGCGTCGTCCACCGCGCCCAGCGATTCCAGCCAGTCCGCTGTTTCCTCCGCCGTGTCAGGGTCAATGCCTTTACGGCTCAGCTTGTCCGTCAGTTCTTTGCGGGACATCATGCGGCCGGATGCCAGCCGGGCCGCCTTCACCCGACTCTCCGAACGCTGACCTGCCGCCTGCAATTGTACCACAAGCTGGGGGGATAAGTCCATACCCGGATACAAGCCAAATTGCAGGAGCTCATGACCGGTGATCCGGAGGGGGTCACCCTCCTCCAGAAACACCAGCACGCGCTCCTGCACATGTTTGGAATTTTCGATCCGCGTGATCTTCATTCGTCGCTGTCGTCAAAGTCGTCGGCGGACACGTCCACAGCGCGGCCTGCCGCGCGGGCGGCGATCTTGGACTGGTTGCCCATCAGCTTGTGGAAGTTTTCCCGCACGTTCTTTTCCAGCGTGGCGGCAGCCTCGGGATTCTGGCGGAAGTACTCCTTGGCGGCGTCCTTGCCCTGGCCCAGACGCACGTCGCCCAGACTGAACCAGGAGCCGCTCTTCTGCACCAGATCCAGCTTCACGCCCAGATCGATCAGCTCGCTGAGCTTGCTGATGCCCTCGCCGTACATGATATCGAACTCCGCCTCACGGAAGGGGGGAGCCACCTTGTTTTTCACCACCTTGGCCCGGACGTGGTTGCCCACCACCTCGCCGCCGGCCTTCAGGGTCTCCACCCGGCGCACGTCGATGCGGACAGAGGCATAGAACTTCAGCGCCCGACCGCCGGTGGTGACCTCGGGGTTGCCGTACATGACGCCAACCTTTTCACGAAGCTGGTTGATAAAAATGACGATGGTGTTGGTCTTGTTGATGATACCGGTGAGCTTGCGGAGGGCCTGACTCATCAGGCGGGCGTGGAGGCCCACGAAGCTGTCGCCCATCTCACCTTCGATCTCGGCGCGGGGCACCAGCGCCGCCACGGAGTCCACCACCACTACGTCGATGGCGCCGGAGCGCACCAGCGCTTCCGTGATCTCCAGCGCCTGCTCGCCGGTGTCCGGCTGGGAGATCAGCATATCCTCCACGTTGACGCCCAGCGCCTTGGCATAGGTGGGATCCAGCGCGTGCTCGGCGTCCACAAAGGCCACCTCACCGCCCATTTTCTGGGCCTCGGCCAGCACGTGCAGCGCCAGCGTGGTCTTACCGGAGGATTCCGGGCCGTAGATCTCCACCACGCGGCCGCGGGGCAGACCGCCGATGCCCAGCGCCAGATCCAACGCCAGAGAACCGGTGGGGATGGCCTCTACGTTGGCCACGTTGCCGTCGCCATAGCGCATGATGGAGCCCTTGCCATACATCTTCTCGATCTGCTGCATGGCGGTCTCGATGGCTTTTTTCTTATCGGAGCTGGCGGCAGGAGCCGCCGTTTCCTTCTTCGCTGCCATGGAAAATTCCTCCTTTAACTCTCTCCGTTATCGAATACGCTGTCGTACAGCGTGCCGTATACTACCCGTGGGATGCCTGCCGTGTCCGGTACGATCTCAATATCGCCGAAGCCCTGTGCACGCATGATGCGCAGCACGTCGTCGGCCTGCCCGATGCCCACCTCAAAAAACAGGCGGCTGCCGGGGTGCAGGGCGGCGCGCCATTTTTCACTGATGGCCCGGTAGAAATCCAGTCCGTCCGCGCCGCCCTTCAGAGCCGTCAGCGGTTCGTAGTCCCGCACGGACACATCCAGCCCGGCGATATCGCCGTCGGGGATGTAGGGCGGGTTGCTGACGATGCAGTCAAACTCGCCGAAACGGGGTGGAGGGCCGTCAAGGGCATCTACTTGCCATGGCATGACCTGACTGGTCAAACCGCTGCGGCGGATGTTGCGGCGGCAGACCCGCAGCGCGCCCTCCATCAGCTCACCCAGCACCACGTGACTGCCGGGGCAGAATTTCGCCACCGCCAGTCCTACGCAGCCGCTTCCGGCGCACAGATCCAGCACCCGGGACTCCGGCAGCGTTTTGACGAAATCGATGGCCTGCTCCGCCAGCACCTCGGTATCGGTGCGGGGGATCAGGACGTTTTCATCGATATCCAGATCCATGCCGCAGAAGCTCCACTCGCCGATCAGGTACGCCAGCGGCTCGCCCGCCAGATGGCGGCGCATCAGGGCGGTAGCCCGCTGCTCCACCTCCTCCGACACGTACAGCCGTCCGTCTCGCAGCAGCTCCTGCCGGGTCTTGCCGGCGGCGAAGGCCACCAGCTCCCGGGCCTCCAGCGTGGCGGCGTCGATGCCGGCGCGGTGCAGCTCCTGTCGGATATCCATATACAAATTGTTATATGTTGTCGCCATAATACAAATTGTTGTCGATGGTTGTCAGTTTTTCCCGCTTACCACTTGTCTTTGCCCTGCTCCGCGGGCAGCACCAGCTTCATGGCCTCGATGGCCACCTCCAGCATGGAGTCGTCCGGCTCGTTGGTGGTGAAGTTCTGCATCCACATGCCGGGAGCGGACAGAATGCGGGTCAGCTTATTGTCGTGGGCGCCCACGGCGCGGTTGAACTCGTAGGTGATGCCTACCACCGGCACCAGCAGCAGCAGCTTCACGCCGATGCGCACCCAGATATTCTGCCAGTTGATGTAGGGGAACACGATGCTGGACACCAGAATGGACACGATGATGACCACGAACAGGAAGCTGGTACCGCAGCGGGGATGGTGCTTGGGCTGGATGCGGGCGTTTTCCACCGTCAGAGGCAGGCCCGCCTCGTAGCAGAAGATGGTCTTGTGCTCGGCACCGTGGTAGCAGAATACCCGGCGCACGTCCTTTTGCTTGGAGCACAGGATCAGATACGCCAGAAAGATCAGCACCTTCACCACGCCTTCGATCAGGTTGTGCAGCGCGGCGCTCTGGGCGTGGAACAGTCCGGCCACAAAGGTGGGCAGCAGCATGAACAGCACCAGCGTCATGCCCAGCGACAGAACCACCGAAAAGGCCACCAGCACGCTTTGCAGCTTTTCTGCCGGGACGTGCTTTTCCAGCCACTGGTCAAATTTGCTGGGCTGGGCGTTTTCGTCGTCGGGGAAGTAGTCCGCTGAGAACATCAGCGCCTTCACGCCGGTGACGATAGAGCTGAGGAACGTGGCCATACCGCGAATGATGGGCCAGCCCAGAATGGGGAACTTGTCCTTGATAAATTTCCGCTCCGTCACCTTGGTCACCAGCCCCTCCGGGGCGCGGACAACGATGGCGTCCTTCTCCGGCCCGCGCATGAGGATACCCTCGATCAACGCCTGGCCGCCGATGGTGGTGCGGAATGTGCCTTGCTTGTTTTCTGCCATGGGGATTC
The DNA here is from genome assembly GCA_900548615.1 of uncultured Eubacteriales bacterium. Lineage (GTDB taxonomy): Bacteria > Bacillota > Clostridia > Oscillospirales > Oscillospiraceae > Vescimonas. The sequence goes on along the minus strand of URKW01000020.1, from coordinate 13,451 downwards.
CTTCCTTTGCTATTCAGTATAGCACAAAATTTCAAAAATGCAACAGTTGTTCTAACGATTCTTTTCTTTTTCGTGATGGGCCCGGTGGGGGACGATGGGCAACCGGATGGTAACGATGCAGCCGCCGCCCTTGGCGTTGCCGATGGCCAGCGTACCGTTGTGCAGGCGGATGATCTCGTCGCACACGGCAAGACCGATGCCGCTGCCCCGTGCCTTGGAGCCGCCCTTGTAGAACTTTTCCTTCACGTGGGGCAGATCGTCAGCGGGGATGCCGGGGCCGTAGTCCCGGATGGTGATGATGTAGTGGCTGCCGCGGCGCACCAGCCGCGTCTCGATGCGCTTTCCCGCGCCGCCGTGCTTGGCGGCGTTGTCCAGTACGTTGCAGAATACCTGCTTCAAGCGCTCCGGGTCGGCGGTGATGGGCTCGTCATACACGCCGTCGCTGTGGTAGTCCAGCGTGATGCCTTGCTGCTTGAAGACCTCGCGGTAGGTGTATACCGCGTCCTCGAACTCCGCCTGCAGATCCATCTGCTCCAGATGCAGGGCAAAGCGGCCGTCCGCCATTTTCGAGAAGTCCAGCAGCTCCTCCACCATATTGGTCAGGCGGCCGGATTCCTTTACGATGATGTTCAATCCCCGGCGCAGCGCCTCCGGATCGCTGCCGTCGTCGGCCAGCAGCGTTTCGCCCCAGCCGTTGATGGCCGTCAGCGGCGTCCGCAGCTCGTGGGACACGGAGGAGATGAACTCCGATTGCAGCTTTTCGTTTTCACCGATCTTCAGGGACATGTCGTTGATGTTGTCCACCAGCTCGCCCATTTCGTCGGCGTAGCGGTTGGGGATCTGATAGCCGTAGCTGCCGCCGGAGATCTGCTTGGCTGCCTCGCTGACGGCGGAGACAGGGGCTACCACGTTGTTGATCAGCAGCAGACTGGAAATGACGATCACGAAGATCACCGCCGCCATGATGGCCAGAATGATCAGCACCGTCAGCAGCACCTGACTGTCCAGATTTCGGGTGGCGGTGACAAAGCGCATCACGCCCACCACACGGCCGTTGAACTTCAGCAGGCCGGAGGCGGCGATGATCTTTTCGCCGGTGGCGGGATCCACCCCCCGGAAGCTGCTGACTCTGCCGCTGGTGAGAGCGTCGATGATATCCTTTGTGCCGGGCTTTGAGCCGGTCATCAGACTGCGGGTGGAGACCTCCACGTGGCCGTTGCGGTCAAGGAATTGCAGCTCGATACTGGCGCTGTCCTCGAAGCTGTTGGCGTAGAGGGTGGCGCTGCGGAAGTACTCGTCATAGCTGGTCATGGCGTAGGTGTTGAAGTAGTCCGTTCCGGCGGTGGCCTTGGCCTCCAGTGCGCTGCGGGCGTTGGCGTAGTAGTTGCTGCCCAGAGCGATGGAGACCAGCGCCGCGATCAGCACCAGAATGGTGATGACCGGCAGAATACTGCTGACGATCCAGCGGCGGCGCAGGCCGATGGCCCGTCTGGGCTGGGGCTGCGCGGTCTTTTTTGTCACGGGTCTCCCTCCTCTCCTGACAGTTTAGGGACGTTTATTCGCCCCATTTGTAGCCATAGCCCCACACGGTGATAATATAGGCGGGATTGGCGGTGTCGTCCTCGATCTTCAGCCGCAGGCGGCGGATATTCACGTCCACGATCTTCAGCTCGCCAAAGTAGTCGTGGCCCCATACGGTGTCCAGAATCTCCTCGCGGCTGAGCGCCTTGCCGGGATTCTCCATAAACAGCTTCATCAAGCCGAATTCCACCTGTGTCAGTTTGATCCGCTCGCCGTTCTTTTCCAATGTCCGGTTCCGCAGATTCAGGACGAAGGGCGGGCTGGACAGCTCGTCCTCCTTCGGCTCCTGCTCCACGCTGCCGCCGCCGCTGCGGCGCATCAGCGCGTCCACGCGTGCCGTCAGCTCGGCAGGGGAGAAAGGCTTTGTCACATAGTCGTCGGCGCCGGTCATCAGGCCCGTCACCTTGTCCATTTCCTGGGAGCGGGCTGTCAGCATGATGATGCCGATAGTGGCGTCGTGGGCCCGCAGACGGCGGCATACCTCAAACCCATCGATGCCGGGCAGCATCACGTCCAGCAGCGCTACCCGGATATCCTTCTGGGCCTTCAGCTTTTCCAGCGCTTCCTCGCCGCTTTCGGCCTCGATGACCTCGTATCCGGCGCGGCGCAGATTGATGACGATAAAGCCACGGATATTGGCTTCATCCTCCAATACCAGTACCTTTCTCATGGGGTTCTCCTTTCATTCCTCAACTGTTGGAAGGCAGCCATGTGCTGACCAGCATGTGGAAATCATCCTTGACCCGCTGGGCGTTCATGCCGTAGGCCGCGGCGTCGTCATACAGCTCGGCGGCGTAGATGGTGCCGGGCTGACGCCACAGCACAAAGCGGCTGCCCATGGCGGCGCGGTTTTCCCGGTTTTCGTTGGTGATGGTGTACAGCGCCAGCACCGCCGTGTTGTCCACGTACAGGGTCACCTGATTTTCACCGGCCACAGTCTCCTCCGCCTCAATGCTCACATTGCCCCACCATTCCTCCGGCAGCTGGAAGTACCAGCCGCCGCTCTGGCAGTGGTAGGTCTGGGCCACCAGATGGTCGCTTCCCGTGCGGCTGTACTGCCGCCAGGAGGTCAGCGTGTCGTTGCCGTTGCTCCACGCGTCGGGGAAGGGAACCTCCGTCACGCCGTCGTCGTTGACGTCCTGGGGGATCAGCTGGCGGTAGGGCTGGATCAGGGTGGTCTTGCCGCTACTTTCGTCCATGGTCAGGTTTACCACGGCGTCCCGGTTCTCCCATGTCAGGATATCCGTCACCGCGTTGCCGTTATCGTTGACGCTGGTGATAAAGACCGCCGGCTTTCCGCCGGTCAGCGTTCCCTTTACCACGCTGCCCCGGGCCAGATCGGACATGGTGCTGGACAGGCCGCAGCGGTAGGCCACCGCCAGAATATTGGTCTGCCACGTGTAGACCTCCGCCACCGGCGTACCGTCGCTGTCGCTGCGCATGACGAACAGCGCCGGCGGATCGTAGCTGTTCAGATCCTGCACCACGAAGCGGGTGTAGCTGCTGCTCATCAGGGGAATGGCCTCGCGCCCAATGTTGTATACGGCCACGTTCTGCACGGTGCTGCTGATCTTCCAGCCCACCACCAGCTCGTTCCGGCCGTCACCGGTGAGATCCTCGTAATACACGCTGTCGATGCTGTTGCCGCTGCTCTCCACGGTGCACAGCAGCTCATAGCTCTCCTCCAGCCGCTCAAATACCAGTACTTTCAGCGGCTTTTCATTGCCGGGCTTGCGGAAAAATACCAGCGCCTCCTGCACGTCGTCACCGTTCAGATCTACCATCTGCACCGCCTGGATGTTCTGACCGGTGGCAGGCGGCGCGTATTCATAGCCGTTGGCCAGCAGATCCTCAATCTGCTGGTTCAGGCCGGTGTATTCGTCCGGTATGCGGGGCAGCGTAAACAGATCCTCCACGGAATTGTCCATGCCGCAGGCGCTCAGTACCCACAGCAGCCCCAGCAGCAGCGCCAGCAGCGCCGCCCGCCTGACGGTCTTTTTCACGGTGTGCCCCTCCCTTCGTAAAACGCGGCCTGTCAGAAGCCGCCACATAACTTGTCTACGATATCATACCACAACTCCCGCCCGTTTGGTAGCCCCAGTTTTTTGAATTCTGAGGGATTTACAGTAAATTTACACTTGCAATTGGGATGCGCTTCCGGTATAATAACGCTGTTCCATGCCGGTGTGATGGAATTGGTAGACGTAGTGGACTCAAAATCCACCGCTGGCGACAGCGTACCGGTTCGAGTCCGGTCACCGGCACCAAAAAACCTGGGTTTGTCTTGCAGGACAAACCCAGGTTTTTTCTTTATTCAGTCGCCCACACCGGTGTGAATAACCTTGCCCATGTTCCACAGCAGCGCCACCCGCTTGGCGGCCTCCAGCCGCTCCTCCGGCGTGTGATAGCTGGCGTGGGCGGTCTCCGCGCCGCAGTCCAGACAGTTGACGGAGACGCACCAGCCCTGCTCGTCCTGCATGGCGCCGACGCCGCGGCAGATGGGGCAATCCTCCAGTTCGATTTCAAAGATGGGATCCATTTTTAATCTCCTTATCTCCTATCAGATTCGTTCAAAGGCCACGCGCGGCGTGCCGTCGGCCACATAGATCACGCCACAGTAGGAAAAGCCCTCCCGCAGGATGCAGCGCTGCATCACATGGTTGTCCGCGTGGGTGTCCACCCGCAGGTGGGATATCCGCCTCAGCGCCCAGTCCACGCACTCGTGCAGCACGCCGCGGTGGGTGCCGTCGCTGCCGATGCGGTGGATGGTGCCGTAGGGGGTGGCGGTATCCTGCCACGCGCCTTCGATATGGGCGTAGGTGGGATCGTCCCCCAGAATAAAGGCGAAAGCTCCGTAGACGCCGCCCTCGTCCTCCATCACGTACAGGTCGCCATTTATAATATCCTGCCGCAGCAGTGGCTCCGAGGGATAGCCGTTGATCCACTGGGTCATGTTGCCGCTTTGCCGCATGAACTGCCGGGCAACATCGTAAATTTCCAGAATGCGGGGCAGGTCGCTTTCGGCCGAGTGTCGTATCATAGGCTTAGTTCTTCAGGCTTTGCAGCGGGGCGGGAATGCGGCCGCCGCGGGCGATAAAGTCGGCGCTGGACTCGGTGTGCACCGGCATCAGCGGGGCAGACCCCAGCAATCCGCCCATTTCCACCACGTCGCCCACAGTCTTGCCCTCCACGGGAATGATGCGGACAGCGGTGGTCTTGCTGTTGACCATGCCCACCGCCGCCTCGTCGGCGATGATGGCGGAGATGGTCTCGGCGCTGGTGTCGCCGGGTACGGCGATCATGTCGAGGCCCACGGAGCATACGCAGGTCATGGCCTCCAGCTTGTCAATGGTCAGGGTACCCTGCTGGGCGGCGGCAATCATGCCCTCGTCCTCCGACACGGGGATAAACGCGCCGGACAGGCCGCCCACATGGCCGCTGGCCATGACGCCGCCCTTCTTCACTGCGTCGTTCAGCAGCGCCAGCGCCGCCGTGGTGCCGTGGGTGCCGCATACGGCGAGACCCATTTCCTCCAGAATACGGGCCACACTGTCGCCAATGGCGGGGGTGGGCGCAAGGGACAGGTCTACGATGCCGAAGGGGGTGTCCAGACGGCGGGACGCCTCAGTGGCCACCATCTGGCCCATGCGGGTGATCTGAAAAGCGGTCTTTTTGATGGTCTCCGCCACCACGTCAAAGGGTTCTCCTTTACACTTCTGCAGGGCGTGATACACCACACCGGGGCCGGAAACGCCCACGTTGATGACGCTGTCCGCCTCACCCACGCCGTGGAACGCGCCCGCCATAAAGGGATTGTCCTCCACAGCGTTGCAGAACACCACCAGCTTGGCGCAGCCCAAGCCGTCCTTGTCTTTCGTCAGGTGGGCCGTCTCCTTGATGATGCGGCCCATACGGGCCACCGCGTCCATGTTGATGCCGGCTTTCGTGCTGCCCACGTTGACACTGGAGCACACCAGATCGGTCTGGGCCAGCGCCTGTGGGATGGAGCGCAGCAGCAGCTCGTCGCCTTTGCTGAAGCCCTTCTGCACCAGCGCGGAATAGCCGCCCAGAAAGTCCACGCCGCAGGTCTTGCCCGCCCGGTCAAGGGTCAGGGCGAAGGGAACGTAATCCTCCGTGTCGCAGCTGCCCGCCACCAGCGCCATGGGGGTGACGGAGATGCGCTTGTTGACGATGGGGATACCGAATTCGCTTTCGATATCCCGGCCCGTCTGCACCAGCTTTTCCGCACGGCGGCAGATCTTGTCGTAAATTTTGTCACAGCAGCGCTTGGGATCCTCGCTGACGCAGTCCAGCAGGGAGATGCCCATGGTGATGGTGCGGATGTCCAGATGCTGCTTGTCGATCATGTCGATGGTGTCAAAAATGTTTTGCAGATTCAGCATGGTTCCGCCTCCGCTTACAGCTTGTGCATGGCGTCGAAAATGTCCTCCCGCTGAATGCGGATGGACAGGCCGCGGCCCTCGCCATAGTCCTTGAGGATGGTGCGCAGCTGGTCAAAGGGCGTTTCGCACGCCGCCAGATCCACCACCATCATCATGGTGAAATAGCCCTCCATGATGGTCTGGCTGATGTCCAGCACGTTGATCCGGCTGTCGGCCAGCGTGTTGCACACACCGGCGATAATGCCCACCTGATCCTTGCCTACCACGGTTACGATTGCTTTCATATTGATTCACTCCTTTGGTGTAAGTTGCAAAAAGCCTCGCAGAGTTCGCCGCCCGCAGGCGGCGAATTATTCAAATCATTTTTCCGGCGGCGTGTACGTCGGAAAAATTCTTCTCGGCCGCCAGTGTGTCCGAAGGACGCGCGCAGTCGGCCGCAATCCCCTTTGGCAATGAAATCGTTAGATTTCATGCCAGTTTCATTCCAGCTCATCCAGCGTCAGCTTGAACGACGGCAGGAAGTTCTCCAGAAAATAGTCCAGCTCCGGCAGCTCCATGTCGTCCAGCGCGTAGCGGGTCTGTTCCGCTGCCTGCTTGAACTCGGTGTTGCCCGCCTTCAGCTCCTCCAGACACTTGATGTAGGCGCTGAGCTTGTCGGCGGCCTTTACCAGCTGCTGGATCTCCGGCGCGGCGGGGGACAGGGCGGCGCTGTAGGTGGGCCGCAGTTCGTCAGGCAGCATGGCCAGCAGCTTTTCCTCCGCCACGCGCTCCACCTGCCGGTACGCCTCGCGGATGGCGGGGTTGTAGTACTTGATGGGGGTGGGCATGTCGCCGGTCAAAATTTCCCCGGCGTCGTGGTACAGGGCGGCCACGGCCACCTGTCCCTCGTCCACACGGCCGTCAAAGAACTGGTTGCGGATCACCGCCAGCGCGTGGGCCAGCACGGCGGTCATGTGGCTGTGCTCCTGAATGTTTTCAGTATAGCTGTTGCGCATCAGCGCCCAGCGGTTGATGAACCGCATCCGGCTGATGTAGGCGAAAAAGTGATGGTCGTTTTCCTTCATAGCAGCTCTCCCAATAATGTCTCTCCATTGCATGCGGTGATGGTCACCTCCCGAACCTGATTGTGAAGCGCCTGTCCCCGCACCGCCACCTCCATATAGTTGGGGGCGTGGCCGGTATACAGGCCGTCCTTTTCCTGTTCAAACAGCACCGGATAGGTCTTGCCTACGCAGCCTGCCAGATAGGCCTGACGCATCCGGTGGGCCACCTGCGCGGCCCGTGCGGCCCGTTCCTCCTTCACCGCCGCCGTCAGCTGGGGCATGGCCGCCGCTTTGGTGCCGGGGCGGATGGAGTAGGGAAAGATATGCATGGCGGCGAAGCCGCACTTTTCAATAAACGCCAGCGTCTGGGAGAACTCCTCCTCCGTCTCGCCGGGGAAGCCGGTAATAAGATCGGTGGTGACGGCCACGTGGTCGAAGTACTGCCGCAGCAGCGTCACCGATTCATAGAAGCGGGCGGTATCGTATTTCCGGTTCATGCGCTTCAGCGTTTCGTCACAGCCGGATTGCAGCGACAGGTGAAAGTGGGGACAGAGGTTGGACAGCTTCACCGCCCGGCGGCAGAAGTCCTCGGTGATGGTGCGGGGCTCCAGACTGCCCAACCGTATGCGCATATTGCCTGCCGCTTCGCTGACGGTCTCCAGTAGGTCAATGAAGCTGCTGCCGTCCTTCAGGTCGTGGCCCCAGCTGGAGATCTCGATGCCCGTCAGCACCAGCTCCTGATAGCCCTCCTGCCGCAGCTGCCGCGTCTGCTCCGCCGCCGTTTCCAGCGGCAGCGACCGCACCGGCCCTCTGGCGTAGGGAATGATGCAGTAGGTGCAGAAGTTCACGCAGCCGTCCTCCACCTTCAGCATGGCGCGGGTACGCTCCGCCATGCCGCCGGCAGGCAGCACCTCGAACTGGCGGCGGCGCAGGGCGTCGTCCAGCAGCGTCACCGGCTCCTTTTCGTGGGCGGCCTGCTCCAAAAGATCGAGAAACGCCATCCGGTCGCCGGTTCCGGCAATCAGATCCAACTCCAGTCCCGCCGCCTCGTCGGGGTGGGTCTGGACATAGCAGCCGCAGGCGGCCACCACGGCGTTTTCGTTGAGCTTGCGGCAGCGGCGGATCATCTGCCGGGACTTTTTGTCGCTGACGGCGGTGACGGAGCAGGTATTGACGATGTAGGCATCTGCCGTTTCCTCAAAGGACACCAGTGTGTGGCCCCGGCGGACAAGCTCCTGCTCCATGGCCTGTGTTTCATATTGGTTCACCTTGCAGCCAAGGGTGTAAATCGCAACGCGCATCTTGCACTTTCCTTTTTGATACAGTATAATTAAAAATTACAACACTGAAAAAATACTACCAAAATAATACCCCATTATACTGTATCCCGCCGGGTATGACAAGACCCGACAGGCGAAAAATAGAGAGGAAACCGTTATGATTTATCTGGATCACGCCGCCACCACCCCTATCCCTCAGGCTGTTGCCGACGAGATGTACCGCGTGCTGACGCAGCAGTTCGGCAATCCCTCCTCCCAGTACCCGCTGGGACAGGATGCCAAGAAGATGGTGGAGGGCTATCGGGCCGTTATCGCCGGGGCGGTGGGCTGCCAGCCCAAGGAACTGCATTTCACCTCCTGCGGCACGGAGAGCGACAACTGGGCCATTCAGGCTGCCCTGCGGCAGAACCGCCATGTGGGCAAGCACATCATCACCACCACCGTGGAGCACAGCGCCGTGCTGGAGACCTGCCGTGCGCTGGAGCAGCAGGGGTACGAGGTGACGTATCTCAAGCCCGACAAGACCGGCCACATCACCGCCCAACAGGTGGGCGACGCATTGCGGGAGGATACGGCGGTGGTCAGCGTGATGCTGGTGAATAACGAGACCGGCTGCGTGTTCCGGCTGGCGGAGATCGCCGCCATTTTGAAGGCACGCAAAAGCCGCGCCCTGCTGCATACCGACGCAGTGCAGGGTTTTATGAAGGTGCCCTGCGACCCCAAAACGCTGGGGGTGGATATGATGAGCCTTTCCGCCCATAAGATCGGCGGCCCCAAGGGTATCGGTGCGCTGTATGTGGGCCCCAACGTCCGCAACATCCGGCCGCTGCTCCACGGCGGCGGACAGGAGGAGGGCACCCGCTCCGGCACCGAGGCCACCGCCCAGATCGCGGGCTTTGCCAAGGCGGCGGAGCTGCGCGCTGACGGTCTGGCGGACAAGCTGGCCCACATGGCGGAGGTCAAGGCCTACTGTAAAGAGAAGCTCCTTTCCATCGACGGCGTAGTGGCCGTGGGTCAGGGAGAAGCGCCCCATATCCTGATGGTGTCGCTGGTGGGCTACCCCAGCGCCAACGTGGTCACCGATCTGGGGAGCCAGGGCATCTGCCTGTCGGCGGGCAGCGCTTGCCACCGGGGCAAGCTGAGCCACGTGGTGACGGCGCTGGGGCTGGACAAGCGCACCGCCAACGGCGTGCTGCGGATCAGCTTCGGCCCGGAAACCACCTTTGCCGAGATCGACGCCCTGTACGAGGCGCTTTTGCGGCACAAAAACACCCGATTTCCTATGCTATGAGGTAAGAAATGATTCGAGAACTGAAACGTCCCCGCTCCTTTTATGAGCGGCTTTTCCGCCTGACGGCGCCTATCGCCCTGCAAAATCTCATCACCTTCTCACTGGGTCTGATCGATACGCTGATGGTCAGCCAGCTGGGCAACAACGAGATGGCGGCGGTCAAGACCGCCAACGTGCCGGTGTTCCTGCTGATCTCCATCGTGTTCGGCGTGCAGTCCGGCGTGGGCATCCTTATCAGCCAGTATTGGGGCAAGCGCGACCATCAGAATATCAGCCGCGCCATCGGCGTAGCCGCCGGGCTGGGCGTGGGACTGGCGCTGGTCATTGCGCTGGCGCTGTTCTTCTGGCCGGTGCAGATCATGGATCTTATGAGCAACGAGCACCAGCTGTCGGTGCTGGGCGCGCCGTACCTGCGTATCATCGGCTTTTCCTATGTGTTCAATATGCTGTCGTCTATCTACGTCAGCGCCCAGCGCAGCGTGGAGAACTCCGGCTTCGGCATGAAGCTGTTTGGTATGTCCACGGTGCTGAATACCGGCATGAACTACCTGCTGATCTTCGGCAAGTGCGGCTTTCCCTTGCTGGGAGTGGAGGGCGCGGCTATCGCCACGCTGCTGAGCCGCGTGGCGGAGTTTGCCGTGTGTCTGGTCTGCGCCCTGCGCAGCAAGACCATACCGCTGGATCTGAAGGCGCTGGTACGTCCCGGCGGGGATATGCTGCGGCGGTTCGTGAAATACGCCTCCCCCGTTATGGGCAATGAGTTGATGTGGGGGCTGGGCAACAGTCTGCTGACGGTGATCCTGGGCCACACCACCGTGTCGGTGGCGTATCTGGCCGCCGACGCCGTGGCGGGCAACCTGAACCGGCTGTTCCTTGTGGTGTGCTTCGGCCTTGGCGCGTCCACCGCCGTGATGATCGGCAAGGCCATCGGCGAGGGTGCCGACCGGGAGGAACTGATGGCGCTGTCCAGAACGCTGTCATGGGTGACGATACTGGTGGGTGCGGTGCTGGCGGTCGTCGCGCTGGCGCTGGTACCGCTGCTGTTCCAGCCGGTGATCTTCCCGCTGTTCAAGCTGGAGGGACTGAGCGCCCATCTGGCCACCACCCTGATCGTAACAGGCTTTGCCTGTATTCCCCTCCATGCCTACTCCATCTCCGCCGTTACCGGTATACTGCGGGCGGGCGGCGACGTGTTCTGGTCCACGGCGCTGGATCTGGGGCCCCAGTGGCTGGTGGCGCTGCCTTTGACGGCGCTGCTGGGTCTGGCGCTGGACGCCGATCCGTGGTTTATCTCGCTGGCGATCCAGATGGAGAGCTTCGTCAAGTGTCCCATATGTCTGTGGCGCATCCGGTCAAAGAAGTGGATCCATGACGTGACGCTGCCGGAGGGTGAGAAGTGATGAAAAGCCTCTTTCGCTGCACCGTCTGCGGCGCGGCTCTGACGCGGGAGGAAAAGACCTACCGCTGTCCCAATGGCCACTGCTTTGATATCGCCAAGGAGGGCTACACCTATCTGCTGCCGGTGAACCAGCGGCACTCCAAGTCCCCCGGCGACGACAAGGCCATGACCGCCGCCCGCAGTGCCTTTCTCAATAAGGGCTACTATGAATTCCTGCGGAATGCCCTGTGCGATATCGCCCTGACCTATACCCGCCACGCTCCGGCGGTGCTGGATGTGGGCTGCGGCGAGGGGTATTATACCTCCGCCATCTGGAGCATTCTGGCCAACGCCGGAAAGGAGCCCCGCATGGCGGGCATCGATATCTCCAAGGACATGGCCCGCCGCGCGGCGAAACAGGTGAAGCGGGCGGAGATCGCCGTGGCCAGCGCCTACCATCTGCCGCTGGGAGATGGGACGGTCGATCTGCTGCTGGACTGCTTCTCTCCGCTGGCAGAGGAGGAGTTCCACCGGGTGATGAAGCCGGGCGGGCACTTTCTGTACGTGGTTCCGGCGGCGGATCACCTGTGGGAGATGAAGCAGGTGCTGTATGACCGCCCCTATCGCAACGAGACGAGGGAAACGCCCTACGAGGGCTTTCGCTATGTGACCATCGCCCGTGTGCGGGATCGGATCACCCTGCCCTGTCAGGAGGATATTCAGGCACTGTTCGGCATGACGCCCTACTGCTGGAAAACACCCTGGGCGGGCAAGGAGCGTCTGGCGGCGCTGGACAGCCTGACCACCACCGCCGCCTTTGATATCCACATTTTTGAGCGGGTCTGAAAGGAGAAAGCCCATGAAATGCTGCGTTCTGTTCGGCTCTCCCCGCGGAGCGGAGAGCAATACCCGCGCCCTGCTGAACGAGTTTCTGGACGAGTGGCAGGCGGCTGGTCATACATTTGTGACCTATTCCCTGTATGGCGAGGCCATCAGCCCCTGCATGGCCTGCCGGGGCTGCCAGTGGGACTGGAGCGGCCCCAACTGCGTCATTGACGACGATATGACCGCTATCTATGACGATATCCTTGCCTGCGACCTGCTGCTGTTGGCCAGCCCCATCTACCTTTGGAGCTGCACCGCCCCTATGAAGGTGGCGCTGGATCGCTGCATCTACGCCCTGTGCAAGTATTACGGCGATGAGAAGGGCCCCTCTCTGTGGGAGGGCAAGGCGGTGGCGGCCCTCACCACCTGTGGCTATCGGGTGGAGAAGGGTGCTGATTTGTGGGAGGAGGCCCTGCGCCGCACCTGCAAGCATGCCCATCTCCGCTGGCTGGGTCTGCACGGCGAGCGGCATCTGGGCTACAAGACCGCCTTTATGGATGACGAGAAGGCCCAGCGCACCCGTACCTTTGCCCAGCAGGTGCTGTGGCAGATGCAGGCCAAGGGATAACATGGAGACGATGACCAGAAGAAAACGGAAAAGAAATCTCCTGCCGGTGGTGCTGGCGGTGGTATTGGCTGTGATCGTGGCGGCGCTGGCACTGCTGGTGTTCCGCTCGCTGCTGCCTGCGGCTCAGCGGGAGGAGCCGGATCCCCACGCGGGGCAGATCTACGTCAACGACGGGGCCAATATGGTGTGGCTGACGCCCCACGAGAACTTTGCCGTCAGCCCGCTGCACCGCTGGCAGTTCGTCACGCTGGAGGGGCAGCCCTGGTATGTGGGCAGCGAATTTGCCGTCCGGCGGGGCGTCGACCTGTCGGTGTTCCAGAAAAACGTGGACTGGGCCAAAGCGGCGGAGAGCGGCGTAGAGTTTGCCGTCATCCGTCTGGGCTTCCGGGGCTACGGCAAGGGCGCCTTGCAGCCGGACGACCTGTTTGACAGCCATCTGGACGGCGCTCACACCGCCGGTATCGACGCGGGCGTGTACTTCTTCTCGCAGGCATTGACGGCGGAGGAGGGCAGGGAGGAGGCTCAATATGTGCTGGAACGGCTCAAAGGCCGTAAGCTGGAGCTGCCGGTGTATTTTGACTGGGAGCCGATCAGCGCCGAGGATTCCCGCACCAACGGCTACGACTACGCCAACCTGACCGACAGCGCCGTGGCCTTCTGCCAGACCATTCAGGCGGCGGGGTATCAGGCGGGCGTGTACATCAACCGCCAGCAGGGGTACTATCACTACGATTTGAGCCGTCTGGCGGATTATTCCCTGTGGGTGGCGGACTACAACGCCTATCCGGATTTCTACTACCGGTTCGACATGTGGCAGTACTCCGCCAACGGACAGGTGGACGGCTTCGACATACAGGTGGATCAGAATCTGCTGTTCGTACCGAAGAACGCCGTGGAATAAACGAAAAGCGCCGTGCTTCCCATGGAAAGCACGGCGCTTCAGCCTGTCAAAGAACGCCAGTTCTCGTTATGCGAGAGCTGGCGTTTTAGTCGTATCAAAGAAGAAATAGGGCAGAAAAACA
>URKW01000019.1 GCA_900548615.1 uncultured Eubacteriales bacterium | reverse complement strand
TCTCCCGCCGGGGGGGTCGCCGTCCGCGCGGCCCCCGGCCCCTGCCGTAACGGCGGCGGCGCATGACGGTCTTGCCGAACAGCAGCACCAGCACCACCAGAATGACCAGCACCACCATCAGCACCTTCACGATAGTGCGGGAGAAGAACTCCTTCAGGGCCTGCTTGACGATCAGGAAGCGGCTGGCGTTCACATCCGCCACCGCCAGCAGCGGCACGGTGGCGTAGTCCACATCGCCGTAGCTGAGGGTGATGGTGCCCAGTTGCTGTCCCGCGCTGACGGGTGCGTCCACCACATCGGCGTCCAGCGTGACGGTGCGCACCAGATCCTCCGGCTGCAGATCGTCGGGCAGCACCGCCTCGGCGGTGTAGGCTGGGTGGACGGCCACCTGCGCGGTTTCCTTGCTGAGCGCCACCGGCACCTCCTGGATCATCTCGTCCTCGGTCAGCACGGTCTTGGTGGTGAAGTTGTCAAAGCCCCAGTCAAACAGGCGGGCGGTCTCGGTAAAGCTGCCCACCTTATAGCTGCCGTCGCTGGCGGTCATCAGCCGGGCACCCAGCACCACGGAGATCAGCTGGCGGTCAGTCCGGACGGCGGAGGATACCAGACAGTAGCCCGCCGCGTCGGTGGAGCCGGTCTTGATGCCCTGTGCGCCGCTGTAGAGATACCCGGTGGCCCGCCAGTTGGAGATCAGGTAGTTGGTGCTGTGAAGCTCGCGTGCCTCGCTCTTGTTGGTGGCGGGCACGTCGTAGGCCTTGGTGTTGACGATGGTCATGAACTCGTCGTACTTCATGGCCTCGCGGGTGAACAGATAGATATCCCACGCGGTGGTGTAATGCTCGTTATCCGGCAGGCCGGAGGTGTTGACGAAATGGGTGTTTTCGCAGCCCAGCTCCTGTGCCCGCTGGTTCATCAGCGCCACAAAGGCGGTGACGCTGCCGCTGACGGCCTCGGCCAGAATGTTGCTCACCTCGTTGGCGGACACCACCAGCAGGCAGTACAGCAGCTGCTCCACCGTCAGCGTCTCGCCGGCCACGATGTCGGCGGTGCTGGCGTCGTCCGGCAGGCCCGCCACGCTGTTGGCGCTGGCGGTGATGGGGTCGCTGAGCCGCAGCTCGCCCCGGTCAATGGCCTCGAACACCAGCAGCGCCGTCATCACCTTGGTGATGCTGGCGGGGTACTGCTTTGTGTGGGCGTCCTGATCCAGCAGCACGGTGCCGGTGGCGCCGTCCACCAGCAGGGCGGCCTTGGCGTCCAGCTGGATATCCTCCACGGCGTAGGCGGTAACGGGCCAGAGCTGCGTCAGCAGCAGGGCCAGCAGCAGAAAAACGGTGCAAAAACGGCGGAATTTCATAATGACTTTTTCTCCATATGTGCTATAATAGGGTGGGCATCGTATGTCGGGACGCGGAACGGTGAGCGATCCGCGAGCAGTATCTAACTTATTATTATAAACGACATGTTTCCTCCCGTCAACGGGGAGGGAGATACCAATTGTAAACATTTTTTCAGGAGGTGGCGCCATGAAAATATTAGTGGTGGACGACGAGAAGCTGTTGGTAAAGGGCATCACGTTCAATCTGGAGAACGAGGGCTATGAGGTCACCGCCGCCTATGATGGCGAAGCCGCCGTGGAGCTGGCGAAGAAGGAGAGCTTCGACCTGATCATTCTGGATCTGATGATGCCAGTGCTGTCGGGCACCGAGGCGTGCATGAAGATCCGGGAGTTTTCCGACGTGCCCATCATCATGCTGACCGCCCGCAGCGAGGATGCGGACAAGCTGATGGGCTTTGCCTGCGGGGCGGACGACTATGTGACGAAGCCCTTTAACATTCTGGAGCTGAAGGCCCGTATCCGGGCGCTGCTGAAGCGCAGCGCGGGACGCTCCGACGCGGTGCGTACCCTGCTGACGGTGGGCGACCTGAGTCTGGACACCCAGCAGCGCGTGGCCATCCGGGACGGCAAGACCATCGACCTGACCGCCAAGGAATATGACCTGCTGGAGTTACTGATGAAGAATCCCCGGCGGGTCTACAGCCGGGAGAGCCTGATGGATCTGGTGTGGGGCTATTCCTACGCCGGAGATTACCGCACGGTGGACGTGCATGTGCGCCGCCTGCGGGAGAAGCTGGAGCGTGTGCCGGCAGAGCCGGCCTATATCATGACCAAGTGGGGAGTGGGTTACTATTTTCAGGGGGAAAACCAGCCTACAGTTTAAGTTTGGCGTCAGCTATATTCTGGTGATCGCTGCGGTGCTGGTGCTGCTGAACACCTATCCGCTGCTGCAATCCCAGACCATGGTGTTCCAGTCCAAGGAGACATCCATGAAAAGCTCCGTGAAGCTGATCGAGGCATCGCTGAGCGGTCTGAAGCAGCTGGACGAGGAAAACGTGTCCAAGGCGCTGACCTCCATGCGGGAGACGGGTGTGTCCCGCATTCTGGTGACGGACACGGCGGGCCGCATCCTGTACGACACCCGCGAGGAGAACGGCGCGGTGGGGCTGTACGCCTTTTACACCGAGATCGTGCAGGCGCTGGAGGGCTACGATGCCTTCTACTGCAACTATGACTCCACCGCGTTCCTCAGCCGCATGGCCTCGCCGGTGGTGTATCACAACCAGATCGTGGGCGCGGTGTATACGTATGAGTACGACACCAAGCAGGCGGATATTCTCAAAAGCTTCCAGTCCAACCTGATGAAGATCTCCATTCTCATCGCGCTGGCGGTGCTGGGTCTTTCCGTGCTGCTGAGCCGGATCCTGACGGCCCAGATCACCGATCTGCTGTCCGCCATCCGCAAGGTGCGGGAGGGCGCCTACAGCCACCGCGCCGCTGTGAAGGGCAGCGACGAGATCGGCCAGATCGCGGCGGAGTTCAACAGCCTGACCGACCGCCTGCAGACCACCGAGGATGCCCGGCGGCGGTTCGTGTCCGACGCCAGCCACGAGCTGAAAACGCCGCTGGCGGGCATCCGGCTGCTGACGGACTCCATCTTGCAGACCGGGGATATGGACGCGGACACCACCCGCGAATTCGTGGGCGACATCGGCCGCGAGGCCGAGCGGCTGACCCGCATCACAGAAAACCTGCTGCGGCTGACCCGGCTGGACAGCGGCGCTGTGCCGCCGGTGACGCCGGTGCCGGTAGCGCCGGTGCTGGAGCGGGTGGCCCGGATGCTGGCGGTGCTGGCGCGGGAGAAGAACGTCACGCTGTCCTACGAGGCGGAGCCTCAGGCGGTGGCGCTGGCCACGGAGGACGACGTGCATCAGATCCTCTATAACCTGATGGACAATGGCATCAAATACTCCGGCACCGACGGCTTCGTCCACGCTGCCGCCGCAACAGACGGTGACTGGGTGGTGCTGACGGTGGAGGACAACGGCATCGGCATTCCGGAGGACGACCTGCCCCATATTTTCGAGCGGTTCTACCGGGTGGACAAGATGCGCTCCCGTGCCATCGGCGGTACGGGACTGGGGTTGTCCATCGTGAAGGACACGGTGGAGAACCGGGGCGGCAGCATCACCGCCGCGGCCCGTCAGGGCGGCGGCACGGTGTTCACGGTGCGCCTGCCCCGCGCAGCAAAGGAAGGCGGTGACGGCCAATGAGACGGGGGATCACGCGCCTTGCGGCGCTGATGCTGGCGCTGTGCCTGCTGGCAGGCTGCGGCGCGGCGCAGAGCGGCGAGGGAGACGGCCTGCGGCTGTACTATCCCGTGCCGCTGGAGGAGCATCCCGGCGGCGACGCCATCAGCAGCGTCACCGTCGATTGGGACACGCTGCCCCAGGAGGACAGGGCGGCACAGGCGGAAGCCGTGCTGGCGCTGCTGATGGGCGGCTGTCAGGAGGAGCGCTTCCAGAGCCCTGTTCCGTCAGGCACATCGCTGCGTTCCGTGGAGGTAAAGGGCGGTACCGCGTGGGTGGATTTCTCCGGCAGCTACAGCCAGCTCAGCGGCATGGCGCTGACCATCGCCGACTACTGCGTGGCGCTGTCGCTGACCCAGCTGGAGGGCGTATATGCCGTGCGTATCACCGTCAACGGGCAGGAGCTGGCCTATCGGGACAGCAACCTGTTTCTGGCCAGTGACGTGCTGCTGACCTCTATGGACGACGTGGTGCGGATGCTGACGGCCCAGCTGTATTTCCCCGACGCCGACGGCACGCTGACGCCGGAGGAGCGGCTGCTGCCCCAGTACGAGGGACAGTCCACGGCGGACGTGGTGATCGCGGCGCTGATGGATGGCCCCACGGAGGATGGCCTGCAGGCCCTGATCCCAGAGGGGGTCACAGGCATCACCGCCCGCGTGGAGGACGGCGTGTGTCAGCTGAACCTCCCGTCGGAGGAGCTGGACGCGGTGGACGCCGACACGGTGGAGCAGATGCTGCGTGGCATCGTCACGTCCTTGCGGTCGCTGGAGGGGATCACCGCCGTGCAGGTGTACCGAGACGGCACGTATGTGGATGTGTATGAATGAGTAAAAAAGGCTCTGGCCAACGGCCAGAGCCTTTTTTAATGTCAAGCGCTTTTGTGGACGTGCGTAGGGCGGCCTGCCCTCAGGCCGCCGCTTGGACGTGCGGAAATCCGCAATACCCTCAAAAAACCACCTTGTCCAGCTCCATGGTGGCGTAGCCATTAAGGGTCATGTCACCCCGGACGCCAGCCATGTACTCGTAATACCCCTGCGCGCCGATCATGGCGCCGTTGTCACCGCACCATTTCAGCGGGGGGAGATACAGCTTCACGCCACGCTTTTCGCACAGCCTTTGCAGGTCGGCGCGGATGATGGAGTTGGCGGCCACGCCGCCCGCTGCCACCAGCACCTTGCGGCCCGTCTGCTCCAGCGCCAGCGCCGCGCGCTCCGTCAACTCGTCGCTGACGGCCTGGGTGAAGTCCCGGGCCAGGGCGGGCTCGTCCAGCGGCTCACCCTTCTGCTGGGCGTTGTGGGCCAGATTCACCACGGCGGTTTTCAGCCCGGAAAAGCTCATGTCCAGCGGCGCACCGTCCACATGGGCACGGGGCAGGGCGTACACGCCGCCCGCCGACTGTTGAGCCAGCTGATCCATGGGCTTGCCGCCGGGGTAGGGGAGACCCAGCACACGGGCGGCCTTGTCGAAGCACTCGCCTGCCGCATCGTCACGGGTAGCGCCCAGAACCTGCATGTCGGTGTAGTCCGCCACATCCACGATCAGCGTATTGCCGCCGGAGATGGCCAGCGCCAGAAACGGCGGCTCCAGTTCCGGAAAGGCCAGATAGTTGGCGGCGATGTGACCCCGCACATGGTGCACCGGGATCAGCGGAACGCCCAGCGCCCACGCGGCGGATTTGGCGAAGCTGACGCCCACCAGCACCGCACCGATCAGGCCCGGCGCGTAGGTGACGGCCACCGCGTCAATATCCCGCTTTGTCAGTCCCGCGTCGCGCAGCGCCTGATCCGTCAGTCCGGCGATGGCCTCTACATGCTTGCGGGACGCGATCTCCGGCACCACGCCGCCGTACAGGGCGTGCATGTCCGCCTGGGAGAGAATGGCGTCGGCCAGTAGATGGCGGCCATCCCGCACCACCGCCACGGCGGTCTCGTCGCAGGAGGATTCAAAAGCCAGTATGTTCATGCGTTCCCCTCCTCAAAGTCCCGCGTCAGAATGAGGGCGTCCTCCTTCGGCAGGTCGTAGTAGTTGCGCCGCCGTCCCCGCTCCGTAAAGCCGAAGGACTCATAAAGGGCGATGGCGGCGGTGTTGCTGGGCCGCACCTCCAGCGTCAGGAACGCCAGATGCCGGCCCGCCGCAAAATCGCAGAACACCTTCAAAAGCTTGGCGGCGATGCCCTGACGGCGGTATTCCGGGAACACCGCCACGTTGGTGATGTAGCCCTCGTCCGCTGCCACCAGCAGCCCCGCGTAGCCCACCACCTTTCCCGTGGCGGCATTCAGCGCCGTCAGGAAGGCGGCGCACTGGTTCTCTAGCTCCTCGGCCAGCATGTTCCGCGACCACGGGCGGGAGAAGCACACCCGCTCCAGCGCCGCGATCTCGTCCAGATGATCGGCGTTCATGGGCACGATCGATATGTGTATTTTTTCCATAGTTTTTCCTTATCCTTTTGCTTCCAGCCAGTTTTTACCGCTGTGAGCCTCGGCAATCAGAGGGACGGACAACGCCGCCACTTGCTCCATCTCCTGTCGCAGCAGCGTTTCCACGGTTTCCCGCTCCGCTTCCGGACACTCCACGATCAGCTCGTCGTGTACCTGCATGATGAGTTTGGCCTGCAAATTTTCACGCCGCAGGCGGTCATAGACCCGGATCATGGCCAGCTTCATCACGTCCGCTGCCGTGCCCTGAATGGGCATGTTCAGCGCCACCCGCTCGCCAAAGGAGCGCTGGATAAAGTTGGACGACTTGATTTCCGGCAGCGCCCGGCGGCGGTGGTACAGCGTCTCCACATAGCCCTGCTCCTTGGCCAGCGCCACGATATCGGTCATGTACTGCTTCACGCCGGGGTAGGTGGCGAAGTAGCGCTCCATGTAGTCCTTGGCTTCCGCCACCGTCACGTGGATATCCTGACTGAGGGAGAAGGCGGACATGCCGTACACGATGCCGAAGTTCACAGCCTTGGCCCGGGAACGCATCTCGTGGGTCACCTCCGCTTCCGGCACGTGGAACACCTTGGCTGCCGTGACGGTGTGGAAGTCCGCACCGGACAGGAAGGCCTGCTGCATGGCTTCGTCGCCCGCCATGTGGGCCAGCAGCCGCAGCTCGATCTGGGAGTAGTCCGCGTCCACCAGCACATTGCCATCCTCCGCCACGAACAGGCGGCGAATTTCGCTGCCCAGTTGGGTGCGGGTGGGGATGTTCTGCAGATTCGGCTCCGTGGAGCTGAGACGGCCTGTGGCTGTGGCGGTCATCTGGAACCGGGTGCGCACCCGGCTGTCTGGCGACACCGCCCGCAGCAGACCGTCGGCGTAGGTGGATTTCAGCTTCGTATACTGCCGGTACTCCAGCACGCTGCTGACGATGGGCGCTTCGTACCGCAGCTTCTCCAGCACCTCGGCGTTGGTGGACCAGCCGGTTTTCGTTTTCTTGCCGTGGGGCAGCTGCAATTTGTCAAAGAGGATGATCCCCAGCTGTCTGGGGGAGTTGATGTTGAACTTCTCGCCCGCCATGTCGTAAATGGACTGCTCCAGCTTCACGATACGCTCATGCAGGTCGATGCCGAACTGAGCCAGCGCGCATTCGTCGATGCGGAAGCCCGCCAGCTCCATCTCCGCCAGCACCCGGCACAGGGGCAGCTCCATCTCGTGGAGCAGCGCCGTCAGGTTCAGCTCCTCCAGCTTGCCGGGCAAAATCTCATACAGGGCGGAAACGGCGCTGGTATAGCTGCACAGGGCGGCTTCCTCCGTGGCGGCGTCGCTGAGTGGGGCGAAGGCGTCCCTGGCCAGGTGGGCCGGGGCGGGCAGCTCCGCGCTGCAGTAGGCCACAAACAGCCGCTGGAGGTCGTATCCTCCGGCGGTGGCGTCCAGCAGGTAGGCAGCCAGCGCTGTGTCGAAGATAAAGCCCTCGGCAGGCAGGCCGCGCTCCAGCAGGGCGTAGGTCATGTCCTTTACGTTGTGGGCCACCTTGGGGATATCGGCGGAGAACAGGCCGCGCAGCAAAGCGTCCCAGTCGCCGTCGAACCGGTCAGTCCGCAGGATGACCGTCAGGCCGTGGTGGTCGTCGATCTCACATTCCACCGCCAGCGCCCGAAGATCGTCCAGTCCGTATACTGTCACGTGGGGCACGCTGCGCCACTGGGCAAGGAGCCGCGCCGCGTCGTCATCGGTCTGGGGCACCTCAATCATGACGGAATAGTCCTCGTCATGGACAGGGGCGGCCGGTTCCGGTGTGGGAGCGGCAGGGGTCAGGTCGTATTTCTTGATAAGCTTGGTGAATTCCAGCTTCATGAACAGGTCGTACAACTCCGGCCGGTAGGGTTGGCGCAGGGCGTCCTCCGGGTCGAACTCCAGCGGCGCGTCGGTGACGATGGTGGCCAGCCAGTAGCTGCGGCGTGCGGATTCCTCGCCCTCCGCCAGCTTCCGCAGAGCGGCGGGCTTGGCTTCTACGTCCGGCATGGCGGCGTACAGCGCGTCGATGCTGCCGTAGCGCTGCACCAGCGCCGTGGCGGTCTTTTCACCGATGCCCGGTACACCGGGAATGTTGTCGCTGCTGTCGCCCATCAGGGCCTTCAGGTCGATCATATGGATGGGGTCGAAGCCGTACTGCTCCCGGAACAGGGCAGGGGTCATGTCGGTGGTGGAGGTCTGGCCCATGCGGGAGGTCACCAGCTTCACGCGGGTACGGTCGGTGATGAGCTGCAGGCTGTCCCGGTCGCCGGTGACGATGACGCACTCCCAGCCCCGCTTTTCGCAGCGGCGGGAGATGGTGCCCAGCAGGTCGTCGGCCTCGTAGCCCACCATTTCGTAGCAGGGGATGGACATGGCGCACAGCACCTGCTTCATCACCGGCATCTGCTGGGCCAGTTCCTCGGGCATGCCCTTGCGGGTGGCCTTGTAATTGGCGTCGGCCTCGTGGCGGAAGGTGGGCTCCTTCCGGTCAAAGGCCACGCACAGCGCCTCCGGCTGTTCCTCGTCCACGAAGCGCTGGAGCATGTTCAGAAAGCCGAAAATGGCGTTGGTATACAGCCCGTCCCGTGTGGTCAGGGGCTTCACGCCGTAAAAGGCGCGGTTGATGATGCTGTTGCCGTCAAGAACCATCAGTTTCATGGTCGGCCTCCTTGTGGGGTCAGATTTCACAGAATATCTTATTATAGTCTATTTCCCGGCAAAACACAACCTCCGGTCTTGACAGTTTTTACTTTTGTGATAGACTGGAGCATGTTCACACCTATTTAATATGTTTCGCAGCGGAGGAGCGCCATGGACAAGCTTGCCAGAAAAGTGGATATCCATCACGCCGCCATGCAGGGCAGCTATTTCGCCGGATTCTCGGCCATCTGGGGCTTTGGGCCGGTGCTGCTGCTGTATCTGGGGCTGAGCAACAGCACGCTGGGCGTGGTCACGTCGCTGGCGCTGGTGCTGCCACTGCTGCTCCAGCCGGCGCTGGCCGCCCTGTCGGACGCGGACAGCCGGTGGACCAGCCGCCGTCTGGCGCTGGTGCTGTCGCTGCTGACGCTGGCGGCGGCAGTGGTCATGACGGTGAGCACCGGCAGCAAGACGGTGCTGGTGGTGGCCTACGCCGTGATCGGCGTACTGCTGGTGAGCACCTCGCCGTTTTTCAACAGCATGGTGATGGAGTATCACCTGCGGGGCGTCAACGTCAACTACGGCCTCGGCCGGGGCACCGGCTCCACCACCTACGCCATCGTGGCGCTGGTGCTGGGCTTCGTGCTGGAAAAGCGTGCGCCGACGGTGATCCTGCCGGTGCTGCTGGCGGCGCTGGTGCTGCAGATCATCGCCGTCTGGACGTTCCGCTATCCGCTGCCGCCTGTTCCGGCGGCTCAGGAGGGAGAGTCGCCCAAGGTGCTGGGGCTGTGGGCGCTGCTGAAGAAGTATCCGGCCTTTCCGGTGATGCTGATGGGCTGCGCGCTTTTGCAGGGCGGCCACAACGCCTGTAACACCTATATGATACACATTGTGGACAAGGTGGGCGCGGGAGAGAGCCTGATGGGCGTGGTGCTGGCGGTGTCCGCCTTTATGGAGCTGCCCGCCATGACGCTGTTCTCCCGGATGCGGCAGAAGCTGTCCCTGCGGGGCATGTTTTTGCTATGCGCCGCCGCCTTTGTGGCCAAGGACGTGCTGTTTCTACTGGCCAGGACGCCGACGCTGCTGTACGTGTCGGCGGCGCTGCAATTTTTCGAGTTCGGCGTGTTCCTGCCTGCCACCGTGTACTACGCGGCGGAGACGCTGGACGCCGCCAATCAGGCCAAGGGACAGGGCCTGATCCACATTTTCTCCAACGGCGTGGGCCCGGCGGTGATGACCGCCGTCAGCGGTACGCTGGTGGATCGGGTGGACGTGAACGCCATGTTGCTGTTCAACGCAGCCGCCGCCGTGGTGGGACTGCTGGTGGTGGCTTTGGCCACGTCCGGGTATTTTGACAAGAGGGGCAAAGAAAAATGATCGGTTCTTTTCTGACGGTGGGCGAGCAGGTGCTGATCCTGTTTGCCTTGATGGCGGTGGGCTTTGCCCTGGGTAAGGCCAAGCTGATGGGGGACAAGGGCAGCCTTGCCATGACGAATCTGGTGATGTACGCGGTGTCGCCCGCCATGATGGTGGTGGCCTTCCAGCGGGAGAAGGACACGGCGGATCTGCATAACTTTCTGGTGTGCCTGCTGCTGGCGGCGGCGGTGCATGCCGTCAGCATTCTGCTGGCCTACGCGGCGCTGCGGGGAAAGGACGGCACCTGCGGGGTGCTGCAGTTCGGCGCGGTGTTCTCCAACTGCGGCTTTATGGGCTATCCGTTGATGACGGCGCTGCTGGGCAGCATCGGCGTGTTCTACGGATCGGCCTACGTGGTGGTGTTCACGGTGCTGACGTGGACAATGGGCGTTTATATGATTACCCATGACACCAGTAAGCTGCGGCTGAAGTCTATCCTGCTGAATCCCGGCGTGCTGAGCGTGGCGGCGGCCATGGTGCTGTATCTGCTGTCGGTGAGCCTGCCGGAGATCGTTATGACGCCGCTGAACTATCTGGCAAGCATGAATACGCCGCTGCCTACCATCGTGGTGGGTTATCAGCTGAGCCACGCCAATTTCCGCCACGCCTTTGCCGACCGCCGATCCTGGACGGCGCTGGTGCTGCGTCTGGCGGTGATCCCGCTGCTGACGGTGGGAGGGTGCTACGCCCTGCGGGTGGACAGCGCCGTGGCGCTGGTGACGGTCATCGCCGCCAGCACGCCGCCTGCCGCGCTGCTGAGTATGTTTGCCCAGAAATTCGAGCGCGACACCCGGCTGGCCTCCAGCGTGGTGTCGGTGTTTACCGCCCTCTCCGTGCTGACCATCCCGCCGGTGGTGGGACTGGCCCAGCACCTGATGGGGTAAGAGCTGCGTTACAGAACTGCTTGACACCGGAAACCATGCGGGTTTCCTGTTAGCTTGTCAAAAAAGCATAGCCCTTTTGAGAAGATAGGAATTGCTTCGACCTGCGTTTTGGGGATGCCGGTGCAACAAAATATGGCGACAGGTCTGCGAACGGGACGGCATCTGGTACGTGGCCGAACAGGGTGAGATCTGGTATCCGTGGGACGGATGATATCGGTGAAAAAAGGGGGCTTCGGCCCCTCTTTTTTTATTCGGAAGGGGTGCGTCTTAATAAAACCTTAAACCTCCCCCTGATTGTTTCTTAATCCGGCGTTTGTTACCATAAAGGTGCCATCGATTGACAAGGGCAGACCCTTGTCAATCGATGGCAGAAAGAGAAGAAAGGACGTGCCTTTATGGAGACCACGCTGCGCACCATCAACGCCGTTATCTCGGCGCTGTTTTTTATCTGCTATACCTATCAGTTCCTCTATATCCCGCTGGTGCTGGCAAAAAAGCCTAAGCCCCTTACCGCGCCGGCACGGCCCCACCGCTACGCGGTGCTGATCGCCGCCCGGAACGAGGAGAACGTCATCTCCGGCCTGCTGGACAGTCTCCGGGCGCAGACCTATGACATGTCTCTTGTGACGGTATTCGTGGCGGCGGACAACTGCACCGACCGTACCGCTGCCATTGCCCGCGCCCATGGCGCGGTGGTGTATGAGCGGTTCAACCAGCTGAACGTGGGCAAGGGCTACGCGCTGGACTTCCTGCTCCAGAACATCGGTGCGGACTATCCGGAGGGCTTTGACGGCTACTTCGTGTTTGACGCCGACAACCTGCTGGCTCCGGACTACATAGAGCGGATGAACGCGATGTTCTCCAACGGCCACCAGATCGTCACCAGCTACCGCAACAGCAAGAATTTCGGCGGCAACTGGATCAGCGCAGGCTACGCCCTGTGGTTCCTGCGGGAGAGCCGCTACCTCAACGGTGCCCGTAACCGGTTGGGCAGCAGCGCCGCCGTGGGCGGTACGGGCTTTCTGTTCTCCCAGCGGGTGCTGGACGAGAGCCACGGCTGGCGGTTTTATCTGCTGACCGAGGATATCGAGTTCTCTGTGTATCACATTCTCCGGGGCGAAAAAATCGCCATCTGCGAGGACGCCGTGCTGTACGACGAGCAGCCCACCGGCTTCCGCCAGTCCGTGCGGCAGCGGCTGCGCTGGGCCAAGGGATACCTTCAGGTATTCCGCCGGTACGGCGCTGATCTGCTGAAGGGCGCGGCCAAGGGCAGCTGGAGCTGCTTCGACATGTCCATGTCCATCCTGCCGGCCTTCATTCTGACGGCGCTGTGCCTGCTGGCCAACATCACCTTGTCGGTGCTGGGGCTGATGCAGGGCGTCGGGGTATGGTTCGCCATGCGGTCGCTGCTGGAGTGCATGGGCAGTATCCTTGCCACGCTGCTGGTGCTGGGCGGCATTACCGTAGCCAGCGAGTGGAAGCGTATCCACGCCCCGGCGTGGAAGAAGATCGCCTATACCCTGACCTTCCCGCTGTTCATGCTGACATACCTGCCCATCTCCATGGCGGCGCTGTTCATGAAGGTGGAGTGGAAGCCCATCCACCACAGCGTGAACCTGTCCTCACTGCCCTATCCTGCCGCCAAGAATTGACCTTGTGCAATCGGGCGGGAGGGGGTATGATAGAGATAGACCAAACTTACTGCCGCAGGAGGACACACTATGTACACGATTCTGGTGGTTGATGACGAAAAGGATATCGTTTCCGCCCTTGAAATATACCTGAAGGCCGAGGGCTACCGGGTGCTGTCCGCCGGCAACGGCAAAGAGGCTCTGTCCGTGGCCGCCCGTGAGGATGTGCACCTCATCCTCATGGATATCATGATGCCTGTCATGGACGGCCTGACCGCCATGGCCCAGCTGCGGCAGACCAGCAATGTGCCGGTGATCCTGCTGACCGCCAAGGGTGAGGACACCGACAAGGTGCTGGGCCTGAACGTAGGGGCGGACGACTACATCACCAAGCCCTTTAATCCGGTGGAGATGCTGGCGCGGGTACGCTCCCAGCTGCGGCGGTATTTGCAGCTGGGCGGCGGGCAGGTGCGGCCCAGCACGCTGGTCATCGGCGGCATCTGTCTGGACGACAACGCCAAGGCCGTCACCGTGGACGGCGACCCGGTGGCGCTGACACCGAAAGAATACGATATTCTCCGCTTCCTCATGCAGAATGCCGGGACGGTGTTCTCCCCCAGCGAGATCTACCGCCGGGTGTGGGACGACGTGCCGCTGAACGCCACAGGCGCTATCGCCGTGCACATCCGGCATCTGCGGGAAAAGCTGGAGATCAACCCCTCGGAGCCCCGGTACATCAAGGTGGTCTGGGGCAAGGGCTATAAAATGGAGGGAACCCCCACATGAAACGACTTCTGGATAAAACATGGGCCAAGCTGATGTCCTTTTTCCTGACGCTGCTGTTCGGCACCATGACGGTGCTGGGCGGCCTTGGCGTCGGCATTCTGGTCAGCTACGACGTATTTCTGGATGGCGGCGCGTACATGCGGGAAACGATGTATGAATCACAGTGCAGCAGCGCCATTCACAACGCCTACTACTATCTGCGAGGCACGATGGCCAACGCCGGCTTGCTGGCGGATGACACGCCCGATACGGATACTTCGGATACCACTACCGCCGACATTACCGACGAGGAACAGCAGCAGGTGCTGGACGATCTGCCCCGCGCCTTCTCGGAAAGCTTCTCCCGTGAGGACACCGACTGCCATCTGGCAGTCATTAACAAGGATACCAGAGAGATCACCTTTGAAAACTTTGAACTGACGGACAGCGACAAGCCGCTGTACTCCACACAGCGAACCTTTACGCTCATCTTTGCCGACGGGACGAAGGAGGAGCTGACCATCGCCGCCGACCTGCTGCCTGCGGATGAATTCCCCGGCTATTCCTATCTGGTGATGACATGGCTGCTGGAGCACATCGGACTGACGGTGTTCCTGACGGTGCTGTTTCTGCTGCTGACGCTGCTGTGCTTTGGCTTCTCCATGGTCTCCGCCGGACACTGGGCGGGCCGCGAGGGCATCCACCTGACATGGCTGGACAAAATCCCGGCGGATGTGTGGCTGGTGGCGTTGATATGCGCGGTTTTCGCGGGATGGGATGTTTTCTACGAATTGGCGTTTGCCGTGTTCTGCGCGGCGCTGGCGCCGGTGCTTCTGCTGTTCCTGTGCGCCTTTGCAGCCCAGTGCAAGGCCGGGACGGTGCTGCGGGGTACGCTGATCGCACGGGTGCTGCGGCTGGTGTGGCGCATCATCAGGGCGGTGGGCCGGGGCCTGCGCCGCACGATTGTGGGTCTGCCCCTGATCTGGAAAACCGCGCTGGTGACGCTGGCGGTGTTCTTTGCAGAGATGCTTTACGGCTACGTGGACGGTGTCTTTGCAGTGATGAAGCTGGTGGAGTTCCTTGCCATCCTGTATATCGCCCTGAATCTGCGCATTCTGCAGAAGGGCGGCGAGAAGCTGGCGGCGGGAGATTACTCCCAGAGCATCGACACCAGACCGCTGATCGGCGACTTCAAGCGCTATGGCCAGCGGATGAACGAGCTGCGCACCGGCATGGAGCGGGCGGTGCGGGAGCAGACCAAGGCCGAGCGCATGAAGACCGAGCTCATCACCAACGTGTCCCACGATATCAAGACGCCCCTGACCTCCATCGTCAACTACGTAGACCTGCTGCAAAAGGTGGACGTTCAGCCAGAGACGGCGCGGGAGTACATCGCCGTGCTGGATCGCCAGAGCCGGCGGCTGAAAAAGCTGACGGAGGATCTGGTGGAGGCGTCCAAGGCGTCCTCCGGCGCGCTGCCGGTGGACGTGCAGCCTACGGATGTGGCGGTGCTTTTCGACCAGATCGTGGGCGAGTATCAGGAGCGGCTGGCCGGCTGCCGCCTGACGCTGGTGGCCCGTCCGCCAGAGAAGCCCGTATCCGTTCAGGCCGACGGCAGGCTCCTCAGCCGCGTTATGGACAATCTGGTCAGCAACATCTGCAAGTACGCGCTGGAGGATACCCGCGTTTACGTCGCCGCCGCCTGCGATGAAGAAACCGTCACCATCAGCTTCAAGAACGTCTCCCGCGATGAGCTGAACATCTCTCCCGATGAGCTGATGGAGCGCTTTGTCCGGGGCGACGCGTCCCGCCATACCGAGGGCAGCGGTCTGGGCCTGTCCATCGCCGGAAGTCTGGTGCAGCTGATGGGCGGCACGTTTGACCTGTCCATCGACGGCGACCTGTTCCGCGCCGATATCACCTTGCCACGCGCGTGAATTTCCTCATAAAATGTGCCGGGAGTCTCACAAAAGAGACTCCCGGCTGCTTTGTTTATGTTGACAAAAGGAGAGAACGTTGTCTAATGGTTGCACATACAATGATGTAGCTGCAACTTCTTTTGAAAACCGGAGGTGCTCATGGATATTACAGAGCGGAAGATCACAAAAATCGCCCGCGAGGCGGAGAAGCTGGTGCTGCGGACGCTGCGGGAAAAGGACGTGGGCACGGCGGAGATCGACCTGATCCACGCGCTGCGCCACAATCCCGGCTGTACGCAGGCGGCGCTGGCGGAGCTGCTGCACGCGGACAAGGCCGCCATCGCCCGGCGGACGAAAAATCTGGAGGGGAAGGGGTATCTCGTCCGCCGTGACGCGCCCAACGACCGGCGCAGCCAGCTGCTGTACCCCACGGAAAAGGCGGAGGGGCTGAAGGCCTCCAAGGCGGAGATCGAAGCGTCCTTTTATGAATACCTGACCGGCGTCTTGACGCCGGAGGAAGCCGCCGCCTTCACGGCGGCGCTGGACAAGCTGTACACCGCGTCCAAAGAGGAGAGCCGCGCGGGCTTTCCGCACTTTCAAAAAATGGCGGGAGGCGAAGCGGACGATGCGGAAGAGTAAGACGTTCCGCCCCGACCGGATCGGCTCCTATTTCCGCATGGAGTGGCTTTCGCTGGCTCTTGTGACGGCCTCCGGGTTGATCTATAACGTGGGCCTGCTGGCCACGCCGTGGTTTGAGGGGCGGCTGGCCCAGTGCCTTGCCGACATTCTGGGCGGCAACGAGACCGCCGCCCAAATGGCGGTACTGGTGCTGGTCTATATCGCGGTGACGCTGCTGGTGCAGGTGGCGCGGGGCGATGTGGCGCTCTCCCATGTGACCTTCGGCTATGGGGAAAAGCCGGTGCTGGAGGACTTCTCCCTGACTGTGAAACAGGGCGAGCAGGTCACGCTGGTGGGCCGGACAGGCGCGGGGAAAAGCACGGTGTTCAAGCTGCTGCTGGGCCTTTATCCGCCCCAGCACGGCACGGTCACCATCGGCGGCGTGGACGTTGCGGCCATTCCGGATGGGCAGCGGCGCACCTGCATCAGATGCGTGGAGCAGCATATTTCCCGCGGACCGGGAACAGTGCTGGAGCAGATCACCCTGAACGATCCGCAGATCACCGGGGAAATGGCGCGAAACGCGGCGAAGCTGGCGGGGATCGACGACGCCATTCAGGCGCTGCCGGAGGGCTACGATACGGTGTGTACCGACGGCATGTTCTCCCAGGGCGAGTGGCAGCTGCTGTCCATCGCCCGTGCCGCAGCGGCCGATCCCGCCGTGCTGCTGCTGGACGAGATCACCGCAAATCTGGACGCGGAGACCGAGGAGCGGGTGCTGGACGCGCTGCGCCAGGCCTCCAGAGGGCGTACCGTTCTCTCCTTCTCCCACCGGGT
Source organism: uncultured Eubacteriales bacterium (assembly GCA_900548615.1). GTDB lineage: Bacteria > Bacillota > Clostridia > Oscillospirales > Oscillospiraceae > Vescimonas. The sequence goes on along the minus strand of URKW01000019.1, from coordinate 5,870 downwards.
CTATGAAAGTCTCGGCGGCAGAACGGTGGAGATCAAGCCGCAGACGCCGTAAGCATTTTGGCAGTTTTCAGGGCGCAGAAAGCGTGGTATAATCGAACGGACAAATCAAAATTTTTGAATTACGGAGGGAAATGACATGAAAATCGTCATGATGACCGGCAGTGCACACCGGAACGGCACCACCGCCACTCTGGCCGACCGATTCCAGCAGGGGGCGCTGGATGCCGGACATGAGGTCTACCGTTTTGACGCGGCGTTTCAGAACGTTCACCCCTGCATCGGCTGCGACAAGTGCCGCCGCACAGGGACGTGTACCTTCGCCGCGGACGACATGAAGCTGCTGAATCCCCACCTGCTGGCGGCGGACGCGGTGGTGTTCGTCTCGCCGATCTACTACTTCACCATCAACGCCCAGCTCAAGGCGGTCATCGACCGGTTCTATGCCAACAACGAGGTGCTGATGGGCGGGAAAAAGGCCGTCCTCATCACCGCCATGGCGGACACGGAGATGGACTCGGCGCTGGCGGCCAACGAGATGTTCCGGCAAATGACCGGCTATCTGGGCTGGGAAAACGCGGGTGTCTTGAATGCGCGTAACGCCCCCACCGCCGCCGATTTGAGCGGGGACGATCTGGAGCGGGCCTATGCGCTGGGAAAGGAGCTGTAACAGGCGTTGACCACGAAAGCGAACATCAGTGAATGGGAGCGCATGATATCGGGACGGCTCTACAGCCCCGCCGATCCGGAGATCGCCAAGCGGCACCGCACGGGCATGCTCCGCTGCGACCGATTCAACCGCATTGCCCTGTGGCGCACCAAGGCCAAGCAGCGGGCGCTGGAGCGGCTGATCCCCTCGGCGAAAGGGAAAAATTTTGAGGCTTTCGCGCCCTTTTACTGCGAATACGGTGTGAACATCCACGTGGGACGGAACTGCTTCATCAACTACAACAGCGTGTTTCTGGACGTGGCACCCATCACGCTGGGGGATAACGTCCTCGTTGGCCCTAACGTAACGCTGGCCACGCCTAACCACCCGTTCGTGGCGGAGGAGCGGGCCTATACGGACTATCCCAACGGCTGCCACGAGCTGGAGTATGCCCAGCCCATCACCATCGGGGACAACTGCTGGCTGTGCGCCGGTGTGACGGTGTGCGGCGGTGTGACCATCGGGGCGGGCAGCATCATCGCCGCCGGTGCGGTAGTGACCCGCGATATTCCGCCCAACAGCATTGCTGCCGGGGTTCCCGCCAAGGTGCTGCGGCAGATCGGCGAGGGCGACCGTCTGCACGTGTGGGAGACCTATGTGAAGAACGGATTGCCCACACCTGTCGGGGAACATTAAGAGAAAAGAACTCCGTTTTCGAGAGATGCTCGAAAACGGAGTTCTTCTTATGTTACAGGCCTAAGCTCTCCACCCATTTCTGGACGGAGGCGGCGCTCTCACGGCTGCTGAGACGCTTGCCGGGCAGCCATTTCGTGTCCTTGGAGCAGGCGGCCTTCAGGATATCCTCGCCGCCCATACCGCTGCCGCCGGAGGTGGCAAAGGGAATGACGGTCTTGCCGGAGAAGTCGTAGCTCTCCAGAAACGTCTCGATGATACGCGGCGCCTGATACCACCAGATGGGGAAGCCTACGAACACCGTGTCGTACTGCACCATGTCCGCCACCTGACCCGCGATGGCGGGGCGGGCGGCATCGTCGTTCTGCTCCTGATTGGCCCGGTAGCCATCGGTATTATAGTCCAGATCGGGGTCGGTGTAAGGCTCCTGGGGCACGATCTCGTAAAGGTCGGCGTCCAGCGCTGCTTGCAGATATTCCGCGATGGTTTTGGTATGGCCGGTGGCGGAGAAATAGGCCACCAGCACCTTGCTGCCGGTGCTTTCCGGCGTTTCCTCAGTGGGAGCGGGATCGGCGGCATCCGCGGCAGCATTGTTTTTCGGCTCGTCCGCCGTATTGCTGTCGGCGTTGGTCACGCCGCAGGCCGCCAGCGTCAGCACCATGGCTGCCGCCAGCAGCAGGGAAAACAGTTTTTTCATGTGGTCACACTCCTTTTTCTTTTTGTATCTCATGGCGCAGATAGTCCAGCCGCTGAAGCTGCCGCTCACGGAAGTGGATCTCGTCCAGAGTTGCCTTTCGCTTTTCCTCCATCATCCGCAGCCGCTGCCTGTCGCTGTCCGGCTGCTCCAGCAGAAGACGCATATAGGTTTCCACCTCCTCGGCGGTAAAGCCGATATCGTGCAGCGTCATGATGGTACTGAGCCGCTCCAGATCCTCGTCATCGTACTGCCACGCGCCCATCACCTTTTTCAACGCGCCGCACAGTCCCCAGCTTTCATACTCGTCCAGAATATGGGGCGGGAAACGGTAGCGCTGGCTGGCCTCGTCCTTTGTCATGGCCATCACTCCTAAAGAAAAATACAGGCATCCTTTGTGGATACCTGTATTGTATACTTGTTTATGCCATATGTCGAATGCTTGTTTTGAGGAAGCAGAAATGCCTAAAGTGTATTTTTAATGCAGCCAAGAAACTGCTCCGCTGCCGGAGAGCATGCCTGATCCTTCTTCCACGCCAACACGGTTCCCGTCTCCAGCTTCGGGAAAAGCGGCACAAAGGTCAGCGCGTCGAAGAGACTGCCGAAATCATAGCACAGCGCCGCGCCAACGCCATTTTTCACCATGTTGGTGGCATTCAGGATCAGATTAAAGGTGGCAGCCACCTCGATCTTCTCATAGGCATCGCCAAACCAGCCCACCAGCTCGTTGCGAACCGTTTCGCGGCCGCTGATGAGCAACGGAACGCCCGTCAGGTCTTTCGGCGTGACGGCTTCTTTTTGCGCCAACGGATGCTCCTTGGGCAGCAGAACGCCCCAGCGGTCCTTTTGCGGCATCCGCAGAAACGCGTACCGGCCAATGTCCACCGGCTCGGCCAGCAGCCCCATGTCCAGCAGGCCCTTTTCGATGCGCTCCTTCACATCGTCGGCGATGGCGCTGTAGATGCGGAACTGCACCAGCGGATGCTGCCTGCGGAATGTCCGGATATGCTCCGAAAGAAATGTCATGGCGGCGGTCTCGCCGCAGCCGATGGCGACCTCGCCGGTCAACTCCTCCTCGTGGTGCTGCAATTCCCGCTCCGCTTTGTCTGCCAGCTCCACGATCTCCTGTGCCCGGCGGCGCAGCAGCATTCCGTCCTCCGTCAGCACCACCCGGTACTGGCTGCGGCGGAACAGCTTGACGCCCAGTTCCTCCGCCAGCTGCATCAGCTGGCGGGAGAGGGTCGGCTGTGTCACATGGAGCAGCGCCGCCTTTGTGATATTCTCCTCCCGCGCCACGGCGAGAAAATAGCGCAAGACCCGCTGTTCCATACGATTACCTCAAAAACAGCATAGCGCAAGTCAGGCATTTTTGCAAGGCAATTATGCCGGGAGGATCAGGTAGTTAAATATGCTTGGGCCGATTTCCCGCTGTCTCCGGCACTGGCCGGTATCACGCTCAGGCACAGATCGCCCACAAGCATCAACAGCGCGCCGAGAGCGCCCAAAAGGCTGTCCCGCCGATAGGCTTTCGGCTCCGTGCGTTTCCCTCCTTTTGCGTGGTTAGAGCACGCTAACCGCAACCCTTTCAAAAAGCCGCCGCCGGCGGCTTTTTGTGTCGATCGATTTGCCTTTATGATAGCATCGATTTTCCGTAAATACAATATGCTTTCCGCGCTGGCGGAGAAAAAATTTCAAAGTCCGCCGAGGTTATTCCGGTGTGCGGCGGTTTTCCGCATCCAAATAGCGGATCGCCTGTTGATACAGCTCGTATTTTCCGGCCCGCACACCGTTCAGCCGCCGGGGATCCGAGTTGTGCCGGAGATCGGCCAGCTTGACCTTTCGGGCGATGGGGTCTTTCGCCAGCGCCTTGACGTAATCCATGTAGAGCACGCCGCTCTCGTGGGTCAGCAGACGGAGCGCATGGATAACGGAGTCCGGAAAGCCTGCCCGTACCAGATCATCAAAGGAGTATCGGTCGCCGTGATCCTCGATCACGTCGTGCAGCAGCGCCGCGCAGGTGGATTCCTCATCGTCCATCTGGGTGGCCAGATAGAAGGGGTGCAGCACATAAGGATAGCCGCCCCTGTCCACATCCTCCTTGTGGGCGTCGTACATGATGGCACAGGCCTTTTTCACAAGGTCGGAATAATACATCGGAAGATGCCCCTTTCCTTTTTGCGTGTAAATTATTGTAGCAAAAAGAGAAGCAATATGCAAGGCTCTATAGAAAACGGGGGAGGGGGAGAAAGGATGCTGTTTACAGGAGCGCGGCGGCATATTATAATATAATGAGAGCGATGAATACACGCCGGCTGACGGCTTCTTCTTGCGCCTGCATGAGCTTCCGGAGCGGTATGCGCAGGTCGGCGTTTTGAAACGCTGCCATCAGTTGACGGGGACAGGCACGGTTTTGACGGGCCGAAGTGCCCCACAGGAGGAACTATGATTCGTGATATTTGCAGAGATGAAACTTTTCTGGCCCAGCGGGCGGAGCGTGCCGGGCTGGAGGATCTTGAGACGGCGCGGGATCTGCTGGACACGCTGGCCGCCCACAAGGAGGGCTGCGTGGGTATGGCCGCCAACATGATCGGCGTCAATAAGCGCATCATCGCGTTTGATAACGAGGGGGAATATATGGTCATGCTCAATCCCGTCATCGTGAAGCAGTCCGGGCCCTACGAAACGGAGGAGGGCTGTCTGTCCCTGACCGGACGGCGGAAAACGAAGCGGTTCCAGATCATCAAGGTGCAGTGGCAGAATGAAAAGCTCCAGACCCGGCTCAAGACCTTTACCGGCTGGACGGCGGAGATCATCCAGCACGAGATCGACCACTGCGACGGCATCCTCATCTGAAAGGGAGCGTTTTATGCGGAAAATTTTGATCATCGACGACGATGTGACCATCGGCGATCTGGAGCAGGAGGTGTTGGAGCGGGAGGGCTACGCTGTGCAGCGGGCCTATTCCGGGACGGAAGCGCTGCTTCTGCTGAAGGACAGCCGCCCCGACCTTGTGCTGCTTGACCTGATGCTGCCGGGACTGCCCGGCGAGGAGGTGCTGCCGCAATTGCAGGGCATCCCCGTGATCGTGGTCAGCGCCAAGGTGTCTGTGGAGGATAAGGTCGACCTCTTGCTGGGCGGCGCGGCGGACTATCTGACCAAGCCCTTTGACACGAAGGAACTGCTGGCCCGTGTGGCCGTGCGGCTGCGGGAAAACGCCCGCTCTCCGCTGGCGGCGGTCTATACCTGCGGCGAGCTGACGCTGGACACGGCCTCCCATGAGGTTCGCGCCGCCGGACGGCCTGTCCAGCTGACCCGCACGGAATACGCCATTCTGAAGCTGCTGATGCAGAATCCCGGTCAGGTGCTGGCAAAATCCGTCCTGTTGGATCGTATCAGTGCGGACACGCCGGATTGTACGGAAAGCTCGCTGAAAACCCATGTCAGCAATCTGCGGGGCAAGCTGCGGGCCGTGTCGGGCCGGGACTATGTGGAGGCGGTCTGGGGGATCGGCTTCCGGCTGGCGGCGGAATCTTGACCATTTCTTGACCGTTTCCTTGACCGCTTTCTTGACCTTTGGCGGATACCATACCGGTATCAAGCAAAGGGAGGTACTTAATTAATGGAATATGTGTTGGAAACCAGCGCCCTGACCAAGCATTACCGGGGTTTTACCGCGCTGGACAGCCTTACCATGCGTGTCCCGAAGGGGGCGATCTATGGCTTTGTGGGGCGGAATGGCGCAGGCAAGACCACGCTGATCCGCCTGATCTGCGGCTTGCAGGAGCCTACAGGCGGCAGCTTCACGCTTTACGGTGTCCGGAACACGGACGCGAGGAT
>URKW01000018.1 GCA_900548615.1 uncultured Eubacteriales bacterium | reverse complement strand
TCTTTGTTTTTCTGCCCTATTTCTTCTTTGATACGACTAAAACGCCAGCTCTCGCATAATGAGAACTGGCGTTCTTTGACAGGCTGCTGCGCCTTCGGCGCAGTGCTGCTGAGCTTCGCCCTGTCCTATCTGACCCGCGAGCTGTCCGACGGCACGCCCTTTGTGGACGACACCGCCCTTCAGCTGCGGCGGCTGGGCGTGCTGACCATCGTGCTGCCCATCGTGAGTGTTGTTTTGCAGATGGTCCCCTATGCCGTCTTCGACCTGTCCGCGCCCGACCGGCTGGACAACGCCGGCAGCGTGATACTGGGCGTGGTGCTGATCCTGGCGTCGCTGGTGTTCCGCTATGGCGCGGAGCTGGCGCAGAGCAAGGAGATGAACTGACCATGCGGGAGTTTGCTTTGGCGGCGCTGCCGTGGGTGCTGGCGGGACTGGCAGTGGTGATCCTGTGTGCCAGCCGGGGAAAGAAAGGGCAAGGTGCGGAGGACGAGCGCCTTGCCACGGGCATGGCGCTGGCCGCACTGACAGCGGGAAAGCCCAAGAAACACAAAGAAAACGATAGCAAATTGTAATATTATGGCGCGGTTATACGATTTGTTGTCAGAAGATGGCCGTATAACGGGAATGTCCTCGTAATGTGGGCGTAGGGGCGGGGTCGACACGTTAAGAAAACATGCCAGTGGCATGTTTTTAGTGGCGATCTCGGCGGCTATGCCGCCGTAGCATCCATCTTGATTTTGAAAGCACCCTCTTACGTCGTCAGGGTGGGCAGAGTCGCCCGCCCCTACAGATCATATCCCCCCAAGCATTTCTTGACATATATACTTAAAGCAAGTATACTATGTGCGTGCTATTACAAAATAAGATGATTTTTGAGGTGCGGCATGCGCAATAAAAACAACAAGCATCTGGGCTTGGAGATCGACCCGGTTCTCCACTACAAGCTGAAATATATTGCGCAGTACGAGGGACGCTCCGCCAACGGGCAGATCCTCTATCTACTGCGCCAGTGCATCCGGGAGTTTGAGACAAAGGAAGGCCCGATCCCCGCCCCATCTGAAGATAAAAAAGACTGACTGCAAACCGCAGTCAGTCTTTTTTATTATTTATTCTCCCACAAACAGCTCAAACGCCAGCTCCGCCTGTGCGTGCAGCAGTGCCAGCCCGCCGATCACCGGCAGTCCTCTGTCCTGCGCCGCCGCCAGCAGCGCCGTTTCGCGGGGCTGATACACCAAATCATAGACCCAGCCGTGACAGTTCTCCAGAAAGCGGAAGTCCGCAAACTCCTCCTGTCCCGTCATGCCCAGCGGCGTGGCGTTCACCAGCAGGTCGCAGTCCGCCGCCAGCAGCGGCAGCTCCCGCCATAGCCGGGTCTCCATGTTCCAGCCCGCCGTTTTCTCCGGGTGGCGGCAGCAGATCGTCAGCGCCGCGCCGGAGCGCCGCAGCGCCCGGCTCACCGCCGAGGCCGCACCGCCGCTGCCCAGCACCAGCACCCGTTTTCCGGATGCTGTAAAGGGAAGTGACCTGACAAATCCCTCGCCGTCGGTGTTGTAGCCTACGGCGCGGCCTTGCCGCACCACCACGGTGTTCACCGCACCCATGGCGGCTGCGTCGCCCTCCACCGCGTCCAGCAGCGGCAGAATGGCCTGCTTGTGGGGCATGGTCACGTTGAAGCCGTCCCACGCACCCTGCCGGGCTTCCGCCACGAAGGCTTCCAGTTCCCCCTCCCGCACGGTCACGGTGGTATAAATGCCCTCCAATCCCCGCTGCCGCAGCAGCGCCGTGTGGATGGCCGGGGAACGGCTGTGAGCCACGGGATCGCCAATCACACAAAGTCTGTACATGTGATCTCCTTTACACATTCTGCCGCTCCATGGCTTCCAGCGTGTCGATGGCCCGCAGGTAGCCGGGGAAGCCCTGCCCGGCGATGACTGTGACGCAGGCGGGTGCTGTGACCGACGTGTGCCGCCACGGCTCACGGGCGGAGATATCGCTGATGTGCACCTCCACCGCCGGAACGCGGATGGAGCGCAGCGCGTCGTGGATGGCGTAGCTGTAGTGGGCATAAGCGCCGGGGTTGATGACGATGCCGTCGGTGCCGTCGGCATCCGCCAGCTGAATGGCGTCGATCAGCGCACCCTCGTGGTTGGACTGCACGAACCGGGCCTGATGACCCCGCTCTTTGACGTAGTCCGCGATCATGCCGCACAGGTCGGCGTAGGTGCTGTGGCCGTAAATGTCCGGCTCACGCTGCCCCAGCAGGTTCAGGTTGGGGCCGTTGAGGATCAAAAGCTTCATGCGTTCCTCCAGATCTCGGCGGCCTGCGCCGCCAGCTGCTCTGCCGTGCCGCTGCCGATGGCGGCGTCGGCACAGTCCAGATACCAGTCCCGGCGCCGCCGGGCCAGCTGCTCCAATGTGTATTGCTTCAATAAGGGCCGCTCACGGTTGCCCACGCACCCGGCGATCTGGCGGATATCCCGATCCAGAAGCACCACCACGCCGCTCTCCCTGAGCAGCCGCCGGTTTTCCGCAGATTCCACCACACCGCCGCCGGTGGCGATGACCCGCGTATCCTCCCTGAGCAGCGCCGCGAGGATGCGACTTTCTACGGCGCGAAAGCCGCTTTCGCCCTGCTGGGCAAAAATAGCGGGGATGCGCAGTCCCGTCTCTACCTCAATCAGCGTGTCGCAGTCGGAAAAGGGCAGCCCCAGCCGTTCCGCCGCCAGACGGCCCACGGTGGTCTTGCCGCTGCCGGGCAGACCGATCAGGATCAGGTGCTTCATTCCTGTTCCACCTGGCGGGTCTGGGCCATGATGGTCTGGAACACCGCCTCCACGGCGGTGCGGTACTCCGGGGCCATGTCACCCCGGCTCCGCAGCACCTCCGCTTCCCGCGCTTCGTCCCGGATGGCTGTTCCTGCGGCGGCTTTCAGCGCCCCGATTTTGCTGCCGATTTGCAGCCGCTTTGCCAGCAGATCAACAATCTCGCCGTCGATCTTGTCGATCTCGCCGCGATAGCCCGCCAGATCCTCCGTCGGCTCCTCCTGCCACAGCTGGCAGATGGCCAGCGCGGCGGCAGCCTCCACAATGGGAGCGGCCCGCAGCGCGATGCAGCTGTCGTGCCGTCCCGCGGCGGACAGGGTGACGTTTTCCATCCGCTCCATGTCCACCGTGTCCTGCGGTTTGCATATGGTGGGCGTGGGCTTGAAGGTCACGGTGAACTCCACCGGCATGCCGTTGGTGATGCCGCCGTTGATGCCGCCGTTGTGGTTGCTGGTCGTCCACACGGTCTTGCCGTCGGTGCGCAGGGGATCGTTGGCCTGGCTGCCCCGCAGGGCGGCGAAATCCTCGCCCGCGCCGAATCCGATGGCCTTCACGGCAGGGATAGCGAACACGTGGCGGGCGATCTCACCCTCCACCGTGTCGGGCCAGTCCGGGCCGCCCAGCCCCGCCGTAAGCCCGGTGACGGTGCAGGCCACCTGTCCGCCCACGCTGTCACCCTGTTCCTTCGCCTCGGCGGCACGGCGGCGCAGGTTTTCCTCGTCCACCACGTGGGCCGTCACGGTGACGCCCTGACTGGCCAGCACCGTTTTGGCGATGCTGCCTGCCGCCACCAGCGGCGCGGTGAGCCGTCCGGAGAAGTGCCCGCCGCCCCGGTAGTCCTGAAAGCCCTTGGCCTTGATCCGGGCGGTGTAGTCCGCGTGGCCGGGCCGGGCCACCGACCGCAGCGCCTCGTAGTCCTGCGGCCGGGCGTCCCGGTTGGGCAGCGCCATCACCAGCGGCATGCCGGTGGTGCGGCCCTGAAACACGCCGGAGAGGAACTGTACCTCGTCCGGCTCCTGCCGTGCCGTGGCCAGTGCGCCGCTGGGGCGGCGGCGCAGCAGGTCGCGCTCCATTTGCAGCTCGTCTATGGGGACGCCGGCCGGGACATGCCGCAGCAGCACCCCCACCACAGGGCCGTGTGACTCCCCGAACAACGTATAGTCCAACATGGGCTTATCCTCAACTTTCCATCAATTCTTCCGTTTTTCCGCCCAGCATGGCGTAGTCACGCCAGAAATCCTCATAGGATTTTGCCACGCAGTTTCCGCCCCGCAGCACAACCGGTTCCCGGCAGAACAGGGCGGCGCAGCCGCACAGCATGGCGATGCGGTGATCGTCAAAGGCATCCAGCGTCACGCCACCGTGCAGGGGCCTGCCGCCAACGACGGTCAGGCCGTCCGGCAGCTCCTCCACCGCTACACCCAGCGCCGCCAGCACGGCGGCCACCGTGTGGAGCCGGTCGCTCTCCTTGCGGCGCAGGAACGCGCCGCCGGTGAACCGGGTGGTCTGGGGCCGCATGGCCGCCAGCAGCGCCAGCGCAGGCAGCAGATCCGGCGTTTGGGACACGTCCACCGTTTCCGGCAGCTCCTGTAAATAGCCGGTAATGGCCCGGTCGGGCTGGCTGCTGTGCAGCGGCAGATTCGTCACGGTCACGCCGCCGCCCTGCAGCGCGTTCGCTGCCAGCCACCAGCCGCCCGCCGACCAGTCGCCCTCCACCGGGGACTCATCGGGCTGAAAGACCTGCGGCGCGGGAATGCGCCAGCCTGTTTCCGTGGTCAGCACGGTCACGCCGTGCCGCCGCAGGGCATCCAGCGTCATGTCCACATAGGCGCGGGACACCAGCGGCGTGGTCAGCACAAGCTCCGACGGCTCCGCCAGCAGCGGCAGCCAGCCGCCCCAGGCCCCGAGGCCTCCGCCAGCAGCGGCAGCGCCAGCAGCAGGCCGCTGACGGTCTGGGAAGTCTCGTCTCCCCGCAGGGCATAGCGCCCCGGCGTCAGCGGCTCGGTGATGCGGTAGCCTGCGTTCTCCCGCGCTACGGGATAGGGCGCGGACAGGGGCCGCTCCAATAGCCGGGGTGTTCCGGTAAGATGCAGTCCGGTGCGTCCCAGCGCCATCGCCAGCGGCAGCAGGAACCGCAGCGTCGCGCCGGACGCGCCGCAGTCGATGGCGTCGCCGCCCTGCCGCAAGACCCGCAGCCCGGACAGCGTGGCGCTCACATCCGCTCCGGACAGCTCCTGCGGCAGCGGCTGTCCCGCCAGAAAGCGGCAGATTAGCTCCCGGTGCCATGCGCTTTTGCTGGGCGGCGCGGCCACCGTGCCCGTCAGGCGGGCGGGATACAGCCGCCGGGTCATGCCAGACCCTCCTGCAGCGCCGCCAGCGGCACGTCCTCCACGTAGGCGTCGCCGATCGCCCGCAGCAAAACAGCGTGAAGGGTATCTCCTTCACATTTCTTGTCCCGCGCCAGATAGCGGGACACCGTTTCTTTGACAAACGGCATCGTACAGGGCAACTCCCAGCGCTCCAGCAACGCCAGCAGCCGGTCGTAGGCCGCCTGTACCCCGTCGCCCCGGCGGAGCTGCCACCGCAGCATGGCCGCCATCCCGGCAGCCACCGCCTCGCCGTGGGTGCAGGCGGCATAGCCGCCTGCTGCCTCGTAGGCGTGGCCGAAGGTGTGGCCGAAGTTCAGCAGCCGCCGCGCCCCGGTGTCCCGCTCGTCGGCGGCCACCAGCGCCGCCTTGATTGTCAGGCACCGGGCGATGATGGCCGTCCAGTTCGGCGTGTCGGTTTCAAGCTCGTCCAGCAGCCCGGCGTCCTGAATAAACCCGTATTTGATGACCTCCGCCATGCCGCACCGCAGCTCACGCCGGGGCAGCGTAGTCAGACAGTCCGGATCGGCGATCACCAGCCGGGGCTGATAGAACGCGCCCAGCAGGTTCTTGCCCTCCGGCAGATCCACCGCCGTTTTACCGCCCACGGCGCTGTCCACCTGAGAGAGCAGCGTGGTGGGCAGCTGCGCCAGCGCCATGCCCCGCTGATAGCAGGCGGCGACAAAGCCCGCCATGTCGCCGGTGACGCCGCCGCCCAGCGCCAGCAGTCCGTCGCTTCGGGTAAAGCCCTCCTGCGCCAGCTGGCGGCACAGGGAGAGCCACGTCTCCGGGGTCTTGTGCGCCTCTCCCGCCGGGAAGGTCAGCAGCTGGCCGGAAAGTCCCGCGCTCCGCAGGCTGTCCAGCACCGCGCCGCCGTACAGCGCCGCCACCGTTTCATCCGCCGCGACGGCCCAGCGGCCAATACCCAGCGGCGCCAGCAGCGCTCCGGTCTGCCGCAGTGCGCCGGGCTGGATATGAACGGGATAGCCGCCTTGCGGCAGCGGGACGGTCACGGTCATGAGAAGCTTCCTCCGAATGGTCATTTTTTCCATTTTACCCTACATTGCCCCCGTTGTAAAGTGGAGGAACAGCACGGTTTGCCCTTCCTGACGGAAAGCTGTCTGCGGCGGGATGGAGAAATGGATGCAAAATTTGGAAAAAAAGACGGATACTATGCACCCGGCATATTGTTTTTTTGGTGAGAATCGTGTATAAATAATATAATATCCACACGCGCCGCATTGGCGCAGTTCCATAACTTGGACGAAAGGGAGAGAGCATACCATGAAGAAATGCATCAGTTTATTGATGGCCCTGCTGATGGCGCTGAGCCTGCTGCCCGCCACGGCCGTGGCTGCTGAACCGTCAGAGCCGGTTCAGCAGGAGGAGATTTCTCAGGAGGAGTTGATGCTGGCGGAGACGGAGGAGAATGCTCCCACTGCGCTCAGCGCGTCTGACGATCTGGATACCCGGCTGAGCAATGCGGGCTTTACCGCTCCGCAGATGGGCTCCATGAACGGCGATCACAAGGATTTCTATTTGTGCACACCTTGGCAGGACAACGACTGTGTTTCCTTCGACTATGATAACAGCGGTATTGTAGGCAAGCTGACCGTGACGCTGAAGCCGGCCACGCTGGCCAAGTGGAAAGCGCTCTATGAGGCAGAACAGAGCGATGGTTTCGGTTTCAATGACAGCTTGGATGTCAATATTCGTTCTGACGCACCGTCCGGTACGGTACGGGGCGCGGGTGCGCTGATCTGGGAAGCGGGCTGCACAAACGTGGTGCAGGACTTCCTGGACGGCAATCTCGGCAGCTATATGGAGCTCTATGGAGTTTCGAGCGGGTATGACAGCTTCGGCAGATACTTCCCGCTGATATCGGTGGAAAAGCGGAACGGTAAGGCGATCTTGTCCGCTGAGAGCGGCGAAACCTACTACCGCTATCTGATGGTATGGGATAACGACAATGATGACAGCAGCCGGCTGGCTCAGCATAACCTGTTTGTCACCGTTAAGGTGGAAAGCGATATTCACTACGAGTGGGACGTGAATACCACCATGGAAGACGCGCTGCGGAACGCCGGATACAGAGTGCCTACGCAAAAGCTCTTTGACGTGGAGATGCCCGACGGTCTTGTGGAGGGTGTGGACTATACATACAGCTACGATGCTTCCACCGGCCACGTGAGTATCAGGTTGCTGAAGAGCGACGGATGGATGAAAGCGTTTGAGACGTGCTATGACAACAATGGTTATTTCGGCATAACGACCTGCTTCAACAAGCCATCAGCAAGCGCCGTTAAGGTCAAGTTCTACGTGACGGATGACGATGACAGTGTTGTCCAGATGTATGCCAACAATGATTTGTCAGAATTCTCCTGGTACAGCGGCACGAATCTGCGTCCCGGCAGCACACGGACGGTCATCGATACCTATGCGCGCAGAAACGGCGACATGGGGCTCTCCGCGAATGCGGGAACCTACTGGGTGCGCTGTATTGCCGTGTGGGGTGACGCGAACAAGAATGTCCTGACTGACAGCGGCGGCGAACAGAAGTACATGTACACCGTCAGTATTGAGGTTCCCGAGGGCTTCGACTATGAATGGAACTCACTCCCCATTCAGGATCAGCTGACATACGCCGGATTCACCGCGCCCCAAATGGACAAGAAGTATGAGGGCATTCCCGGCGCCCTCAGTCTGGAAATGCCCAAGGGAATGAAGAGCGGCACCGACTATTCGTATACCTATAACGACAAGACCGGCGAGCTGAACATCACCATCAAGAAGGGTAATAAGGCGGATTGGAAAGCGGCCTATCTGGATTCCGTTCTAAGCGGGGGCATGGATCGCATCATCATGAATGTCCTGTTCGGTTCCGAGTGTGGCGCGGTGCAGGGCGTCAGTTGGGTCGGTGATGAGGCCAATCTGGGGATGCTGTTGTGGGATGGTATCTGGGACGATGACGAGTATGCGTTTACTTCCCGCGGCGATTTCAGCATGTGCGGCAACGGGTGCGCAATAGCCGACGTGAAGGGTAACAGTAACGGCACCGTCACCATCAGCGGAAAGAAGGGCACGACAGAGTTCTATCAGGCGGCCATGTGGAAGGACGACGCGGGGAATGTGCTGTCCAAATATCTGGTCAAGGTCAAGATCACCGTTGCCGCCGCTTTCAGTCACACCGCTGTGGTGACACCTGTGATGGATGGCCTGAACGCGGCAGATACAACACGCTTTACACTGGCCCTTGAGGAACCCGATGCGCTGTTGACTGCTATCCCCGCAAAGGGAAAGATCACGCTGGTTCCCAAGGACGGCGCTGCTCTGGTCAACGAATGGGGTTATGTCGGCGGCTTCTGGGTGCAGGCTCCGGCGGGCTATACGCTGCAATCCTGCTATCTGGACTATGGCCCGGGGCAGAACGCCGATTTACATGATTTTGAAATCAACAGCAACAGCTACTGGATCCCCGTGGACTTCTATAACCCGACCGTTGATTCCGACACCTTGGTCAAACTTGCCTGGAAAAATAACAATGCCAATGCGGCGGATCGGATCGAATCGTTTGACGTGTGCATCGACAGTAACTGGGGCAAGCTGTCCAGCTCCGGCGGTTCACCCAACGCGCTGGACGTGGCTGCCATCTATGAATGCCTGACGCAGGATACAACGCCTGCCTGCGGCGACAAGATGGCCTGCGACGTGAATCTGGACGGCAATGTGGATATCTACGACCTGCAATACCTCTACGAGTGCGTGGCGCAGAATCAATAACGGCGATTTGCCCTACGGCGGCGGTTCACACCTGCCGAATGTACTTTCCATACACCTTGGCGCCGCTGCCGCAGGGCTTTTGCAAATAAAAAACACTGGGGAAAGCCGAAAGCTTTCCCCAGTGTTTTTTCATATCGTTCAGCACAGCGTGTCGGCGTCCTCGGCGTACAGCTTGTCGTTGATCTCCCCCAGCGTCATGTTGTGGCTCAGCCCGAAGATCACGATGGCATCCCGCCGGTTGCGGGAGTACAGCGGCGCAAGCCGGGCGTGGCGCAGCAGTTCCTGTGCCTCATCCACCGAAGCGCCAAGGCCGAAGCACAGGCACAGCAACCGGTTGCGGGAGGGTGTGCGCCGTCCGGAAAATACCTGGTGGAGATACACCTCGCTGATGCCCGACTGGCGGGCCAGCGCCGTTTTGGAGATCTCCCGCCGCTGGAACAGCGCCTGCAGCCGCTCCTGCAGGGCGTAGCCCCGAAAGCTGCTGTCGTTGTCCGCCAGCACCCGATCCAGATCGTTTCCGGTCATCAATTCCTGCTGTAACTGGTCTGTGTTTTTGCGTTCCATTTTTCCTTGCCGCCTTTACATTGTTGTTCATTTCCTTTATACTACATATTGTAACAAAAATTTTCCTAAAAACAATATGCGCGCTGCATAGGGTAGGGGGTTTTTTTATGTATGACCAGCTTTTGCGCGCGATAGAGCTGTATTTTGATGAGGAAAAGGTGCTGCGGCGGAGCGCCCGCGGCGTCATCACGCTGCTGCGCCACCGGAAAACGGGGAAACGCTACGTGTTCCGCCAGTTTATGGGCAGCGCCGACGTGTACCGCCGCCTGCTGACGGTGGAGTGTCCCCATCTGCCCCGCATCGAGGAGGCGGTGGACAGCGATGGCCGCGTGGCGGTGCTGGAGGAGTACGTACAGGGCGACACGCTGCTGTTTCTGCTGGAGGGAGGCCTGCTGGACTGGGCTGAAGCCAAAAAGGTCACGCAGGATGTGTGCGCGGCGCTGTGGGTGCTGCACTCGCTGGGCGCGGTGCACCGGGATGTGAAGGACAGCAACGTGATCCTGCGGGGCAGCGACGCGGTGCTGATCGACTTTGACGCCTCGCGCATCGTCAAGCCGGAGCTGGCCGCCGACACGGTGGTGCTGGGCACCACCGGCTACGCCGCGCCGGAGCAGTTCGGTCTGTCCCAGACCGATGGCCGGGCGGATATCTACTCCCTCGGCGTGCTGCTGAACGTGATGCTGACGGGGCAGCACCCCTCCCGGAAGCTGGCATCCGGCAAGGCGGGACACATCGTCCAGCGCTGCACCATGATGAACCCCGACCAGCGCTATCAGACTGTTTGGGAGCTTCGTGACGCCCTATGAGTGAGAAAACCACAAAAACCTGTATCCGCTGCGGCGCGGCGCTTCCGGAGGAAGCGGCCTTTTGCCCATGCTGCACCGCCACGCAGATCCAGAGACGCACGATCTCCGTGACGCCGCCCACCACGCGGCGGAACCAGTGGTGGATCGGTGCGCTGGCGGCACTGGTGGCGCTGGCGCTGCCCATAGGCGCGGCACTGTGGAGCAGCACCGCACGGGTCGAGACGCTCCCGGAGGATACGACCCCGCTGACCGCTTACCACGAGAGCGAAGACGGGGCGGAAAAGCGCTACAGCGCGCTGTGCCAGACCTATTACGAGGGGGAGGACGGGCAGCTGTACCACGTGTTCGCTGCCTTCAGCCCCGGCATTGACGGCGGCAGCACCATGCGGGGCTATTGCTCCGGCCTGCTGGAGCCGGGCTGCACCGATACCGGGCCGCTGACGCTGTTTGTGGAGGAGGTGGCCTCCGGACGAAACGGCAGAGACAGCTTTTCCGCCTTGCTGGAGGACTGGAGCGTGACCGTTACAGCGCCTGACGGCGGCGAACGCTGCACCCTGCGCGATCCCACATTTGACTATATTTCCACCACCGATGCCATGCTGTATCAGAAAATGACGGGGACAAGCGCCTGCGCGGATAACGAGATCGTCTGGACGCTGCGGATGAAAAACGGCGATGTGGTGACGGTGAAGCAGGGCGTGACCTTCGGCGCCAAAACGGTGGTGGAGTACCACTGGGAGGATACCCCCATGAAAACGGCGGCGGAGCTGCAAGCGCTGCTGGACGATATTACCGCCGCAGCGAAAGCGGAGGAGGCGGTGTATCTCTATCTGCCCGCCGTTACCTATGACGCGCCGGTGTCTGTGGACAGTCCCATGACGCTGGTGGGCCATCAGGAGGGCACCACGTTTTCCACCACACTGACAGCAAACGCCACGGAGCAAGACGACTGGACGGAGCCTATGGTGAAGCTGCGGTCGCTGACCTTTTCCGGAGCGGGCGGCACCGGCGTGAACGCCTGCGGCCCGGTGTATTTGCGGGGCTGCCGCTTTACCGGCTGGGACGTGGCGGCGCAGGCTTTGGACGGCGGCTGGATCTTCTGTCAGGAGGATGTCCGCTTCGACCGAAATGCCGTGGCCATGCGGCTGAACAGCAATTTCAGTATCTCCTGCGGTGCTAACATTAACAACACGTCCTTTACCCGCAACGGCGTGGCCCTGCAATTGGAGCGGATCCCCGGCGAGCGGATGGGCCTGATACTGGACTACTGCACCTTCTACGGCAACGGGACCGACATTGAAAACCCCGAAAACTATACGGTGGAGCTTCTGCCCACCACCAGCATGAAATAACCACATATGAAATAACACATTGGTGCGGATATGACAATATCCGCACCAATGTGTTATACTATTCCCATCAATTCTGATCGTTGGGAGGATGGCAAAATGATTTACCGTGACTTCAAGGGAACGAAGCTTTCCATGCTGGGCTTTGGCACCATGCGTCTGCCGGTGCTGGAAAACGGCCAGATCGACGCGGCGCTGACGCAGAAAATGGTCGATTACGCCATGGCGCATGGGGTGAATTATTATGACACCGCGTGGCCCTACATGCAGAATCGTTCGGAGACCGTGGTGGGACAGTGCCTGAAAAAGCACCCCCGTGACAGCTTTTATCTGGCCACCAAGTTCCCTGGCCACATGGTGGCGGAGACCTATGACCCCGCCGATATTTTCGAGCAGCAGCTGCAAAAATGTCAGGTGGAGTATTTCGACTTCTATCTGCTGCACAACGTATATGAAAACTCCGTCCACGTGTACGACGATCCCCGCTGGGGCATCGTGGATTACTTTGTCGAGCAGAAGAAGCAGGGCCGCATCAAGCATCTGGGCTTTTCCAGCCACGCCGACCTGCCCTGCCTGACGGATTTCCTGAACCGCTATGGCGACGAGATGGAGTTCTGCCAGCTGCAATTCAACTATCTGGACTGGACGCTGCAGCACGGCAAGGAAAAGTACGAGCTGCTGCGGCAGCGTAATATCCCCCTGTGGGTCATGGAGCCTGTGCGGGGCGGCAAGCTGGTAACGCTGGAGCCGGACGAGGAGCAGCGGCTCCACGCTATTCGGCCCGACGACAGCATCGCCTCCTTCGGCTTCCGCTGGTTACAGGGCTTCGACAACATCGCCATGGTGCTGTCCGGCATGTCCAACATGGCCCAGATGGCCGACAATATCAAGACCTTCGACCATCTGGATCCCCTGTCCGACGCTGAGCGGGATATTCTGATAGAGGCTGCCGAGCGCATGAAGAATTCCATTCCCTGCACCGCCTGCCGCTACTGCTGCGACGGCTGCCCCCAGGGATTGGATATCCCCGACCTGCTGCATAAGTATAACCAGCTGCGGGTGGGCAGCGGCTCCTCCGTGAAGATGCAGATGGACGCCCTGCCCCAGGACAAATGGCCCGCCGCCTGTATCGCCTGCGGCGCCTGTGCCGCCGTCTGTCCCCAGAAGATCGCCATTCCCGATGAACTGGCGGCCTTCGCGGCGGAGTTGGACAAGCTGCCCAGCTGGGCCGAGGTCTGTAAGGCCCGTGCCGAAGCGGAGCGTCAGGAAAAGGCCTCTCGCGGCCGCTGAATGAAATAATATAGATAGAATAAACCGATGCCCCGGCATACGCCGGGGCATCGGTTTGCTTCCTTATTTTTTCAGCTGCTCCACGACTTTGGCAAAGTCCTCTCTGGCCTCCTTGTAATAGGGCAGCATGCAGTAGCAGTGTACCATGCCGGACCGAGTCGTGACCGTATAGGGAACCGCCGCCTGCCGGTAGGCGGCTTCAAATTCCGGCCATGCGCCGTACAGCACCTCGTCCGTGCTTGTAATAGAAGTGGATATCCCCCACGCCGGAATAGTCGCCCCGCGAGGGGGAGAGCATGTATTCCGGCACATTGTCCTGCCCGTGGCGCATGAGCGCTTCGCCCTTTGCCATGAAGGCATAATCGATGGCCACGTCGCGAGGATTC
Source organism: uncultured Eubacteriales bacterium (assembly GCA_900548615.1). Taxonomy (GTDB): domain Bacteria; phylum Bacillota; class Clostridia; order Oscillospirales; family Oscillospiraceae; genus Vescimonas. Next base: position 9,721 of record URKW01000018.1, on the reverse strand, counting down.
AGCGCCTGCATGCGGGCGCGTTCCTCGTCGTTCCACGGTACCTCGCCGAGGGAGACGGCCACAATGTGCCGGGGCGGGGACAGGGAGCGCCCAGCGCGTTGTTGTGAGCGGCCATGCCCAGTGCCAGCGCACCGCCGGAGGAAAACCCGCAGGTGCTGACGTTTCCGTCGCTGTACAGGGCGATCATCTGCCGGTAGCAGGCGTAGGCCATGTCGTAGCTGACGGTGATGCAGTGCTCCGTGCAGAGGGGATAGATGGGGAACCAGACGTCGCAGCCTGTTCCATAGCACAGCTTCCGCAGCACGGCGGCGTCGCCCTTGTCCGGGCCGATGACCATGCCGCCGCCGAAGAAGAACAGAATGGCCCGCTGGGACGGCTTGCTCTCCGCCCGGAGGATCAGGCACGGAAAGCCGTTGACCATCCGCTTTTCATAGTGGGCCTTGTGGTCGGTGGGCATGAAAAAGCCCCGGCCCCGGTTGGCCTTTTCGATGGCCTTCAGCAGCTACTCCTCCGGCAGAACGAAGGCTTTCTTCACGCCGGAGAGCCGATAGACGCCGCGCAGCAATGACGCGCCGATGCTCATAGTGTTGTCCTCCTTTTACTTCCGCGCCGTGACGCACAGCCAGCCCATTTTGTTGCTGCGGGTCTGGACATGGTGGAAGCCCGCCTGCTCCAGGGCGGCTTGCAGCTCCGTGTCACGGTAGACGGTCATGCCGTCGATGATCTCTGTCCATTTGCTGTATTTCTCCGGGGCGCCGCACTCGTTGCAGATGAGGAACGTGCCGCCGGGCTTCAGCACACGGTAGACCTCCCGGAAGCAGGCGGGCAGATCAGGCCAGAAGTAGACCGTCTCGAAGGCTGTGACCGCGTCGAACCACGAGGACGCGAAGATCATGTCCGCCACGCTGCCTTGCAGCACGGTGCAGCGGCCCTGCTGAATGCCTGCTGGTTGACCTTCCGGGCTTTTTCCACGCTGACGGGGGAGTAGTCGATGCCCTTGACGATGCCGTCGGGGCATTTTTTCAGCAGCCGCGTCAGGTTGGCTCCGCCGCCGCAGCCGCAGTCCAGCACCGCCGCGTTACCGGCAAGCTTCAGGAACCGGAAGCCCCAGCGGGCCATGGGACTGTGGCACAGGTTCATCATGGATACCATCACCCGGCCGCTAAACCCGGCGGGCTTGCGGGTGTTTTCAAAGAACGACATGTTCTCACTCCTTATCCTTGGTTAGCTTTGACTAACCTGAGGTGCTATAGAAAAGCTGCGTCTTGCAGCCTGTGGGATGGCCTTATTATAGCCGCATGGTTTTGGCCTGTCAAGCGGTTTGTTTTGCAGCGGGAGGGGAGAAGAAAAGCGGCTGTTGAGGGGTGGAAAAGGGGGTCATAACCGGCCAATAAACCGGGTTATGCCCCCATTTTTCCCCTTATTCATGCGGCGTTATGCACCGAAGTACGTTTGGATGGTTTGCATCCGCTGGCTTTGGGTCACGTGGAAGGGGCAGCGGCTGTCGCAGTGGCCGCAGCCCACGCAGTCCCCGGCCCGCTTCTCCAGCGTCAGGTAGTGCTCCCGCGCCAGATTGTCCCCCTGCATAGCCAGATCGTAATACTTGTTGATAAGGGCGACGTCCAGTCCGGCGGGGCAGGGATGGCAGTGCTTGCAGTAGACGCAGCGGCCCACCGCGCCAGCCGGGGCCAGCTCGCCCAGACAGGAGTAGTCCCGATCCGCCGCAGACGCGTCAAAGAAGGACAGCACCTCCCGCATTTCCCGCTGATTGCCGAAGCCCGGCAGAACGGCCATAACGCCGGGCTTGTCCAGCGCGTACTGGATACACTGTTCCTTTGTCAGAGCGACGCCGAAGGGGGACTGGGCGGCGTCCAGCAGCTGTCCGCCGCAGAAGGGCTTCATGACGGTGATGGCCACGCCCTCCCGCTGGCAGCGGCGGTACAGGTCGTACCGCTCGGTGTTCTCGCCAATGCCGTAATCACCCTGTCCGTAGTCATAGGCGGGGTTGATGCTGAACATCACCACATCCACAATGCCCCTATCCAGTACCTTATTCACCAGCGCCGGGGTGTGGGAGGACAGGCCGATATGGCGGATCACCCCTTGCTTTTTCAGCTCCCGCACATAGTCCGGCACGCCATTGGCCTGATAGGCGGCAAGGTCGCTCTCCTCGTCCAGACAGTGGAGGAAGCCCACGTCGATATAGTCCGTCCGCAGCTGCTCCAGCTGCCACGCCACGGATCGTTTTACCTCGGCCAGCTCCGTTGTCCAGCCGTACTCGCCGGAGGTGTAGTCCGCGCCGAAGTGGATTTGCAGATACACCTTGTCCCGGATACCCTCCAACGCCTTGCCGTAGGCGGCAAAGATGGCGGCGTGGCCGCCCGCCATGTCAAAGTAGTTGACGCCGCTGTCAACGGCGGCCCGGACAGTGGCGATGATCTCTTTTTCCGGCTGTGCGCCGATGACGGAGGAACCCATACCGATGACGCTTACTTGTTCCCCGCCGTGGGGCAGAACGCGATATTCCATAGAAAACCCTCCTTCTCCTGTTGGCGCTTACTTTACCTCGTGGGGCTTATAGACTCGCCGCTCCAAGGCGAAAATACGGTCGCTGAACTCGCCCACCGACAGGTCGTTCAGCACCTCGCGGTAGATCTCCATGCGGCTGTCGATCATGTCGATGCAGGACAGCAGCTCCGCCTCGGCAAACAGCGGGCGCACGGCGGCGCCGAACTCCGGCTCGCCGTGGTGGGACAGGATCATGTGCTGCACCAGCATGGACTTGTCATTGGGAATGCCCAGCTCCTTTGCCGTGTCGGCCACCTCCTGGGCGCCCATCACCAGATGGCCCAGCAGCTGTCCGCCGGTGGAGTAGTTGGTCACGAGCCCCAGCTCGGAAAACGCGAACTCCTTCGACTTGGCGAAATCATGCAGCAGCGTGCCCGTCAGCAGCAGGTCGCGGTCGATGACGGCGCGGTACTGACCGGCCAGAAAGTCCGCCATGGTCAGCATGTCCACCGTGTGCATCAGCAAACCCCGGAGGAAGCCGTGGTGGACGCTTTTGGCGGCGGGGATCTGCTGAAAGTCCGCCAGATGCCGCCGCAGCAGCTCCCGGCACAGGCGCTGGTAGTCTGCGTCTTTCATGCTGTCCAGCAGGTCGTAGACCTTTTGCAGATAGGCGTCGGCATCGATGGGCGCCACGGGAACCAGCGCGCTCAGCTCCACCGGATCGCCCTCCGTGCGAAGGCGCAGGCGGTCGATGACGATCTGGGGCGTGCCCCGATACTCCGACACCGTGCCCCGCAGCTTGATGATCCGACCCTCGTCCGCCACGCCGATGGGGCCGGTGTAGTCCCACACCTTGGCGTCGATGACGCCGGAGGCATCGGCAAGCGACGCGCTCAGAAACGGCTTGCCTGCCGCCGTGGTCTTGGGGTAAGCGCCCTTCAGGATGTAAAAGCCCTCCACGATGTCGCCGCTGTGCATGTCGGCGATTCTTTTGTTGTATTCCATATGTCCGTTATCCTTTCCGGTGAGGTTATTCTCGATTGCGGCGGTCAACCCCGCTCCTTGTGAGATGCCTGACGCATGCTGAGGCTGATGCGCTTTTTCTTTTCGTCTACCTCCAGCACCACCACTTTTACGATATCGCCCACGGACACCACCTCGGAGGGATGGCGGATGAACTTGTCCGCCACCTGCGAGATATGCACCAGCCCGTCCTGATGGACGCCGATATCCACGAACACGCCGAAGTCGATGACGTTCCGCACCGTGCCGGTCAGCTCCATGCCGGGCTTGAGATCCTTCATCTCCAGCACGTCGGTGCGCAGAATGGGCTTGGGCAGCTCGTCGCGGACGTCCCGTCCCGGCTTCAGCAGCTCGGCTACAATGTCCCGCAATGTGGGAACGCCCACGCCTACAGCCTCGGCGGCCTTTTCCTCGCCGCAGGCCTTCAGGCGCTGGGGCAGGTCGGCGATGCGCTCGGCCTTCACGTCCGCCAGCGTATAGCCCGTCAGTTCCAGCAGCGCCTTGGCGGCGTCATAGCTCTCCGGGTGGACGGCGGTGTTGTCCAGCACGCTCTTGCTCTCCGGCACACGGAGGAAGCCTGCGCACTGCTGGAACGCCTTGGGGCCCAGCTTGGGGACTTTTTTGATCTGGGCGCGGGAGGTGAACGCGCCGTTTTCCTCCCGGTAGGTGACGACGTTTTTCGCCGTGGTGCCGTTCAGTCCCGCTACCCGCTGCAAAAGGGAGGGGGACGCCGTGTTGATATCCACGCCCACGGCGTTGACGCAGTCCTCCACCACGCCGTTGAGGGCTTCGTCCAGCTGCTTGGCGGGCATGTCGTGCTGGTACTGGCCCACGCCGATGGCCTTGGGGTCGATCTTCACCAGCTCCGCCAGCGGGTCCTGCAAGCGCCGGGCGATGGACACGGCGCTGCGGAGGTTCACGTCGTACTGGGGGAACTCCTCAGCGGCCAGCTTGCTGGCGGAGTAGACGGAAGCGCCTGCCTCGGACACGATCATATAGCTGACGTGAGCGCCGGTCTCGTTTACCTGATGGATCAGCTCCACCGCCATCTGCTCCGTCTCCCGGCTGGCGGTGCCGTTGCCGATGGCGATATGCTCCACGCCGTGCTTGCGGATCAGCTTGGCCAGCGTGACAATGGCCTCCTTCTTCTGCCGCTCGCCGTAGGTGGGGTACACCACGGCGGTGTCCAGCACCTTGCCGGTGCCGTCCACCACCGCCACCTTGCAGCCCATGCGGTAGCCGGGGTCAAGGCCCATGGTCACCTTGCCCTTTACCGGCGGCTGCATCAGCAGGGGCTTCAGGTTCAGGGCGAACTGGCCGATGGCGCCCTCGTTGGCGCTGTCCGTCAGCGTGGAGCGGGCCTCGCGCTCCAGCGAGGGGTAGATGAGCCGGTCGTAGGCGTCCTCACAGGCGGCCTTGATGAATTCCATGGCGGCGGAGCCGGGCTTCACCACGGCGCGGCGCATCAGCGGCAGCGCCGCGTCACGATCCAGCAGCACGGTAACGGAGAGGAAGCCCTCCTTTTCGCCCCGGTTCACGGCCAGTATCTGGTGGCCGGCCAGCTTGGAAAGGGGCTGGTCAAAGTCGTAGTACAGACGGTACACGCTGTCCTCCTCCGTGGCGGCCAGGCTGCGGAGACGGCCCTGCCGCGTCAGCAGGCCCCGCAGGGTCTTGCGGATATCCGCGTCGTCCGACAGCGTTTCGGCGATAATGTCGTTGGCGCCTTGCAATGCGTCGGCCACTGTCTCCACGCCCTTTTCCGGGTCGATGAAGGCCTGCGCGGCGTCCTCTGGGCGGGGACAGTCCCGCTCCTGCGCCAGCAGGAGCTGGGCCAGCGGCTCCAGTCCCTTTTCCCGTGCGGTGGTGGCGCGGGTGCGGCGTTTCTGCTTGTAGGGACGGTAGAGATCCTCCACCTCCGCCAGCGTTTTGGCGCTGTCGATGGCGGCGGACAGCTCCTCCGTCAGCTTGCCCTGCTCCTCGATGGCCTTTTTCACCGTCTCGCGGCGTTCCTCTAAGTTCCGCAGGTACTGGAGCCGCTCCTCCAGCGTCCGCAGGGCGGTGTCGTCCATGGCTCCGTGCAGCTCCTTGCGGTAGCGGGCGATGAAGGGGATGGTGTTTCCCTCGTCCAGCAGGCGGACGATGTTTTCCACGTGCTGGGGGTTTTTGTCAAGCTCTTGGGCAAGGGTTTGAATGATATCCATATAACAATTCCTTTCGTGAGAAGGACGCGGGGCGTCCGGTGAGATTGTCAAAGCCGGTGTATGTTACCACAGCTGCCGGAAAAATGCCGGCGCGGCGGTCAGAACAGATCCAGCATGTTGTCCAGATAGATTTCCTCCCGTACCTTCAGCTGGTGTTCCGGTTTGGTCATGTAGTAGAGCAGAAACTCTAAAATCAGTGCGCTGCCAAGACCCCGGCCCTCAATCTTGAAGTGGGAGAATCCCATGGGCAGATAGCGGCTCCGGATATCCTCCACGCCGATGAAGCCGGGGTTTTCCATGGCCTTGGAGAAGCGGTAGCCTTCGGAAGCGTCCGGCGCGGCGCAGCGGTGCTCCGGGCCGGGCTCGCCCAGATTCTTCCGGCTGACCGCCTCGTAGCAGGCTTTCCTGTCCCGGCAGCCGAAGAAACAGCACTCGTTGCAGAGAAATTCCACTTTGTCCTTCAGCGGCTGGGGCAGGGCGTTCAGCTGGGCAAAGGCCTTGTTCAGCCGGAAATCCGGCACCACATAGCGGAAATCCTCCCGCTCCACCTCCCGGCGGAAGTCCCAAAAGTCCGTCAGAACCTTGGTGGTGGAGGAGACGAGATAGAGCGGGGGATAGGTGCGCTTCAGGTAGTCCAGCAGCAGCTCTGCGTGGACGATGACGCCGTTGGGAACGCCACCGCTCTCCGTCAGCAGACGGCACAGGGCGTTGCATCTTTCATCCGCCAGATGCTCCGGTCGCAGCCGGGAATTGCTGAAGGTCAGGCGAGCGGAGATGCCGTACTCCCGCGTCAGGGCCAGTACCTCCCGGGGGGCGTGGCTACCGCTTCCGATACGGCCGCCGCCCCAGAGACAGTCCTCCGGCGCGCCGTACAGAGAGCCGATATCGCACCAGTCGTAGAAATATTCCCGGTGGGCGCGGTACAGGGGGAGAAACACCCGGTACAGCTCGTAGCACTCAAACAGGCCGGGGAGATGATAGTATGCGGTCTTGTGGTTCATATGGGAAACAACTCCTCTTTCTATCAGTATAGCACCCGGCAGGGCGGCAAATCAAGCATGATGTGGGGGCGATGACTTGCGGGGTATCGAAAGATAATTTTCCGCTGTTGCAAAAATAGTATTGTGTTTACGCGGGACAGGTGGTACAACAGGGATAGAACGGTTAGCGAGAGCTAACAACACGAGCTTCAGAATCTTGCAAAGAGATCACGATAAAGGAGACTTTCACCATGAAAATTTTAGTATACGGCGCGGGGGTGCTGGGCTGCAATCTGGCGCGGAATCTGTTCCGGGCCGGAAAGAATGTTACGCTGCTGGCGCGGGGAAAATGGGCCGAGGAGATCAAAAAGAACGGCCTGCGGATCAAGGACAAGTTTTCACCCCGCGTGTCGCTCAGCCGTATCCCGGTGACGACGGAGCTGAAGCCGGAAGCACCCTACGACGTGATCTTTGTGGTCATGCGCTACACCCAACTTGACACGATTATGGATACCCTGCGGGCAAGCAGGACGAAAAATATCATCTTTGTGGGCAACAATGTGCGGGCAGAAGCCACCGCCGCCGCACTGCCGGAGAAAAACGTGCTGTTCGCCTTTGCGTCCTCGGCGGGCCATCGGGAGAGCGACCGGGTGGCGTCCGTCGACCTGAAAAAAATCACCATCGGGCCGCTTTCCGGTGCACCCTCCAACGAGGGGCTGATCGGGGAGATCTTCAGCGGCACGAAGTACAAGGTGGCCTATGAGCCCAACATGGGGGACTATCTGCTGTGCCACGCGGCGTTCGTGCTGCCGGCGGCCTTTGCCTGCTATAAGACCGACGGCGACCTGAAGAAGCTCAAGGGCAACACCGCCTATCTGAGCCGGATGATCGACGCCAACATCGAGGGCTACCGTGCCATCCGGAACGCCGGGCATACGATTTTGCCCAAGGAGGACAGCAACTTTGAGGGCGCGGCGTACCGCAAGACCTGCCTGCGCTTCTTCAAGCTCCTATGCGCCACGAGTCTGGGGAAGATCTGTGTCTCCGACCATGCCATGAACGCGGTGGACGAGATGAGCGCACTGAACCGCGACCTGAAGCGGTTCTTTGAGGAGAACGGCGCGGCGTATCCGGTGTGGCGGGAGCTTGAGCAGGAGGCCGGAAGGTACTTGCGGGCCTGAGCTGTGCCGGACGGCGGACGGCACACGGGGCGGAAACTGGTTGACAGTCCGGACAGGGGAGAGCGAGCGGTATAGGGAACAGGGCGGTTCGGGCTGTTTTTGGGGCGATTTGTGTCACATTGCCCACGGCGGGAGAAAAAGGTGCTATGCTGGTGTCGAGATAGGTCGGCGGGAATGAGCCTGCCGCCGCAATGAAGTGAGAAGGAGGCACACGGCATGAAGAAACGGATCACCAGTGTGCTGCTGGCGCTGCTGATGGCGCTGGCCCTGCTGCCTGCGACGGCGTGGGCGGAGGACACAACATGGAGCACAGATATCAAGCTTGACGGCGATATGGTTTTGACAGGAACGGTGACCATCAGCGGAGCGGTAACGCTCTCCGGCAATGGCACGATCACCCGCGGCAGCGGCTGCACGGACGCGATGATCCTTGTGCCCAGCGGCGCAAAGCTGACCATTGAGGGCTCCGTTACGCTGGACGGCACACCCTCCAGCGGCACGGCATCGAACGCGGCAGCCATTCAGGTGGATGAGGGCGGCACGGTCATTATGAACGGCGGCACCATCTGCAACAACGTCAACAATGGCAATGGCGGCGGCGTCAACAATGCAGGTACATTTGAACTGAAGGGCGGTACGATCTGCAACAACCAGGCAGTAGGCGGCAGCGGCTTGGGCACTGGCGGCGGTATCCGCAACACGGAAACAGGTACGCTGACGATCAACGGCGGCAGGATCTGCGGCAACTACGCGGTGAATGGCGGCTGCGGCGTATTCAATTACAGCGGACATTTGATCATGACCGGCGGCGTCATCACCGGCAACTATGGCGGTCAGCGCGGCGGCGGTATTTCCCACAGAGCCGATGGCAAGGGCCTTTTTGAGATCAGCGGCGATCCTGTGATCGTCGGCAATTACAGGGGCGGTGAAAAGAACTCCGACGGGAGCATCACCGGCGGTACGACCGATAATGTGGGTCTGACCACCAGCGGCAAAGCCAAGAACTTCATCACGATCGTCGGCCCCATGAAGACTGGTGCGGAGGTTTGGGTGAACATCGTGACCAAGCTGGACACGCAGACGGAGATCGACGCCGAAAACAACGTCCACACCTACCTGCATGCAGGCTCCTACAGGGTAACAGCCGATGACGTTGCCCACTTCAACATTGATGACGGCGGCGAAAAGTTCTTCAAGCTGACCGAAAATAACGGCGGGCAGAAGATCATCATCGCCCTGCCTGAGGCGGGCACGACGCAGTATACGGTGACGGTCAATCTGGGCAAAAACATGACCAGCCAGAGCGGCGTCGGTACGACCCTGACCAGAACCGTGGATGCCAATAAGGCCATGGAGCCGATCCTCTTCGAGGCGGCCGAGGGGTACTATTTCCCTGAGACTTATACGGTGGCGGAGACCTCCGGTATTTCCGTAACGAGAAATGCCAACGGCCATCAGATCATGGTATCGGGTACGCCTACGGCGAATGTGACCATCACACTGCCTGACGCGGTGGCCGATCCCGATTATAAGCAGGACGATAACAAACCGGTCAATCCCAGGCCGGGACATACCACCTCCGGCGGCAGCACCGTTACCGGCAGCACTGTCACCTCCGCCAAGACCTTTGACGCAGGTGTGGCCGCCTATGGCGTGACCGCGCTGCTGTCCCTATCCGGCATGGCATGGCTGGGCAGAAAGCGCGAGGACTAAAGAGCGTACATTTCACATGCTCCACCCATGGGGAGAGTGGGTACCATAATGTCAAGGCCATCCCTTACCGGGATGGCCTTGACGTATTTAGAAGGGGCGGTGGGCCAGCGTCTTT
>URKW01000017.1 GCA_900548615.1 uncultured Eubacteriales bacterium | reverse complement strand
GTGCATAACCTCCTGTGCGTCCATGTATGTGTCATTTACACTTAAAATTATGCACTCCAACGCGCCGTGCCGTACTCCATGCCCTTGCGGTATTTCTTGGCGTTTTTCTGCTTGGAGTAGACCACCAGCCGGATAATGACGGCTGCGGCAAGCCCAATCAGCAGATCGGTGGGATGGAAGCTGGGGGCGGCACTTGCAAAGGCAGCGGAGAAGCCCTGCCCGATATGCAGCAGCTTTGCAGACAGATCCACACCCTGCGCCAGCCGGAACGCCTGTCCGACCTTTCCAAACAGATAGACAAAGGCGAGATACGGAAGATGGAGTATGATTTGCTTTTTGATTTCCGGCTTCATCGGTCGATCCCCCTGTCCATATTTTTCACCTTGTCCCGCTTGGCGGTCTGCGCGGCTTCGGCTTTCTTCTCGGCAAGGTCGCGCCGCACAGAGGGCTTGCGCTCCTTGTCCAGCTTTTTCTTGGAAAACTCCCGAAACGCTGCCGTCAGCACGTCCGCGTCCCGTCCCTTGAAAAACACAAGGTATCGGTCATCTGCCTTTTTCAGCGCAAAGTCAATGCCGTATTTCTTCGCCGTGCTTTCAAAGACTTTGATATTCGCATCGGTGATTTCGATATTGGAAACTCCCGTGCCATGCCGCATAAGCTGTTTCAGCGTTTGCTTGCCGCGACGGGGCGTGTCCCTTGCCTTGCGGTAGAGCTGCAAGAGCTTCCGCAGCGCGGCTTGCAGCACCTTTCCGTCCAGCTTTGCCGTCTTGATTGCAAGGGCAATCGTCTTTCGGGTTACTTCTTCCTGCAACGGTTATCACTCCTTTCGATTTTTCTGCCGCAGTCAGGGCGGGCGCACCCGCCAGATCAGCCATATTCTCATAGGCTTTCGTCCGGCGAACAGGAATAGTCCGGGATGCCCGATTTCGGCTTGCCCCAATCAGGGCTTGCCATGTCGTGCGCGACGAGGGCAGTATAGTAGTTGTCGATGGTAGACGGAGCGTTGAACAGCACCGCCCGCAGATATTGCTTGATGTTGCGGATCTTCGTGGTGTTCTCCCGCATACAGTCCATGACAAACTCAATGTGGCTGCTGTTCAGCTTCAAGAATTTGCTCTTTACCAGCTCGACGGGGTAATCGTCGCCAGCGATGCGGAGCGTCTTTCGCGCAGAGCAGACAGTTTCCAGCATGAGGTCTACGATCTCGTCCAAACGCTCCTTGTCCATTTTCGGGTTCTGCGTGAGCGTGTCATACTCGATATTCTCCATGATGATTTCACGGTAAATATCTACGGCACTCTGTTTGAACGCTTCCGTTCCTTTCCGTTCCGGCGCAGCCCTGCAAGGTGAGGGGTCAGGGGAAAGGATAGGAAAGGAATCGGTATTTGATAGATCTGTAATTGATTTTTCTTTCTTTGGTAAGTTAGTTCTTGATCTATCTTTATTTAATTGCGTTGGATTTTCCGACGTCGGATTATCCGTTGTCGGATTTTCCAACATCGGTTTGCCCGGTATTGGATTTTCCAACATCGGCTGCGGCTGCTCATAGATGGTGTATTCGATAGCAGTCATTTTGCCTTTTTCATCGCGTCCCTGCCGTCGCAGGATATATCCGGCTTTTTCAAGCTCCCATACGGCGGTGCGGATCGCGTCGATGCTCTCACGGTTGATATGGGACAGCCCCGCAAGGGTATAGTCCCAATCCTCCGGCAGGGACAGCATTTGCGATAACAGCCCCTTGGCTTTCAAGGTCAGCTCCTTATTTCGCAGATGGTGGTTTGACATGACGGTGTACCCACTGTTGCGCTCCACCCGAAATACTGCCATAGGTTATCAGCTCCTTTCGCTCACTTCGCCGTGCCGCGCCGGAGGGCGGTCAGCTTGCCCGGCTCATACGGACATTCCGCGTACACACAGAACTGGTACTTCCAATGCGGACGGTAAAAGTGACAGGTATTGCAATCCTCACAGTCGGCACAGCCGCCGTTTTCATAGCGGTCAAAGCCGGGCTTTCCCCGCATGAGCATTTCAAACGCACGGCTGCTGCCGTTCGTAAAGTACATTGTGGCTGCACCTCCTCTCAGATTTGGGCAGAAAAAAACGCCGTAGACTTTTCTCAAAATCTACGGCGTGGGCGTATGCGAAAAGGGATGCTGCCTTGCGGTAACATCCCTTTTGACGCTTGGTTATTCAATTTTTGAGCTAACCTGTTTGCCCTCTGCCCTTAAAAGCGTTGATTTTACTGGGTTTCTGCTTGTTTTCCTATGTCAACGCTCTTGAAGCGGAGGTCTTTTATCCAAAATATGTAAGTTTCGTGAAAGGAGATTTTTCGGTCTCAATCGCCCTCACGCATGCGATAGCCTACGCCTACCTCGGTAAAGAGATACTCGGGATGGCTGGGATCCTTTTCGATCTTGCGGCGGATGTTGGCCATGTTGACGCGCAGGATCTGGTTGTCGGTCTTGGCCTTGGGGCCCCACAGCTCACGGATGATGAAGTCGTAGGTCAGCACCTTGCCGGCGTACTTGCCCAGCAGGGCCACGATCTTATACTCGTTGACGGTGAGCTTGGCATTCTCGCCGTTCATCAGCACCTGATGCTTGTCGTAATCAATGGTCAGGTCGCCGGTGGTGAACTTGCCGGACTGGGCGATCTGGGGATCGGACAGGGTAGTGCGGGTGTGGCGGATGGCGGTACGGATGCGGGCCAGCAGCTCGGAGGTGCCGAAGGGCTTGGAGATATAGTCGTCCGCGCCGTAGTCCAGCGCCTCTACCTTGTCATGCTCGTGATGGCGGGCGGAGACCACCACCACCGGCAGGCTGGACCATTTGCGGACGGATTTCAGCACTTCGATGCCGTCCATATCCGGCAGACCCAGATCCAGCACGATCAGATCCGGGCAATGGGAGGAGATCATGGTCAGCGCCTCCTCTCCGCTGCGGACGACGATGGTATCATAGCCGTTGGCTGTCAGGATCATGGAGATGAAATTGCTGATGCTCTGCTCATCCTCTACGATCAGTACTTTGTCTTTAATCTTCATGGTCTTCCTCCTCCATAGGTAATTCGATCACAAACCGCGCCCCGCCGTGGCGGGAGACGTTTTCGCCGTAAATGATACCGTCGTGAGCCTGCACCACGGTCTTGCACACGGAAAGGCCAATGCCCATGTTCCGCTTGCGGTCGCCCTGCTGGCTCTGGTGGGCGGAGCTGTCAAAGAGATTGTTCAGCTTATCGTGGGCGATACCCACGCCGTTGTCCGCCACAGTGATACGGGCCACATCGCCCTTTCGCTCCAGGGTCACGTCCACCTCGGTGGCACCCTCGGCATGGATGGCGGCGTTTTCCAGCAGGTTCAGCAGCACCTGCTCGATCAGCAGCTCGTCCATGGGCACCAGCAGCACCTCCTGGGGCAGATGGACACGCACCGGAAGCTTGCCGCCACGGCTGGTAAACTTCGCCACCGCGCCCTCGATGACCTCCTCGGCCACCGCCAGCGTCTTGGTCACCTTGGCGTCGCCCTGCGCGCCGATGCGGGTGATGGACAGCAGGTTCTCCACAATGCGGATCAGCCAGCGGGCATCCTCGTTGGCGGAGGAGAGCAGCTGGTGACGCTGCTCCGGCGTCAGGGCGTTTTCCTGATCCAGCAGCACGTCGGTGGCGCCCACGATGCCGGTCAGCGGCGTGCGGATGTCGTGAGACACCGCCCGCAGCAGATTGGAGTGGATACGCTCCCGCTCCGCCTCGCGCTTAAGACTTTCCACCTGCTTGGCGCGGCTGGTCAGCATGCCGGTGACCACCGAAATGAACATCATGACGATAAACGTCAGCGGAAATCCCGCCAGCGTGAAGCTGATCTCCCAGTACGGTTCGGTGAACACATAGTCCACGCACAGCACGCCGGTGACGGCGATGAGGATACTGAAAAGATAGCCGTCCGTCAGCAGCGCCGTCAGGAACACGTCCAGAAAAAAGAGGACGGCCACATAGCTGGTGTCGCTGTGGGGGTCGACCGACCGCAGCAGCAGGCACAGCAGCACCGTCAAAAAGAACAGCGCCGCGGACACGATGAAATCCTTGCCAGAATACAGTAAAGAGTGGTGAAACAGCTTTCGCTTTTTTGTCCATTGCCCTGGCCATGGGATCTTCCATTTTTTCATGTATCGCCCTCCCCGTGCCGGACACTGCAATTACTCTGTATTGTATCACAGAATTTTGTTAATGTGGTGTTAAAATATTGTTAAGAGGCTGTTTTTTACTGTCTCTTTACGACACGCTGCCGTAAAGAGCAAAAACCGGCCGATCCTCCTGTAGAAAACGGTCGGTTTTTGTCGGATATTGTATTTTTAACGGAGAAATTTCCTCCATAAAAAGCAAATCGCCACGGCACCGATGTGTCGTGGTTCCTTCGTAAGTGGGGGATCTTACCGCTCGCTGGGCTGCCAATCGCAATCCGCGAAGATCATGTCGTCCAGATCACCCGTGATGAACTTGTTCAGCATCGTACATATCACGCTCCTTTCCTATTCGCATTTTACACTTGTATTATATGCTTTCGGGTTTTATTTTGCAAGCTTCAATTTAGATATATTTCACAGTTTTCTTCCGTTTGTTTTTAGCATGTTGCACAGTACCTCTTGCACTTTCGAGAGAGATACATTATAATATAAGATTGAATTTTAGTTTGACGCGGGGGACGCGTATGAAAGAGTTTATTGCGGGACAATTTGATATTGCCGTCATCGGCGCGGGGCACGCCGGCATCGAGGCGGCGCTGGCGGCGGCACGGCTGGGACTGGAGACGGTGTGCTTTACCATCAATCTGGACGCGGTGGGCAACATGCCCTGCAACCCGGCCATCGGCGGCACGGGAAAGGGCCATCTGGTGCGGGAGCTGGACGCGCTGGGCGGCGAAATGGCCAAGGCCGCAGACAAGGCCTGCATCCAGTACCGGATGCTGAACCGGGGCAAAGGCCCCGCCGTATGGTCCCTGCGGGCACAGGCCGACCGCCGGGAATACCAGAAGGTGATGAAGCACACGCTGGAGCGTCAGCCCCATCTGACGGTGCGGCAGGGCGAGGTGGTGGACATCCGGACGGAGGACGGCCATGTATCGCAGGTGGTGCTGCGGACGGGGGCGGTATTCCACGTGAAGGCCGCCGTCATCTGCTCCGGCACCTATCTCCACGGGCGCACCATCATCGGCGAGTGCATTGAGGAGAGCGGCCCCGACGGCATGCACGCCGCCACGGCGCTGACGGAGCGGCTGCTGGCGCTGGGTCTGCCGCTGCGGCGGTTCAAGACCGGAACGCCGCCGCGGGTCAACGCACGGACGGTGGATTTCAGCAAAATGCAGCTTCAGGAGGGTGACCCCTCTCCCCTGCCCTTCAGCTTCGAGACGGAAACACCGCCGGAGAACCGGGCGGTATGCTACCTCACCTACACCAACGAGGAAACCCACCGGATCATCCGGGAGAATCTGGATCGCAGCCCCATTTACAGCGGCGTTATTGAGGGGATCGGCCCCCGGTACTGCCCGTCCATTGAGACGAAGGTGGTGCGGTTTGCCGACAAGCCCCGGCACCAGCTGTTCATCGAGCCCATGGGGCTGGACACGGAGGAGCTGTACATTCAGGGGTTCTCCTCCTCCCTGCCGGAGGAAATTCAAATTCAGATGCTGCACACCGTGTCCGGCTTGGAGCACGCGGTGATGACCCGGCCCGCCTACGCCATCGAGTACGACTGCATCGACCCGCTGGCGCTGAAGCCCACGCTGGAGACGAAGGCGGTGGCGGGACTGTACGGCGCGGGGCAGTTCAACGGCTCCTCGGGCTACGAGGAGGCGGCGGCGCAAGGCTTCGCGGCAGGCGTCAACGCGGCGCTGGCGCTGCTGGGCCGTGAGCCGTTGGTCTTAAAACGCAGCGAGAGCTACATCGGCACCCTCATCGACGATCTGGTGACAAAGGGTACGGAGGAGCCGTACCGGATGATGACCAGCCGCTCGGAGTACCGGCTGGTGCTGCGGCAGGACAACGCCGACCAGCGGCTGACGGCCATCGGCCACCGGATCGGCCTGGTCAGCGAGGAGCGTCTGGCGGCGGTGGAAGCAAAATACGCCGCTGTGGCGCAGGAGATCAGGCGGCTGGAGCACACGGGCATTCCCGGCAGCGAGGCGCTGAACGCTCTGCTGGCGGAGCGGGGCACCACCCCCGTCAGCGACGGGTGCCGCCTTATCGACCTGCTGCGGAGACCGCAGGTAAGCTATAACGATCTGCGCCCTTTCGATCCCGCGCCACAGGAACTGGCGGCGGACGTGGTGGAGCAGGTGGAGATCACCGTGAAGTACGAGGGCTACATCCAGCGGCAGCAGAAGCAGGTGGCGGAGTTCGAGCGGCTGGAGCAGCGGCTGCTGCCGGAGGACTTGGACTACGGCCACATTCAGGGCTTGCGGTTGGAGGCGCGGGAAAAGCTCAGCGCCATCCGGCCCCGGAGTCTGGGACAGGCAGGGCGTATCTCCGGCGTATCCCCCGCCGATATGGCGGCGCTAATGATCTATCTGGGCAAATAAGGAGGGTGAAGTGATGAAGGTATACGATCTGACCCACACCATACAAAACGACATGCCGGTGTATCCCGGCACGGAGCAGCCGAAGCTGACCACCGCCTGCACCATCGAAGCGGTGGGGTATCGGGAGACGCTGCTGCACATGTTCTCCCACACCGGCACCCACATGGACGCGCCGGCCCACATGCTGTTGGACGGCGCGGCGCTGGACAGCTATCCGGGCGAAAAATTTGCCGGGACAGCGGTGGTGGTGGACTGTCGGGAACGGGAGAGCATCTCCCTTCCCCTGCTGCAAAGCTATAATCTGGACGGCGTGGACTTCGTGCTGTTCTGCACCGGATGGGATAAAAAGTGGGGCAGCCCCGATTACTACGAGGGCTTCCCCTGTCTGACAGCCGACGCGGCGGCGTATCTGGCCACCCTGCCTTTGAAGGGCGTGGGCGAGGATACCATCTCGCTGGATCCCTGCGACAGCGTGGACTTCCCCAACCACATTACACTGATGCGCGCGGACTTCGTCAACACGGAGAACCTGACGGGGCTGGACGCTTTGATCGGACGGCGGTTCACCTTTGTGACGCTGCCGCTGAAATTTGAAAATTCCGATGGCTGCTCCTGCCGCGCCATCGCCATGGAGGAACGATACAATGGGTAAGCTGCGGTTTTTGCTGGCGCTGTGGCTGGGCAAGCTGTCCATTCCGGCGCTGAAGATCACCCATCACAACGGCACGGACTTCCCCGGCTCGCTGGCGGTGAAGGTGTGCCCTGACTTTTTGAAATATGTGGGCAAGCCGCCCCTAATGGTGGCCGTCACCGGCACCAACGGCAAGACCACCGTCAGCAATATGCTGGTGGACATTCTGGAGGCGGAGGGCCACCGCGTCCTCAGCAACCGGGCGGGCAGCAACATCACCTCCGGCGTGTCCACGGCTTTCATCCGCAACTGCGACATGCTGGGCCGGGTGAAGAACTGCGACATGGCAGTGCTGGAGATCGACGAGCGGTCGGCGCCGAAGATCTATCCCTATGTGCGGCCCAACTATATCCTGATCACCAATCTGTTCCGGGATTCCATCATGCGCAACGCCCATCCGGGGTACATTGCGGGCATTCTCAGCCGGAATTTGCCGAAAGAGAGCAAGCTGATCCTGAATGCCGACGACCTCATCTCCTGCGTCGTGGCGGAGGGGAACGAGCGGTGCTATTTCGGCATTGGGCGGATGCCGGGAGACGTGACGGACTGCGTGAACCTGCTGAACGACATGCGCATCTGCCCCAAGTGCGCGGGCAAGCTGCGGTATGAGTACCGGCGGTATCACCACATTGGCCACGCGGTGTGCGAGAGCTGCGGCTTCCACTCCCCGGAGGCGGACTATCTGGCGGAGCGGGTGGACTTGCAGGCGCGCACCATGGCGGTGCGGGAAAAGGACGGGGTAACCTATCCCTACGACCTCATTACCGACAGCCTGTTCAACATTTACAATATGATGGCGGTCATCGCGGCACTGCGCCAGCTGGGACTGCGCCATGAGACCATCCGGAAGCGGTTCGCCGGGACAAAAATTCTGGAGAGCCGTCTGTCCGAGGAGAGGATCGGCGGCGTCAACGTCATCATGCAGATGTCCAAGGACAAGAACGCGCTGGCGTGCAGCCGGAACTTTGACTATATCCAGTCCAAGCCGGGCCGCAAGGAGCTGCTGGTGATGATGAACTGCATGGGCGTGTCCAAAAACTGGTCGGAGAATCCCAGCTGGATGTACGACACGGACTTTGAATTTTTGAACCACGACGACATCGTGCAGCTGGTGTGCGCCGGGCCGAGAGCCCGGGACTATAAGCTGCGGCTGCTGCTGGCGGGCATTCCGGAGGAGAAGATCTTTCTGGAGGACGACGAGTTCAAGGCGCTGGACAAGCTGTATTTGACGCCCGGCGACGACGTGTATATTCTGTACGGCGTGGACGGCACGCCGCTGGCCTTCCGGGTGAAGGCGAAGCTGAAGGAAAAGCTGCTGGCGAAGGGAGGACAGGCACAATGAGAGCGGAAATTCTATTCCCGGAGGTGTGCAACCTCTACGGCGACTTGCAGAACATCTACTATCTGAAGCGGTGCTGCCCGGAGCTGGAGATCGTGGAGACCGACCTGAAGTCCCGGCCCGCCTTTCTGGACGGGGACGTGACGCTGGTGTTTATGGGCTCCACCACGGAGCAGGGCTTGCAGCTGGCAGCGGACGCGCTGCGGCCCTATCGGGACGCTATTGCGGAGAAGATCGACGCGGGACAGCTGTTTCTGGCCACCGGCAACGCACTGGACATTCTGGGCGACGCCATTGACAGCGACGCCGCGCCCCGGATCGAGGGGCTGGGCCTGCTGCCCACCCGCGCCGAGTATCACATGATGCAGCGGCACAACAGCTACTATGTGGGCAAGTTCGGGGAGATGGACATTGTGGGCTTCAAGAGCCTGTTCGGCCACTCCCACGGTATGGGCGAGGCGCTGTTCGACACCGTGAAGGGCGTGGGCCGGGACGGTCAGGAAAACAGCGGCGAGGGCTTCCGCCGGGGCGGACTGATGGCCACGTATCTCATCGGGCCGCTGCTGATCTTGAACCCGCCCCTGTGCAAGTGGCTGCTGCGGGAGATGGGCGCGGCGTCCGACGCGCTGGCCTTCGAGGACGCCGCCATGGACAGCTATCGCAAGCGGGTGGCGGAGTTTATGGAGCCGGGGAGAAGCTGGAAATACTGACCTGGCACAAAATCTGACGATTTTGCTGCCAACGCCCCCCCCTCTGACGAGGGGGCTGTCGAGCGTATGCGAGACTGGGGGAGAGACAGGCGCTGCACCGCATGTCTTGCGTTTATCGGCTCTCCCTCCGTCTCGGCTTACGCCGAGCCACCTCCCTCGTCAGAGGGAGGCAATTATGGCAACTCTACGCTGCGCAGACTGATTTCTGAATCCGCGGGGTGGACAATTTGGGCGGTCTTACGGCATACTGGCGTCACAGTGAAAGGAGCGTGACCACATGGATACCACGAAAACAGGCGGCTATCTGGCGGCGCTGCGAAAGGACGCAGGGATGACCCAGCAGGAGGCGGCTGACCGCCTGGGCGTGTCCAACAAGACCATCAGCAAATGGGAGAGCGGCGGGGGATTCCCCGATATCGCCATTCTGCCGGCGCTGGCAGAGCTGTACGGCGTGACGGCAGACGACATTCTGGCGGGCGAGACGGTGCGGCAAAGCACCGGCGGACGGCAGGTGGAACAGTACCTAGCCCAGCGATATGGCCTACGCTGGCGCATCGGCTACGCCGTGGCGGCACTGTGTCTGCTGGCGGCGGTGCTGTTCCGGCCTTACGTCTGGGTTTGGCTGCTGCTGGCGGGAGCCGCGGCGGCGGTATGGATCGGCTGGGGCCGGTGCGGCAAGGACGAGCTGCGGACGCGGCTTTTGATACTATTTCCGCTGGCGGCGGCACTGGGGTTTATGGTGCTGGGGAAGTGCTTCCCCTCACAATCGGTGTATGACAGGGTGGCGGCCACGGTAAAAGACCTGAGCGGCTTCACGCTGTTCAACTACGTCGTCGAGCATGTGGTCTGGGACGAAATGCTGGTGCTGCTGGCGGTGCTGTATTTTCTGGCACGGTGCATCCTGCGGCGGCACGGTGATGGCGCAAAACTGCTGGGGCCTGTGGCCTTCCGCTGGGCGCTGGCGGGCTGGGCAGCATCGCTGCTGATCGAGATCCCCCGCTGGCTGGTGGTAACGCCCCGGCTGGCGGCGTATGTGGAGAATGGTATCTTCAGCGATCCGGCGATCAGCGCAGCGTACACAAACGCCGCACGGTGGTTCGCAGTACTGCGGTGGGGCGTGATCGCGGCGACGGTGGTGCTGGCGGCGCTGGCGGAACGGAAAAAGGCGGCGGAAGCGCCGCAGCAGGCGGAAGACACCGGAGAAATGAAATAAAAAACGGATTGCCACGCCAGTGTGCGCACTGGCTCGCAATGACAGCGCAAGGCATTGTGCAGACGCGTAGGGCGGACAGAGTCGTCCGCCCCTACGAAAAGGTGTGAACGGCGGGCGGGGTAGAACCCCGCCCCACGGATGTACACGGGTGCCTCTGGCTATCTATAAAGGTGTAGGGGCTTACTCTTCTAAGAAAACAGGTCTATCACAATTTGTGATAGACCTGTTTTTTAATGCAAAGCGAGAAGCTCCGTAATAACGCCGTCCAGCAAAGGCAGATACCGCTCGTCGATGCGCCGGATACGGTCAACACGCAGTTCATCATCCGTGCGGGTCTCTCCAAATAGCACATAATCCGCAGAAAGACCCAGCACCTTACAAATTTTTATAAGCATCTTGACAGAAATTCCTGTACGGCCACGCTCTACCTCCGCCATATAAGAAACGCTGACATCCAGCAGCTCGGCAAATGTCTCCCGCGTATATCCCGCATCCTCACGAGCCTTACGTATTCGCATATACATATAGCATCACCTCATCATACAGTATTAGTGATACCTTGCACAAATAACATCAATAAATATTGTATGAAAAATATATTGTATAAGTTGATGTTTCGATTTATAATGAACAAACAAATGAGGCAGCATACAAAGTCAGACAAAAATCTTCCGTATGCTTTTCAGGAGGTTGCTATGACAAAGACAGAACTCATATCCGCGCTGCGTTTGTGTGCCCGCAAGGTCGAGGAGCGAGACAATGTAGAAATCCAATTGAATATTGCCAGACGGGAATTGGCCGCTGTTCAAGCGCCGCCAAAGCTGAAAGAGGCTGGTGAAAAGTTTTCATTTCTCACTTTTTTAATCTTCGGAGGAATCTATTTACTGAATATAGGTCGTGGTTTTAGATGGATTTATGCGCACCTTACCGAAAAGCTGCTTCTTGTCCTGCTTCTCTATCTGCTGATCGGCATCGCCCTTGATCTGGCAGTAAGCTTTTTGATTGGCTGGATCGCTTATTCTATCAGGGTCAACAAGGTCAACGCGGCCAACGCCGCACTCACAGCCAAGTTTCGTGAAAATAAGCAGGCAAAGGAGCCGCGCCTGTTGGCAGAATGCCAACGCCGCCAAGAGAGGTTATATCACGCGCAGCAGGAAGTTACACGCTGTGCGCAAAGCTGTGGCCTACACGAAAATTATCAAGATTCAAAACCGCTGATCTATTTGATTTCCTATCTGGAAACCGGCCGCAGCGACACACTGAAAGAAGCGATAAACCTCTATGAACGTGAATTGCGAGAGGATGCCAGAGATGATGCAGCCGCCCAGCACCGCAAGGAAATGCAGCAGAAAGTAAATGCCATTTATGAGGAGACCGCTCGCAGCACAGCCGCCGCAGAAGCAGCCGCACGAAAAGCTGACGAAGCAGCTTTTTGGGGCGCTGCCGCAACTCTTGCCGCCAGTACGCAGAAAAAATCCAGCGACCCCAACGATTTCCGTGTCGTATAACTGATTGCCGCAGCTCCGCTCATTGCGGTGCATTGTCCTATAACAAAAAAGCTGTCTGCCCGGTGGGCAGACAGCTTTTTTGTGTTTTTACATGTGTTACGCCAGGTCGGGGAATGTCTTTGCTACAGCGGCGCAGCGGGGGCACAGCTCGGGATGCTGGGCGTCGCTGCCCACGGTGGGCAGTACCTTCCAGCAGCGCAGGCACTTGGCGCCGTTGGCGGGGCGGACGGCCACGGTCAGCTCGCTGCCCACCTCCACGCGCACCTGAGAGACGATCAGCAGATCGGCCAGCATGGCGGCGTCCATTTCGGCCAAGAACGCGTCCTCGGCGGGAACGGTCAGGTCGACCTCCGCCTCAAGGCTCTTGCCGATGGTCTTGGCGGCACGGGCCTGCTCCAGCTCGCCGTTGACGGCGGTACGCAGAGCGGCGATGCGGCTCCACTTGGCCATCTCATCCTCAGAGAGTGCGTACTCGGTATAGGGCTGCACCATCTCATTGAACAGGACGTTGCGGGCATCGTCGCTGCTGCGGTGAGGCATAGCCAGCCAGATCTCATCGCAGGTAAAGGCCAGGATGGGCGCGAACAGGCGGGTCATGGCGTCCAGGAGCAGGAACAGGGCGGTCTGGGCGCTGCGGCGCTCCAAGCCCTCGGCGGCGTCGCAGTACAGACGATCCTTCAGGATATCGAAGTAGAAGGAGCTGAGATCGACGACGCAGAAGTCGTTGACCATATGGGACACCACATGGAACTCATAGTTATCATAGGCGGCGAATACCTTGGCGATCAGGTCGTTCAGGCGGGTGACGGCCCACTTGTCCAGCGGCAGCATGTCGGCGGGCTGCACCAGATGGTCGGCATCGAAGCCCACCAGATTGTCCAGACAGAACTTGGCGGTGTTACGGAACTTCAGGTAGTTCTGGCTCAGCTGCTTGAAGATCTCGTCGGAGCAGCGGACATCCACGTGATAGTCGGCGCTGCCGGCCCACAGACGCAGCAGGTCTGCGCCGTACTTATCGAAGATCTCGGCAGGATCCATGCCGTTGCCCAGAGACTTGTGCATGGCCTTGCCCTCGCCGTCCACTGTCCAGCCGTGGGTGACGCACTCCTTGAAGGGAGCGCCGCGGCCCAGCGCGCCGACGGCCACCAGCAGAGAGGACTGGAACCAGCCGCGATACTGGTCAAGACCCTCGATATACATGGTGGCGGGCCAGAAGCCCTGATCCCGCTCCATGGCGGCGAAGTGGGTGGAGCCGGAGTCGAACCAGCCGTCCAGCGTGTCGGTCTCCTTGTCGAAGCCGGTAGACTTGCCGCAGTGGGGGCAGGTGAAGCCGCTGGGCAGCATGTCCTCGGCCTCCATGTCGAACCAGGCGTTGGAGCCCTTCTTCTCGAACAGGTTCGCCACGGCCTCGATGCTCTCCGGCGTGCAAACGGGCTTGCCGCAATCTTTGCAGTAGAACACGGGGATGGGCAGACCCCAGCGGCGCTGGCGGCTGATGCACCAGTCGGTACGCTCCAGGATCATGGAGCGCATGCGATCCTTGCCCCAGCCGGGCACCCAGCGAACATCCTCGCAGGCGGCGATGGCGTCATCCTTGAAGGAATCCACGGAGCAGAACCACTGAGGCGTGGCGCGGAAGATGATGGGCTGCTTGCAGCGCCAGCAGTGGGGATAGCTATGGACAATATCCTCACTGGCAAAGAGGGAGCCATTGTCCTTCATGTCCTGAAGGATGACGGGGTTGGATGCGTCGGTGGTCATGCCCTCGTACTTACCGGCGTAGGCGGTGTGCTTGCCCTGATCGTCCACGGGCACCACCATGTCCATGCCGTAGCGCTTGCAGGTCAGATAGTCGTCGGCGCCGAAGCCGGGCGCGGTATGGACGCAGCCGGTACCGGAGTCCATAGTGACGTAATCTGCCAGCACCAGACGGGAGGTCTTGGGCAGGAAGGGATGCTGGGCCAGCATATTCTCGAAGAAGGAGCCAGGGTGGGACTCCAGGATCTCATAGCTGTCGAAGCCGCCGATCTTCATGACCTTATCGGTCAGGGCCTCGGCCATGATATACATTTCGCCGTTGGGCGCCTTGACGACAACGTAGCTCTCGTCCGGATGCAGGGCGATGGCAAGGTTGCCGGGCAGCGTCCAGACGGTGGTCGTCCAGATCACGAAGAACAGCTTGCTGTGATCCAGATGGCCCATCTTGCCCAGATCGTCGTTCATGGGGAACTTGACATAGACGGTGGTGCAGGGATCGTCCTTATACTCGATCTCGGCTTCCGCCAGCGCCGTCTCGTCGTGCGGACACCAGTAGACGGGCTTCAGGCCCTTGTAGATATGGCCGTTCTGGTACATCTTGCCGAACACGCAAACCTCCTGCGCCTCAAAGCCGGGGTCCATGGTCTTGTAGGGATGCTCCCAGTCGCCCACGACGCCCATGCGCTTGAAGCCCTCGCGCTGCACGTCGATATAGTGGTCGGCGAACTCGTGGCAGGCGGTGCGGAAGTCCGCCACGCTCATGGCCTTGTGGTTCAGCTTGTTCTGCTTGATGATGGCGGACTCGATGGGCATGCCGTGGTTATCCCAGCCGGGGATATAGGGGGTGTAGTAGCCCCGCATGGCGTACATACGGGTGATGAAGTCCTTCAGGGACTTGTTCAGGGCGTGACCCATGTGCAGCGCGCCGTTGGAGAACGGAGGGCCGTCATGGAGGGAGAACAGGGGCTTGCCCTCGTTCTTCTTCAGCAGTTCGTTATAGAGGTCGATCTCCTCCCAGTGCTTCAGCATATCCGGCTCGCGCTTGGGAAGGCCGGCCCGCATGGGAAAGCCGCTCTTGGGCATGTTCAACGTCTTTTTGTATTCCATGTTGCTTCTCCTTTTCTATGTGAAAAATTTTCGTATGCAAAAATAAAAAGCGCCTTTGTCTCGTCAAGAGACAAAGGCGCGATAAAACGTCCTCTGCGGTACCACTCTCGTTGCCGCGCAAGGCGGCCACTCAGCCCCACCATCCGTGGGCGCGGGGTGATAACGGCCCGCTTCCGTCCGTGCCTACTTTTGCTTTCAGCCGGATGCTCCGGGGTGATATCCGCGCCATGCCCGCGTCCGCCTTGCACCGAAACGGCGGCTCTCTTTGCGTCAGGCTGTGGCGCTGCGTGTCCCCTTCATCGCGTTTGTGCCATGTTTACCATGAGATATCTGTTAATATAACCACTTTTTCTCCGTTTGTCAATGGCATTTTCACCAAAAGCAAGGAAAAATCCGGCGTTTTTCAGATGATACCGAACATGGTCAGGATGCCGATCAGGCCCATGGCGGTGTAGACGATGCCCATTACCGTCAGCAGAACGGTGACCAGCGTATAGAACGTGCTGTCCTTCTTGGTGTGCTTGAAGCGGCGGGTATAGAACAGCACAAGGCAGGTGACGCCCAGCAGCAGTGAGGAAATGTAGTTCATCAGCTGGTTCTCTTTATACACCGTGAAGCGTAGGATCAGCGTGACGGCGATGGCGGCGAACAGGACGATCAGCGTGATGTTCAGCCACATGGGCAGCTTGACCCGCTCCTGCTGCTTACCGCGCTCGGCCAGCTTCTGGGCCATGTAGCTTCCGGCGCTGGTGCTGTAACCGCCGTAGTTGCTGTTTTTCTTCTTGGCGTGGTTGTTCTTGTTGGGGTTGCCCTTCGCCTTGCGGATCTCCTCCTCGCGGTTGGCGTATTGGTTGATCTGGGAATAGACCTTGTTCTTTGCCATGGGTATGATCTCCTTTTAATTTAAGTAGTCCAGCAGCATGCGGAGCATTTCGTCTGCGGCGGCGGCGCGGATGGCGCTGCGGTCGCCGGAGAGGTGCAGCAGCTGCGCGGCAGTCTCGTTCCGGGTGGACAGAGCCACGTAAACCGTGCCCACGTCGTGCCCGGCGTCGTCCCTGTCCGGCCCGGCCACACCGGTGACGGACAGGCCGAAATCCGCGCCGGTCAGGGTGCGGACACCCTCCGCCATAGCCCGGGCGGTCGGATCAGAGACGGCGCTGTAGGCTTCCAGCGTCCCATGGGGCACGCCCAGCACCCGCTCCTTGACGCCGTTGGTATAGCTGACCACGCCGCCCAGAAACACCGCCGACGCGCCGGGTACGTCCGTCAGGCGCTTGGCGGTCAGGCCGCCGGTACAGCTTTCAGCGGTGGCAAGGGTCAGGCCGTGGGCTTTCAGCGCGGCGATGACCTGCTGCTCCAATGTCTTATTCATGGTGCGCTCCTTACGCCTTGGGGTACAGGCGGATCATCTCGCGGCCTGCCAGCGCCTTGTCGCACAGGGCGTCGATATCCAGCGCGGCTTCGTACTCCCGGACTTCCTCCAGATTGGGCTTGGTCTTGGGGTGGCGGGGGGTGAACACGGTGCAGCAGTCCTCATAGGGCAGGATGGAGGTATCAAACGTGCCCACGTGGCGGGCGACGCGGACGATCTCCTCCTTGTCCATGCCGATCAGGGGACGCAGCACCGGCAGAGTAGACACGTCGTCGCTGACCACCAGCGCCTGAATGGTCTGGCTGGCCACCTGACCCAGACTTTCGCCGGTGACGATGGCCTTGCAGGCCAGCTCATGGGCCAGCCGGTCGCCCAGCCGCATCATGAACCGGCGCATGATGAGGGTGAAGTGATCCTCCGGGCACTTGCGGCGGATCTCCTCCTGAATCTCCGTAAAGGGCACCACGTGCACAGTAAGCCTGCCGCACCACACCGTCAGCTCCTGAGCCAGCTGCAGGACCTTTTCCCGGGCCTGCTCGCTGGTATAGGGGGGTGAAGCGAAGTGCAGCAGCTCCAGCTGCACACCCCGCTTGGCGATCATGTAGCTGGACACGGGACTGTCGATGCCGCCGGACAGCAGGCTCACCGCGTGGCCGCCCATACCGATGGGCAGGCCGCCTGCGGCGGCCTCCGCCGGGCCGTGGACATAGGCCGCGTCCTCCCGCACCTCCAGATACACCGTCAGCTCCGGGGTGTGAACGTCCACCGTCAGGTGGGGGAAGGCGTCATGCAGCGCGCCGCCCACCCACTGGCTCAGCTGGATGCTGCCCATGGGGAAGGACTTGTCGGAGCGCTTGCTCTCCACCTTGAAGGACTTGGCGGCCAGCAGTGCCGGGCCGAGATACTCTTTGGCGGTGGCGAAGATGGCCTCCTTCTCCTTGGCGCAGGGAACGGCCCGGGCAATGGCGATGATGCCGAACACCTTTTTGCAGGCGTCGTAGGCGGCGGCCAGGTCGCAGGTCTCCTCCACCGGCTCCACGTAGATGGTGGACTGGCGGGAGTAGATCTTGAATTTGCCGTACCGCTGGGTGCGGCGGCGGATGTTGCTCATCAGCTTCATCTCAAAGCTGTGGCGGTTCAGTCCCTTCAGGACGATCTCGCCCAGCTTGCAAAGAATGATCTCGTGCATGGGGTGTCTCCTTCATTATATAGGTGTGTCAAAGGCTCCCTTGTGTAAAGGGGGCTGTTAGCCATAAGGCTGACTGGGGGATTGTCCGTTATCCGGCAACCCCTCCGTCACGGCTTACGCCGTGACACCTCCCCTTACACAGGGGAGGCTTTGAATGCTCACTTCAACAAATTACTGCTCCGGTATTGGATGGCTTCCGCCAGATGCTGGACTTGGATGCTCTCTGCGCCGTCCAGATCAGCGATGGTGCGGGCCATGCGGAGAATGCGGTCGTGGCTGCGGCCGGTGAGGCCCAGCCGCTCGAACGCGCCCTGCATGACCTTCTCCCCTGCCGCGTCCAGCTGGCAATATCGGCCGATCATGGCGGGGGTCATATAGGCGTTGCAGGTGACGGCGGTGCCCTCGAAGCGGCGCTTCTGCACCTCGCGGGCGGCGTTGACACGCTGCCGCACCGCCGCCGAGGACTCCGGCTGCTCCTTGCGGCGCATGGCCTCGAACTCCACCGACGGCACCTCGATATGCATATCGATGCGGTCCAGCAGCGGGCCGGACACCCGGCGCATGTACTGCTCCACCTGCTGGGCGGAACACCGGCACCGTCCGGAGGGGTGGCCGTACCAGCCGCAGCGGCAGGGGTTCATGGCGCACACCAGCATGAAGCGGCTGGGCAGCGTCAGGGAACCGGTGGCCCGGGTGATGGTGACCTGCCCGTCCTCCAAGGGCTGGCGCAGCGTCTCCAGCGCGGATTTATCAAACTCCGGCAGCTCGTCCAGAAACAGGATGCCGTTGTGGGCAAGGGATATCTCGCCGGGACGGGGAATGCTGCCGCCGCCGGACAGGGACACCGGGGACGCGGTGTGGTGGGGGCTGCGGAAGGGCCGGGTATCCACCAGCGGGTGGGCCGGGTCGGTCATGCCCGCCACAGAGTAAATTTCCGTGGTTTGCAGGGCCTCGGGCCGGGTCATATCCGGCAATATGGAGGGCAGGCGGCGGGCCAGCATGGACTTGCCGGAGCCGGGCGAGCCGATCAGCAGCACGTTATGGCCGCCGGCGGCGGCGATCTCCAGCGCCCGCTTCACGTTCTCCTGCCCCATCACGTCGGCAAAGTCCGGCAGCGGGGTACGGGGCGCGGAGGGCTCCCACCGGGGCGTGGGCGGAATGGCGCTCTCCCCCTTCAGGTGGGCCATCAGCTGGCTGACATTCTCCACGCCGTAGACGGTAACGCCGTCGGCCAGCGTAGCCTCGGCGGCGTTGGCGGCGGGGACGAACAGCTGCTTCACCCCCTGACGGGCGGCGAACATGGCCATGGGCAGCACGCCGGTGACGGGACGCAGCGTCCCCGTCAGGCTCAGCTCCCCCAGAAAGGCGCCGTCCTGCGGCAGTGTTCGCACCTCGCCGGAGGCGGCCATGATGCCCAGCAGGATGGGCAGGTCGTACACCGTGCCCTCCTTCCGCAGACGGGCCGGAGCCAGATTCACCGTGATGCGGCTGACGGGGAACTGGGCCCCGCAGTTTTTCACCGCAGCCCGCACTCGCTCCCGCGCTTCCTTTACCGCCGCGTCCGGCAGACCCACCACGTCAAAGGCAGGTAACCCGCCGGAGAGCATGCACTCCACCGTTACCTCATAGCCGCTGACGCCGGTCAGCCCCAGAGAGCGCACCGTGGTCACCATACGCCTCTCCCCTTTCCTGCCAAATTTCTATATCCGTATTATTTTATCACACATTTATATAAAAGGACAATAGTTTTATCAAAATAAGTTCCGCTGTTAAGGGGTGTTAGAATTCTTAACAGCAAAATCGCATTTTTAGTTTCCTGTTACGAAAATTTCATAAAAATGCCGTTTACAGGGTGGTTTTTTTGTGATATTATCCTGATACGCTGAGTATTTCGCCTCGAAAGGGGCGGAGAGTGTATGAAGGAGGTTCATAAATGGTAAGAAAAATGAAATCCATGGATGGCAATAACGCTGCCGCGCATGTAAGCTATGCGTTTTCCGAGGTAGCCGCCATCTACCCCATCACCCCGTCTTCTCCCATGGCTGACTTCGTCGACCAGTGGAGCGCCAACGGCCTGAAGAATATTTTCGGCACACAGGTCAAGGTCGTGGAGATGCAGTCCGAAGCCGGTGCGGCCGGCGCTGTGCACGGTTCTCTGGGCGCCGGCGCTCTGACCACCACCTACACCGCCTCCCAGGGCCTGCTGCTGATGATCCCCAACATGTACAAGATCGCGGCTGAGCAGCTGCCCTGCGTGTTCCATGTTTCCGCCCGTACCGTTTCCACCCACGCGCTGAACATCTTCGGCGACCACTCCGACGTGATGGCCTGCCGCCAGACCGGCTTTGCCATGCTGTGCGAGGGCAACGTGCAGGAGGTCATGGATCTGTCCCCCGTGGCCCATCTGGCCGCGCTGGAGGGCAAGGTTCCCTTCATCAACTTCTTTGACGGCTTCCGCACCAGCCACGAGATCCAGAAGATCGCCGTGTGGGATTACGACGACCTGAAGGATATGTGCGACATGGACGCTGTGGCCGAGTTCCGCAAGCATGCGCTGAACCCCGAGCATCCCCATATGCGCGGCAGCCACGAGAACGGTGATATCTTCTTCCAGCACCGCGAGGCCTGCAACAAGTACTATGAGGCTCTGCCCGCCGTGGTGGAGAAGTGCATGGAGAAGGTCAACGCCAAGCTGGGCACCAACTATCAGCTGTTCAACTACTACGGCGCACCCGACGCTGACCGCGTGATCGTGGCCATGGGTTCCATCTGCGACGTGGCCGAGGAAGTCATCGACTATCTGAACGCCCACGGCGAGAAGGTGGGTCTGGTGAAGGTTCGCCTGTTCCGCCCCTTCGCTCCCGAGAAGCTGATCGAGGCTATCCCCGCCACCTGCAAGAAGATTGCTGTTCTGGACCGCACCAAGGAGCCCGGCGCTCAGGGCGAGCCCCTGTATCAGGATGTGGTCACCGCTCTGGCCAACGCCGGCAAGAACGACATTACCGTCATCGGCGGCCGTTACGGTCTGGGCAGCAAGGATACGCCTCCTGCCTCCGTGTTCGCTGTGTACACCGAGCTGGCCAAGGCTGAGATGAAGCGCCAGTTCACCATCGGCATCGTGGACGACGTGACCAACATGTCCCTGCCCGAGGATCCCAACTGCCCCAACACCGCGGCAGAGGGCACCATCGAGTGCAAGTTCTGGGGTCTGGGCGGCGACGGTACCGTTGGCGCCAACAAGAACTCCATCAAGATCATCGGCGACCATACCGACAAGTATGTTCAGGCATACTTCCAGTACGACTCCAAGAAGACCGGCGGCGTGACCATCAGCCACCTGCGCTTCGGCGACAAGCCCATCCGTTCCCCCTACTATATCAACAAGGCTGACTTCGTGGCCTGCCACAACCCCAGCTATGTGACCAAGGGCTTCAAGATGGTGCAGGACGTCAAGCCCGGCGGCGTCTACATGATCAACTGCCAGTGGGACTTCGATGAGCTGAACCACCACATGGACGCTGCGTCCAAGCGCTATATCGCCCAGAACAACATCCAGCTGTATACCATCGACGCCATCGACCTGGCCATCGAGATCGGTATGGGCAAGCGCAACAACACCATCCTCCAGTCCGCATTCTTCTCTCTGGCCAAGGTCATGCCGGAGGAGGAAGCCATCACCTACATGAAGGAGAAGGCCAAGGCTTCCTACCTGAAGAAGGGGCAGGACGTGGTGGATATGAACTACAAGGCCATCGATCTGGGCGCCACCGCCTATAAGAAGATCGACGTTCCCGCCGAGTGGGCCAACGCTGTGGACACCAAGGAGCCCAAGCAGCTGAAGGGCAAGCCCGAGCTGGTGAAGATGGTCAAGGAGATCCTGGAGCCCGTGGGTAAGATGGACGGCGACAGCCTGCCCGTTTCCGCCTTTGTGGATCATGTGGACGGCCAGTTCGAGCTGGGCGCTGCCGCTTACGAGAAGCGCGGCGTGGCCGTGTCCGTTCCCACCTGGGACGCTGCCAAGTGCATCCAGTGCAACCAGTGCGCTTACTGCTGCCCCCATGCTACCATCCGTCCCTTCGCGCTGACCGAGGATGAGGCCGCCAAGGCTCCCGAGGCCGCCAAGCTGGTGGACGTGAAGGCCGGCAAGGGCAAGGGCGTGTACAAGTTCACCATGGCCATCAGCCCGCTGGACTGCATGGGCTGCGGCGTGTGCGTGGGCGCCTGCCCTGTCAATGCCCTGACCATGGTGGCACAGGAGGGCGAGCTGCCCCAGCAGGATGTGTTCGACTACTGCGTGGCAGAGGTGGCCGAGAAGAAGGATATGCAGGACAACACCGTCAAGGGCAGCCAGTTCAAGCAGCCCATGCTGGAGTTCTCCGGCTCCTGCGCCGGCTGCGCCGAGACCAGCTATGCCCGTCTCGTCACCCAGCTGTTCGGCGACCATATGTATGTCTCCAACGCCACCGGCTGCTCCTCCATCTGGGGCGGTCCCGCGGCTACTTCTCCCTACTGCACCAACAAGGAGGGCCACGGCCCCGCATGGTGCAACTCCCTGTTCGAGGATAACGCGGAGCACGGTCTGGGCATGTACACCGGCCAGAACAAGATCCGCGAGGATCTGGCCGCCAAGACCCGCGAGCTGATCGCCATCGAGTGGGCCCGTCCCGAGCTGAAGGCCGCCGCACAGGCATGGCTGGATACCATGGACGACGGCACCGCCAACGCCGAGCCTGCCAAGGCCTATGTGAAGGCGCTGGAGGAGAGCATCTGCACCGTGGACGAGCTGGCCGCCGTTCCTCAGTTCGCGGAGCACGCCGCCGAGCTGAAGGCCAAGGGCGCTCTGCTGTGCGACTGCGCCGCCTGCACGCTGGCTGCCGACATCCTCAGCAAGAAGGAATATCTGGCCAAGAAGTCCATGTGGATCTTCGGCGGCGACGGCTGGGCCTACGATATCGGCTACGGCGGACTGGATCACGTCATCGCTTCCAAGCAGGATGTGAACATCTTCGTGTTTGATACCGAGGTGTACTCCAACACCGGCGGACAGGCCTCCAAGGCTTCCAACATCGGTCAGGTGGCACAGTTTGCCGCTGCCGGTAAGGAAGTGAAGAAGAAGAGCCTGGCCGAGATCGCCATGCAGTACGGCTATGTATACGTGGCACAGGTGGCCATGGGCGCCAACCCCGCGCAGACCATCAAGGCCATCACCGAGGCCGAGGCCTATCACGGCCCGTCCCTGATCATCGGCTACAGCCCCTGCGAGATGCACTCCATCAAGGGCGGCATGATGAACTGCCAGAAGGAAATGAAGAAGGCCGTGGACTGCGGTTACTGGAACCTGTTCCGCTACAACCCCGAGGGCGAGAAGAAGTTCACGCTGGACTCCAAGGCTCCTGCCGGCGGTTATCAGGACTTCCTGATGAACGAGGCCCGCTACAGCCGCCTGACCCGCGAGTTCCCCGAGCGCGCAGAGGTTCTGTTCCAGCGCAACGAGGACGAGGCCAAGGCCCGCTACGAGCACCTGCTGAAGCTCATCGAGATGTACGACAAGTAAGCTTCTTTCCTGCACTCTCTCATCGCTAAAATAGCAAAGCAGCCGCCGCAGATTTTCGGCGGCTGCTTTAACTTGTCGCACAAAGCTGGAACATTTTTCCCGGAGCTTTCGTCAAAATAGTAGTTGCATTTCCGATGAAATGCGCTATACTTACGCTGGCGCTTGAGGGAAGCGCCTATGCGAAAGAAAGGAAGGATGGAACATGAAAAAATTGCTTTGCGTATTACTGGCGGTGATGACGGTGCTGGCACTGGTCGCCTGCGGCGGCAATACGCCCCAGCAAAACGGCGGCCAGCAGGATCAGCCTGTCCAGTCCGTCGACCTGAAGAAAGCGGCGGAGGATGCCATTGCTTCCATCGGCAATGAGGATATTGTGCTGATGCCGGAGGAGGATACCGACAGCATCGAGGCCCAGTACCCCGGCCTGACCGCTGTGGAGACGAAGCAGCTGGTGGTGTATTGGCCGCCGGTGGTGGGCTTCGGCTGTGAGCTGGTGATGGTGGAGGTGACCAACGGCGCCGACGCGGAGACCGTCCGGGGCATCTTGCAGCAGCGGGTGGACAACGCCGCCAACGACACCGCCTATCCGGAAAACGCGCCCGCGTGGAAGAACAACTCCGCCGTGACCGTGAACGGCAACTACGTCGTGATGGGCGTTCTGCCGGAGGGTGTGACCCTGCCCGCCGCCTTTAAGGCGGAGTTCTGAGCGGTTCTTTTACCTTTTACCTATGACATACTAAAAAACGCACGTCCTGACGCGATTG
>URKW01000016.1 GCA_900548615.1 uncultured Eubacteriales bacterium | reverse complement strand
GCAGCATTAAGCCCTTTGTGATGGGCAGAAAGAACTGGCTGTTTGCCAATACGCCGGGCGGCGCACAGGCTAGCAGCATGATCTACAGCCTGATGGAAACGGCGAAGGAGAATGACCTTGATCCGTACCGCTATCTGCTTTGGGTTCTGCGAAATGCGCCGAGGCTGAGCGAAATAGATGAAGCGTGGCCTGAAAAGCTGCTTCCTGCAAATGCCCCGGAAGAATGCTATATGCCTCAAAAATAATTGACCGCCATCTCGATGAGCAGCAGCTGAGATGGCGGCCTTTTATGCGCGGTTAGTTTTGACGCTTACATATGAAAAAAGCCTCTGCGCAGCTTTGCGCAGAGGCTTTTTTTGAACCTGTTTTTGGTTTCCTGACAAAAAGCGGTTGCGTGACAGGAAATTATTTCCAAGCAAACGCTATTCGCAATAAAAATTCGCCATTTGTTACAGATTTGACAATCCAAATTTGGGCAAGCCGCCGAAATTGATATTTTTTTAACGAAACGGGTTGATATTTTTTTAACGAAGTAGTAAAGTATTATTCAGAGGAAAAAATAGGGATAGACAAAGAAGAAAGAAAACAGGAGGCATATCAAAAATGGCATACGAAGAATTTCTGGGTATGTATCAATCCAAGCTGACCACGGCAGAGGAAGCCGTAAAAGTGATCAAATCCGGCGACTGGGTGGATTATGGCTTCTGCAACACCCACCCCCATGTTCTGGACGAAGCGCTGGCTCGCCGCGCTCCCGAGCTGGAGGACGTGAAGGTTCGTGGCGGTATCGCCCTGTGGAAGCCCGCGATCTTCGATATCGAGGAGCCTGCCAAGCATATCATCTACAATTCCCACCACACCGGTGGCTTTGAGCGTAAGCACATCGATACCGGGGCCTGCTTCTATGAGCCTATGCGCTATTCCGAGCTGCCCCGTTACTATTATGACCATATCAATCCGCCGGATGTTGCCCTGATCCAGGTTGGCCCCATGGATAAGCACGGCTACTTCAACTTCGGCGTTTCCGCTTCCCACATGAAGGCCATCTGCGACACGGCCAAGATCCTGATCGTGGAGGTCAACCAGAACATGCCCCGCTGTCTGGGCGGCTTTGGCGAGAGCGTACATATCACCGACGTGGATATGATCGTGGAAGGCCGCAACGACCCCATGGGTCAGATGCTGTCCGCACCTCCCACGGAGATCGACAAGGCCGTGGCCAAGCAGGTGGTGGAGCGCATTCCCAACGGCGCCTGCCTGCAGCTGGGTATCGGCGGTATGCCTAACGCTGTGGGTATGCTGCTGTGCGAGTCTGATCTGAAGGACATGAGCGTCCATACCGAGATGTACGTGGAGGCCTTCGTAGATCTGTCCCTGTGCGGCAAGATCAGCGGCGCCAACAAGAGCATCGACCATGGCCGCCAGACCTATTCCTTCGCTGCCGGCAGCCAGCGGGTCTATGACTTCCTGGATGACAACCGCATGTGCATGGCCGCTCCCGTCAGCTATGTCAACGATATCCGCACCATCGCTTCCATCGATAACTTCATGTCCATTAACAACGCGGTGGATATCGACCTGTACGGTCAGGTCAGCAGCGAGACCTCCGGCATCCGCCACATTTCCGGCGCCGGCGGCCAGCAGGACTTCGTGCTGGGCGCATACCTGTCCAACGGCGGCAGGAGCTTTATCTGCCTGTCCTCCACCTTCAAGAAGAAGGACGGCACGCTGGCTTCCCGCATTCGTCCCACGCTGGCAGAGGGCAGCATCGTCACCGATACCCGCGTCAACACCATGTATGTGGTCACGGAGTATGGCTGCGTCAACCTGAAGGGCCTGTCCAGCTGGGAGCGGGCCGAGGCGCTGATTTCCATCGCTCACCCTGATTTCCGCGAGGAGCTGATCCAGGCTGCCCAGAAGCAGAAGATCTGGTATCACAGCAACAAGCGCTGACTTCGACAACACTTCCAACAGGGAGAGTAATACAAGGTCAAAAGGCGTCGTTCGCAAGAACGGCGCCTTTTGGCGTCTGCCTGCGGACGCGAACTCTGCAAGGCTACAATCTCAAACCGGAAAATGTGTTTCTTTTCTTGCAAGATGGAGAAAAATCGGCTATACTATAGCCATTAACAGAGTAAGAAGGTTGATCACTGCAGTTTGAAAAAAGGAGGTTCCGGTTATGTATACCGTTGGAGAAAAGGTCGTACATCCCATGCATGGAGCAGGCGTGATCTCGGAGATCACAGAAGAACGCATGAGCGGCAAGTTGGAGCGGTACTATGTATTTTCCGCGCCCCTCAGCGGCCTGACGCTGAAGATCCCGGTGGCCAACAGCGGCGCGGTAGGGCTGCGCCGTCTCATCAGCCGCCAGCAGCTGGCCGAGACGTTGGCCTCGCTGCGCGAGATCGAGGAGGATATGACGGAAAACTGGAACCACCGCTACCGGGAGAATATGGGCCGTATCAAAAGCGGCGAGGTGCGGGAGGTGGCCCGTGTGGTCAAAGGGCTGATGCACCGCGACGCCAGCCGCGGCCTGTCCACGGTAGAGCGCAAGATGCTGCGCAGCGCCAAGCAGATCCTGCTGAGCGAAATGATGCTGGTGGAGGATATTTCCTATGACGGCGCGGAGCAGCTGCTGAGCCGCAGCGTACTGGCCGAGTAAGGAGAACAACGATATGGGCATTTGGAATACAGTGCAGAAATGGCAAGGCAAATCCGTCCCGCCGTGCAGCATGATCGTGGCGGCTGCCGGAAGCAGCTGCCGCATGGGCGGACAGGACAAGCTGTTTGCTCCGCTGGCGGGTGTGCCGGTGCTGACGCGCACGCTCCGCGCCATCGACAGGGCCGAGCTGGTCAGCGAGATCGTCGTTGCCGCGCAGGAGGAAAGAATGGAGGCGGTGGCGGACTTGTGTGCCGCCGCTGCGCTGCACAAAAAGGTCAAGGTGGTCAAGGGCGGCGCCAGCCGTACCGAATCGGTGCTGGCGGCGGCGCTGGAATGCGACCCCAGGGCGGAGCTGATCGCCATTCATGACGGCGCCCGTCCTCTGGTGCGGTCGGAGATGATCGACGAGATGATCCGGGCGGGCTGGCAGACACAGGCGGCAGCGCCGTCCACGCCTGTGACAGATACGGTCAAGGTGGCGGACGATGACCGCTGGGTGGCGTCCACGCCGGATCGCTCCACCCTGTACGCGGTGCAGACGCCGCAGGTATTTCAGGCCAACATCCTCAAAGCCGCCCTACAGGCGGCGCTGGCCTCCGGCGAACCGGTCACGGACGACTGCGCCGCGGTGGAACGGCTGGGCAAGCGCGTCTGGCTGGCGGAGGGCGACGCGGAGAATATCAAGATCACCACGCCTGTGGATCTGATAATCGTGGAAGCGCTGCTGCGGCAGCGGGAGGACGGTCGATGACGGCGCTGCGGATCGGCCACGGGTATGACGTACACCGTCTGGTTGAGGGACGCGCTTTGATCTTAGGCGGCGTGACCATCCCGTGGGAGCGTGGGCTGGACGGCCATTCCGATGCCGACGTGCTGACGCACGCCGTTATGGATGCGCTGCTGGGCGCGATCGCCGCCGGGGATATCGGCAAGCTGTTCCCGGATAACGACGCGGCGTTTCACAACATTTCCAGTATGCTGCTGCTGAAACGGGTAGGAGAGTATCTCCGGCAGGAGGGCTACACTGTGGTGAATATCGACGCCACGCTGATCGCGCAGGCTCCCAAGGTCTCTCCCTACCGGGATGCCATGCGGCAGAATATCGCCGCCGCACTGGGGGTGGATGTCTCGCAGATCAGCGTGAAAGCCACCACTGAGGAGCATCTGGGCTTTACCGGAACGGGCGAGGGGATGGCCGCTCATGCTGTGGCGCTGGTGGAAAAACTGTAAATATACCGTTCAGGGCGAGGTCGCAGTGACCTCGCCCGTCTTTTTTTCATACATTGGAGTGGAGGAGGTGTACCATGGATCATTATCTTTTTGCGGTGCGGTCTGCCACGCAGGCCCAGCGAGCGGCCCGTGTGCTGAACAGCGGCGGCATCCACGCCAGCGTCCAGCGTGTGCCGGTGGAGTTTGCTCGGCAGGGCTGCACCTATGCGGTGCGTGTGGATGATGCGGACTATGATGTGGCGCAGCAGCGCTTGCAGCAGGCGCACCTGATGCCGGAGCGCGTCCTCCGGCACAGCGGTGCAGGGTACAGCGAGGTGGCGGTATGATCTATTTCGATTCCGGAGCCACTACGCTGGAAAAGCCGCGTGCGGTCCGCTGCGCCATGGCGCGTGCGGTCAATACCATGTCCTCGCCGGGGCGGGGCAGCCATCAGGCTACCCAGCTGGCGGAGGAAACGGACTATGCCTGCCGGGCGGCTGCGGCGAAGCTGTTCGGCGTGGAGGACGAATCCAATGTGGTCTTTACCAGCAACGCCACCCACGGATTGAATATCGCCATTCACACACTGGTGCAGCCGGGCAGCCGCGTGGTGATCTCCGGCTACGAGCACAACGCCGTGACCCGGCCGCTCCACGCCATCCCTAACGTAACATTGACCGTCCTGAACACGCTGCCTTTTCAGCCGGAAAGAATGATAGAAGAGCTGAAAACAGCGCTTGCACAGGGCGTGGACGTGGTAATCTGCAACCATGTGTCCAATGTGTTCGGCTGCGTGCAGCCGGTGGGGGAGATGGCCGCCCTGTGCGCCGAAGCGGGCGTGCCCTTTGTGCTGGACGCGTCCCAATCCGCCGGGATCCTGCCGGTGCGGATGGACGAACTGCACGCGGCGTTCATCGCCATGCCCGGCCACAAGGGCCTGTATGGCCCACAGGGAACGGGGCTTCTGCTGTGCAATCATCCGGTGACGCCGCTGCTGCACGGCGGCACGGGGAGTCTTTCCAAATTGCAGACCATGCCGGATATGCTGCCGGATCGGCTGGAGAGCGGCACCCACAACATGCCCGGCATCGCGGGGCTGCTGGAGGGTATCCGGTATGTGCAGCGTACCGGCGTGGAGACCATCGCCGCCCACGAGCGCCGCCTGACGGCACAGGCGGTGGAGCTGCTGCGGTATACGGAGGGGATCCGCCTGTTCTGGTGCGAGGGCTTCCGCCATCAGACCGGCGTGCTGTCCTTTGTGGTGGAGGGAATGGACTGCGAGGAGCTGGGCGAAGCCATGGCGCGGCAGGGCGTGGCGCTGCGGGCAGGTTTGCATTGCGCGCCGCTGGCCCACCGCACAGTGGGAACGTTGAAAACCGGAACGGTGCGGTTCAGCCCGTCGGCCTTCAACACATCGGCGCAGGTGGTGCAGTTCGCACAGATATTGCAGAATACCCTTCGTAAAATGTAACACTCTGGACACAGAATTTTTGTTGCATTTTCCCAATATCTTTTATATAATATTAGTATCTATCGGTATAAGCAAAATTGCGCCCGGAAGGGGATGGAGCAAGCTATGGATAAGGTACTGGCATTGATGGAAGATATTGGGAGATACTTAACGCTCCTGAAGGTCACGGACTTCGTGGATATCGCCATCATTATTTTCCTGGTATATAAGCTGCTGTCGCTGGTCAAGAGTACGAGAGCGGAAAATATTCTGAAGGGTGTGGCGATCTTCCTACTGGCGCTGGGCCTGTCGACGGCGCTGGATCTGCGGGCTGTCAAATATATTCTCAGCCACGTGGTGGACTGGGGCATTCTGGCGCTGATCATTCTGTTCCAGCCGGAGATCCGCCAGATACTGGAGCGGCTGGGCAGCAAGAACCTGCGGCTGATGCGGGTGTTCCGCTCGGAGGAGGAGATCACCGAGGTGGAAAAGGCCATCGACCAGACGGTGATGGCCTGCAGCGAAATGAGCCGCACCAGAACCGGTGTGCTGATGGTGTTCGAGCGGAACATCAATCTGGACGATATCGTCCGCACCGGAACGGAGCTGGACTGCGAGGTGGTGTGCGAGCTGCTGAAGAACATCTTCTTCGTCAAGGCTCCCATGCACGACGGCGCGGTGATCGTCCGGCATGGACGGATCGTGGGCGGCGGCTGTATGCTGCCGCTGTCCAAGAATGTGAACCTGAGCCGCGACCTCGGTATGCGCCACCGTGCCGGTATCGGCATGAGCGAGAATTCCGATGCTGTGGTGGTCATCGTTTCCGAGGAAACGGGCTCTATCTCCGTAGCCATCGGCGGTATGCTCAAGCGGCACCTGATGCCGGAAACACTCGGCAAGCTGCTGCGCAACGAGCTGATGCCGCCTGAGGAAGAAGCGGACAAGCCACAGCGTGTCCCGGTCTTGGCGTTTCTGAAGAAGCTGGGAAAGGAGGCGGACGATGATGGAGAAGAAGAATAAGAAAAACCGCAAATCCGCTCAGATCATCGTGGCGGTGCTCATCACGTTGGCGCTGTGGATCTATAT
Organism: uncultured Eubacteriales bacterium; assembly: GCA_900548615.1. Classification (GTDB taxonomy): domain Bacteria; phylum Bacillota; class Clostridia; order Oscillospirales; family Oscillospiraceae; genus Vescimonas. The sequence goes on along the minus strand of URKW01000016.1, from coordinate 18,023 downwards.
GGAGGTCTACGTTTCTCCGGACTCTACGGTAGAGGTGCATGATATCCCCGTGGAATTTACCAATGAGGATACGATTCTGGCAGAGAACGGCCTGATGCTGCTGTCCGGCTATGATACCACCGTGGATCTTCGGCTGAAGGGTGCCCGCAAGGACGTGATGTGGCTGGATACCTCCCAGATCCGCGTTGTGGCCAACACCGCGAACATTACCTCCGCCGGTGTACAGACGCTGAAATACGATATCTTCTACCCGGATGATTTCCCCAGCAGCAAGGTATCCGTCGAGTGGCGGAGCCTGTACAATATTACCGTGACGGTGGGCCAGCTTTACGAGAAGGAGGTTCCCGTCAAGACGGAGATCAAGGGTCAGGTGGCGGACGGCTACTTCACCGGCGACGTTTCCATTGATCCGCAGACCCTGACGCTGCGGGCCGAGCGGGAGGATATGCTGAATATCAGCTACGCCAAGGTAACGGTGAATCTGAACGGCGCGACCAGTACGCTGATCGAAACGCTGGAGTACACGCTGTATGATTATAATGACGTACCTGTGTATAATGATAATATCCGTTCGTCCACAAAGCTGATTCAGGTAACGGTGCCTGTCCGTACCACCAAGACCGTGCCGCTGAGCATTGATTTGGTGGGAACGGAGCTGATGGAATCTGTCAATCTGGATATCCAGCCCAAGAGCGTAACGCTGGTGGGCGAGGGCAGCACGCTGGAGAGCCTGAATGTGCTGACGCTGGATAAGATCTACGTGGAGGATCTGGTGCCCGGCCTGAACGGCCCCTTTACCTATACCATCAAGCTGCCGGCCGGCGTTACCACCACGGACGGCACGACCGAGGCTGTGGTAACGGTGGCCATCAACGGCACTACCGAGGGGACTGTCACCGTGGACAACGCGAATATCACCTGCGAGGGTGTAGCGGACGGCCTGAAGGCCACGGTCAACGAGCCGCTGGAGGTGACGGTCTGGGGCGATGAAAACGAGATCGCCAACATTACGCCCGACCAGATACGGGTTCGCGTGGACGTCAGCGAGATCACCGAGGAGGGCGATTATCTGCTGACAGCAGTGGTCACGGCGACAGAGGACTCCGGCGTTACGGTGCGCGGCGCCTATCAGGTGACCGTCCATGTGACAAAGCGGGAGACACCGCCGGATACTGGCGCGGCGAATGCGGCCAATCACGCCACGTGAAATATGCGGTAAGAGGTAATTTGACATGACACAAATTGCTACAGTTGAAAAGGATTTGGGCGGCGGTTACGCGGAGGTCTCCGTGCCCCGCAAGTCCGCCTGCGGCCACGATTGCGAGGAGTGTGCCGGCTGCGGCATGACCGGCGCGGCCATCAAGGCCAGAGCCAGAAACGATATCGGCGCACAGCCCGGCGATAAAGTGGTGGTGGAAAGCAGCACCAAAAAAATCTTCGGTGTGGTGGCGCTGGTCTATGTGCTGCCGGTGGTGCTGTTCCTGCTGGGCTACTTTCTGTCCGAGGGACTGGCCGAGGGCATGCGGTACGCCATCGCCGTTGCCACCTTTGTGGTGAGCTTTATTCCCTGCGTGCTCTATGATCGCCACGCCCGGAAAAAGGAACTGCTGACCTATCAGATCATGCGTCTGTTCTGATGTTTGGTTATGTACGTCCGGCGGCGGATCGGCTGACGGAGGAACAAGAGGCGTGCTTTCGGGCGGCGTATTGCGGCCTGTGCCACACGCTGGGCAAGCGCTACGGCCTGCCGGGCCGCATGATCCTCAACTACGACCTGACCTTTCTGGCGATGCTGCTGTCAGAGGGGCAGGATGAGCAGTGCCGCAAGGGGTGCGTCATGCACCCCCTCAAGGGTCGGACATGCACCTGCGGCGGCGAGGCGTTCGCGCTGGCGGCGGATATGAGCGTGATCCTGACATGGTGGCAGATACAGGACGGGATTGCCGACCATGGCTTCTGGAGCGGCCTGAAATACCGCGCGGCGTCGTGGATGCTGCGGCGGGCTTATCGAAAAGCACGGCTGCTGCGGCCTGCCTTTGACGAGGGGACGCAGCGCCACTTGAAGGCACTGTCCCAGCTGGAGAAGGAGAAATGCCCCTCCATTGACGCGGCGGCGGATACCTTTGCCCAACTGCTTTCCGGTGCGGCTGACGAGGTGGAGGAGCCTGTCAAGCGCCGTGTGCTGGCGCAGATGCTCTATCATCTGGGCCGCTGGATCTACCTGATCGACGCGTCGGACGATTTGAAAAAGGATGCTGCCGCCGGCAGCTATAATCCGCTGCCGATGCGCTACCAGCTGCCCGGCGATACCCTGACAGACACGGCGCGGCAGGAGTTGGCTCAGACGTTGGACAGCTCCATACGGGCCATGGCGGCGGCGTTTGAGCTGTGGGACTTCGGCCAATACGATCCCATTATTGAAAGCACCGTCTATCAGGGGCTTTACGCGGTGGGAACTGCCGTTCTGGACGGCACCTTCCACCAAAAGAAGAAAGTTGTACGAAAGAAAGGGGGACGCCGCTATGCGTGATCCCTATCAGGTGTTGGGAGTGCCCAGCACGGCGACCGATGAAGAAGTAAAAAAAGCCTACCGGAATCTGGCGCGGAAGTACCATCCGGATAACTATCATGATAATCCGCTGGCCGATCTGGCCCAGGAGCGGATGAAGGAGATCAACGAGGCTTACGAGGAGATCCAGACCCAGCGCAAGCGGGGCGCTTCCGCAGGCAGCCACGGCACATCCTCCGGTTACACGGGCGGCGCAAGCTATGGTTACGGCGGCTATGGCGGCTATCAGTCCTATGCCGGGCCTTATCAGCGGGTGCGCATGGCCATTTTGCAGAACGATCTGAATCTGGCGGAGGAGCTGCTGAACGCCATGCAGAATCACGACGCCGAGTGGAACTTTCTGAAGGGCGTGCTGTGCCAGAAGCGGGGCTGGATGGATGAAGCGAGGCGCTACTATCAGACGGCGGTGCAGATGGATCCGGATAATAGTGAGTATCAGCGGGCGCTGGACAGGGCGGAGGGCCGCCAGACAGCCTACCGGCCGGATGGCTATGGTTCGGCCTCAACAGGGAATTGCCAGATGAACCCATGCCTGCCGTTCTGCCTGCCGCTGTTCTGCTGCCCCGGCGGAGGGTATCTCTACTGCTGTTAAATTTTACCGCGGCGGCTCTGCCGCCTGAAAGGAAGGAAATATTGTGGTCAAAAGCATGACCGGCTATGGCCGGGCCAGACAGACACTGAATGGACGCGATATCACGGTGGAGGTGCGTTCTGTCAACAACCGCTATCTGGACTGCACGGTGAAGGTGCCCCGCACCTACATCTTCGCGGAGGACGCCGTGAAGGCCCGCGTGCAGAAGGCCGTCTCCCGCGGCAAGGTGGATGTGTTCATCACCATCGACGCTGCCGCCGCTGACGAGACGGTGGTGGCGGTCAACGAGCCGCTGGCACGCGGCTACTACGAGGCGCTGACGCGGCTGAAGGACATGTTCTCGCTGGAGGACGGCCTGAACGCCGTTACGCTGGCGAAGTTCCCCGATGTGCTGACTGTCACCAAGGCGGAGGAGGATCTGGAGTCTGTGGCCGCCGATATCTGCGCTGTGCTGGACGAGGCGCTGGCCGCCTACAACGCCATGCGCACCGTCGAGGGCGGCAAGCTGCGCGAGGATATCGCAGGCCGTGCTGATACCATCGAAGCGGTGGTGGGTAAGGTGGAGGAGCGCTCTCCCCAGACCGTGGCGGCCTATCGGGAAAAGCTGCTGGCCCGGATGCAGGAGGTGCTGCAATCCACCGCCATTGACGAGAGCCGCATTTTGACGGAAGCGGCCATCTTCGCCGACAAGATCGCCGTGGATGAGGAAACTGTCCGTCTGCGCAGCCATCTCTCCCAGCTGCGTACCATGCTGGAGAGCGACCAGCCCATTGGCCGGAAGCTGGACTTCCTGATCCAGGAGGTCAACCGCGAGTGCAATACCATCGGCTCAAAGTGCAACGACCTGACCATTGCGCAGGACGTGGTGAACATGAAGGCTGAGGTGGAGAAGATCCGCGAGCAGGTGCAGAACATTGAGTGAGATGCAGTTGGTCAATATCGGGTTCGGCAATCTGGTGTCGCTGCGGCGCCTGATCGCCATCGTCAGCCCGGACAGCGCCCCGGTCAAACGGCTGGTGCAGGAGTCCCGTGACCGGGGCATGCTGATCGACGCCACCTATGGCCGGAAAACAGCGTCGGTGCTCATTATGGACAGCGACCACGTGGTGCTGTCGGCCTTGAGTACGGAAAAGCTGGCGCCGCGCCTTGGCATGACGCCGGAAGAGATAAGGGAGGAAGAGGAATGAGTTTGGATAAGAAGGGAAAAACATTTGTGATCTCCGGGCCGTCCGGCGTGGGAAAGAGCACGGTGCTGAAAGCATTGTTTGAGGGGCGTGACGATCTGTATTTTTCCGTGTCCGCCACCACCCGTGCGCCCCGTCCCGGTGAGGAGCATGGGGTGAACTACTATTTCATCGAGCCGGAGATGTTCCACCAGTGGATCACCGACGGTGAATTTCTGGAGTATGCCGAGTATGTAGGCAACTTCTACGGCACGCCCCGCAAATATGTGGACGAGGCCATGGCGGCGGGGAAAGACGCCATCCTGGATATCGAGATCCAGGGCGCCGCACAGGTTCATACGCTGCGGCCTGAGGTGGTGCGGATCTTCATCGCGCCGCCCTCGTGGGAGGAGCTGGAGCGCCGCCTTACCGCCCGGAACACCGACTCTCCGGAAAAGGTGCAGGAGCGATTGCTGCGGGCCAAGGTGGAACTGAAGGCTGCCGACCAGTACGATTATTTTGTGATAAATGACAACGTGGAGAACGCCGTGGCGGAGCTGCGGGCCATTATGCTGGCTGAGCACTGCCGCCCCACAGACCGCATCCACCTGTTGCGCGAAGCATAAGAGACCCATCAAACCATATATTTTATCGCCGAAAAGGCAGAAGGAGATATGTTATTATGTCTATGCTGTATCCCGCTATGAATCAGTTGACGGCCTATGTGCCCAACCGTTACATGATGGTCAACGTAGTGGCCCGCCGCGCCCGTCAGATCGCCGCCGAGGCCGAGGAGACCGGCGAGCATCTGGACGAAAAGCCCGTCACCCTCGCCATTGATGAGGTGGCCGACGGCAAGTTTGACGCCAGCACCATCGACTCCTCGATTCAGGAGTAACCCATACAAGAGAGGAGAACAGGGCTTATGCAGATCGCGAAGATCGCCGTGGAAGCGGCGACATATGCCATCGACAAGCCCTATTCTTATGGGGTTCCCGCCGGGATGGACGTCAGCGTGGGCTGCCGGGTGCTGGTACCCTTTGGCCGGGGAAACCGCACCAGCGAGGGGATCGTCCTTTCGTTGGAGGAGGGTTTGCCGAATGGCCCGCTGAAGGCGCTGCGCCTGAACCTGGACGGCGCTCCGGTGATCTCTCCGCGGGAGATCAAGCTGGCATTCTGGATGCGGCAGCGGTATTTTTGCACGTTTTATGACGCGATCCGCACCGTTTTGCCTGCCGCTGTGTGGTATCGTTATCAGGAACTGTGGCACCTGCGTGGCAGTACCGCCTTTCCGGAGTTGTCCGGGAAAGAGGCGGCGGTCTGCCAGCTTCTTCTGGACGGGCCGAAAGAACTGTCTGTGCTGCGCGAGGCTTATGGCGAGGGGGTTGTCACCACCCTGCGCGGTCTGGAAAAGCGGGGCGTCGTTTCCCACCAGACGGTGGGCCGCCGCAATGTGCAGGACAAGACGGTGCAGCTGGTTCGGCTGGCGATTCCGCCGGAGGACGCCGCCGCGTGGGCGCAGACCCGGAAAAAATCCGCGCCCCGTATGTACGATGCGGTGCAGTTCCTGTTACAGCAAGGCGAGACCGCCGTACATGAGCTGAGCTATTTTACCGGTGCGTCCCGACAGACCGTCACAGCGCTGGAAAAGCGCGGCGTGATCGAGCTGCGCACACAGGAAACCTATCGAATCACTGAAAAAAGCTATCATGTAAAGGTAAAATCCATTACACTAAATGAGGAGCAGCAGCAGGCGTATGACGCAATCTTGCAGCGGGTCATGGCAGGATCCGGTGGCGTAACGCTGCTGCAGGGCGTTACCGGAAGCGGCAAGACGCTGATCTATATCCGCTTGGCACAGGAGCTGCTGGCACAGGGAAAGTCTGTGATGATCCTTGTGCCGGAAATTGCCCTGACGCCTCAGATGATGGCCCGCTTCACCGCTTATTTTGGGGAAAAGGTAGCCCTGTTGCACAGCGGCCTTCGGGCCACGGAGCGCTATGACCAGTGGAAGCGCATCCGGAAGGGGGAGGCCAGTATCGTGCTGGGCACCCGCAGCGCCGTGTTCGCGCCGCTGGAAAATCTGGGGCTGATCGTTATGGACGAGGAGCAGGAAAGCTCTTATGAATCCGAGCGCGCTCCCTGCTACCACGCCAGAGACATTGCCCGCTACCGCTGCGGAGCGGAGGGCTGCCATCTGGTGCTGGGCTCCGCCACGCCTACCGTTGAAACAGCGTGGCACGCCCGGAACGGCGACTATCACCTGACGCTGCTGCGCCAACGGTATAACCGCCAGCAGCTGCCCCGTGTGATTATGGCGGACATGCGGCAGGAGCTGCGGCAGGGAAACATGACCGCCATTAGCCAGCCGTTGTACGAGGAGCTGCGTGAAAATCTGGCGCGTGGCGAGCAGAGCATCCTCTTTCTCAACCGCCGGGGCAATAGCCGCCAGCTGCTGTGCCCCAATTGCAGCTTTGTGCCCCAATGTCCCCGGTGCAGCGTCTACCTGACGTATCACAGCGTCAACGATCGGCTGATGTGCCACTACTGCGGTCATTCGGAAAAGGCACCGGAGGTTTGCCCGGACTGCGGAACGCAGCTGCGCCATATCGGCTTCGGCACCCAGCGGGTGGAGGAGGAGCTGCGTGAGCTATTTCCGGATACCCCTATCCTGCGGATGGACGCGGACACGGTCGGCGCGGGACATGAAGCGCTGCTGCGGGAATTTGACGAAAAGAAAATCCCTATTCTGATTGGCACTCAGATGGTGGCCAAGGGGTTGGATTTTGAAAATGTCACACTGGTTGGCGTATTGGCGGCGGATCTTTCTCTGTACGTGGATCACTACCGCGCCTCCGAACGGACCTTCAGTCTGCTGACGCAGGTGGTGGGCCGCGCGGGACGGGGCGGAAAAGAGGGACGTGCCGTGATCCAGACCTATACGCCAGGCAACGACGTGATACAGGCCGCCGCCGCGCAGGACTATGACCGGTTTTACGAGAGCGAGATACGCCTGCGGCAGCTGCGCCGCGACCCGCCCTTTGCCGACCAGATGATGGTCACGGTCACAGGGCCGGAGGAATCCGCCGTCCGCCGCGCGATCCGGGAGATATGCGACAGCCTTCTGGCGGCGGCAAAGCAGCCGCCCTACGACGCGCTGGGTCTGATGATCCTGGGGCCTGCTCCCGCACCGGTGGTAAAGGTCAACGACCGATACCGCTATCGTGTAACGGTGATCGGCCGGAACGACAAGGTACTGCGGGGCTTGCTGGCGGCATTTATGAAGGCGTTTTCAAAGCGCGGTGAAAACCGCGGCATGCAGATATACACGGATTGTAATTTGATGGATTAGAGGTAATAAAGTATGGCACTAAGGAAGATCGCATTGCAGGGTGAGGAATGTCTCACCAAGGTTTGCCGCCCCGTGACAGAGTTCAACGACCGGCTCCACACGCTGCTGGACGACATGGCGGAGACGCTGGAGGAAGCCGGCGGCGTGGGTCTGGCCGCTCCGCAGGTGGGCATTCTGCGCCGGGTCTGCATCGTACTGAACGAGGATGACGAGATCATTGAGCTGATCAATCCGGAGATCGTCTACACCGAGGGCGAGGAGACGGCGCTGGAAGGCTGCCTCAGCGTTCCCGGCAAATACGGCGAAGTGACGCGCCCCTATGTGGTGCGGGTCAAGGCGCAGGATCGTGACGGCCAGTGGTTCGAGGTGGAGGACGAGGGCATCACCGCCCGCTGCTTCTGCCACGAGATCGAGCATCTAGACGGCCACCTGTTTGTGGAGCACACCGACCACCTGATGGAGGGCGAGGAGCTGCAGCAGTGGCTGGCTGACCACGCCGACCAGTACGAGATCGAAGATGCGGAAGTAGAGGAAGAAGAGTAATGCGGATCTTATTTATGGGCACGCCGGAATTTGCGGTGGCCTCCCTAAAAGCACTGGTGGAGGCCGGTCACGAGATCTGCGGCGTCTTTACCCAGCCGGATAAGCCGAAAAACCGCGGCCACAAGCTGACATTCTCACCTGTGAAGGAATATGCCTTGTCACAGAATCTGCCGGTGTATCAGCCGCTGAAGCTGCGGGACGGCACGGCGTTGGCACTGGTGCAGGAGCTGCACCCGGAGCTGATCGTGGTGGCTGCCTATGGCCGCATTCTGCCGGAGGATATTCTGAACATGCCGCCCTACGGCTCTATCAATGTGCATTCCTCCATCCTGCCCAAATACCGCGGCTCGGCCCCGATCAACTGGGCGGTTCTCAACGGCGAAAAGGTCACCGGCGTGACCATCATGTATATGGCCGCCGAGCTGGACGCGGGCGATATCATCCGCGTTGCAGAGACTCCCATTGATCCAGACGAGGATGCCCAGACCCTGACGGCTCGTCTGGCTCTGCTGGGTGCTGACGCGCTGGTGCAGACGGTGCACGACCTGACGGCCGGTACGGCCACCCGTACACCGCAGGAGCACGACAAGCACACCTATGCCCCTATGCTGGATAAGAGCATGAGCCCCATGGACTTTACGAAGCCCGCCCAGCAGCTGCACGATCAGGTGCGTGGGTTGATTCCCTGGCCCTGCGCGACAATGGAGTTGAACGGTGCTAGCGTGAAGGTCTACCGTACCGCAGTGGGCGAGGAGACCGCCGCCGCTCCCGGCGCAGTCGTGGAAGCCAACAAGAAAGGCATTGCTGTTGCCTGCGGCGACGGTAAGCTGCTGCGGATTTTGGAGCTGCAAGCACAGGGCGGCAAGCGCATGTCCGCCGCCGCCTATCTGGCAGGCCATCCGATCCCGGTCTGCCTATGAACGAAAAACGAAAGAGCAACGCCCGCGACACCGCGCTGGAGGTGCTGCTGAGCGTTTCCGCCGCCAATGCCTGGTCGGACGGCAGCCTAAAACGCACCATCGCCAAAAACGGGCTGGACAGCCGGGACGCGGCGCTGGCCAGCCGTATCGCCTATGGCGTTATCCAGAACCGCATGTATCTGGACTACTACATCAGTCTGTGGTGTACCCAGAAGGCGGAGCGGCTGGAGCCGCTGATCCGGAATATTCTGCGGATCGGCGCCTATCAGATACTGTTTATGGATAAGATCCCCCACCGCGCCGCCGTTAACGAGGCGGTGGAGATGACCAAGCGTCATGGCCGCCCCAAGGCGGCAGGCATGGTCAATGCGGTGCTGCGGAAATTTGTTACCAACTGGCTGGATATGCCGGAGCTGCCCCGCGGCAGCACGGCGGATTACCTGTCGCTGCGGTACAGCCATCCCAAGTGGCTGGGGACGCGGCTCATCGACATTCTGGGCGCGGAGGAGGCAGAGGAATATCTCCGCTGCAACAACGCCATCGTTCCCACCACCATCCAGACCAACACCATGAAAACCACACCGGAGGCGCTGGAAAAGGAGCTGCGGGTCACCGGAGCGACGGTCATGCCCCATCCGTGGATGGCTGGCTGCTTTGAGGTCAGCGGCACCGGTGATCTGGAAAGCCTGAACGCTTTCCGGCAGGGCCTGTTTACCGTACAGGACGCGGCGGCCCGGCTGGTCGCCACGGTGGCAGCGCCGCAGGAAACCGACCGGGTACTGGACGTCTGCGCCGCGCCGGGCGGAAAGTCCTTCGCGCTGGCCATCGACATGGGGGACAGGGGAGATATCCTCTCCTGTGACGTACATCCCCACAAGCTGAAGCTGATCGAAAAAGGCGCGGCCCGTCTGGGGCTGAAGTCCATCCGCACGGCGCTGGCCGACGGCCGGGAGCGCCACGAGGCGTGGATTGTTCAGGCGGATCTGGTGGTGGCCGATGTGCCCTGCTCCGGCCTTGGCATCATCCGCAAGAAGCCGGATATCCGCTACAAGAACCCTAAGGAGCTGGCCAAGCTGCCCCGTGAGCAGCGGGCCATTCTGGAGAATGCCGCCAGCTACGTCCGTCCCGGCGGCACGCTGATTTATTCCACCTGCACGGTGCTGCCGGAGGAGAATCAAGAGGTGGTCACGTGGTTTTTGAAGGAGCATCCCGAATTCCACCTGTCGCCCTTTGTGCTGCCTGCTCCTATCGGCGGCTGCGATGGACATTTGACCCTGTGGCCCCAACGATGGGGCACGGACGGCTTCTATATCTGCCGTTTGGAAAAGCAAGAGTAAGGAACTGCCTATGACAGATATCAAATCTCTGGATCTTCAGGAGATCACACAGCTGCTGCGGGAGATGGGAGAGCCATCCTTCCGGGGCAAGCAGGTATTTACCTGGCTCCATCGGGGTGTGACATCCTTCAAGGAAATGAGCGACCTCAGCAAGCCTCTGCGGCAAAAACTGGCGGAGCGCTGCTACATCACCGTTCCCACTGTGGAGCGCAAGCAGGTGTCAAAGCATGACGGCACGGTGAAATACCTGTGGCGGCTGCGGGACGGCAACTGTATCGAAACGGTGCTGATGCGCTATCACCACGGCAATACTGTGTGCATCTCCTCTCAGGTGGGCTGCCGGATGGGCTGCGCCTTCTGCGCCAGCACCATCGCCGGAAAGGTGCGTGACCTGTCGCCCTCCGAGATATTGGATCAGGTGCTGTTTACCCAGCTGGACAGCGGCCTTACCATCTCCAACATTGTGCTGATGGGGATCGGAGAGCCGCTGGACAACAAGGATAACGTGCTGAAGTTCTTAGCGCTGGTCAACAGCCCCAACGGGCTGAACATCGGCATGCGGCATATCAGTCTGTCCACCTGTGGCATCGTGCCCCAGATCGACGCGCTGGCGGAGCTGAATTTGCAGCTGACGCTGTCGGTGTCCCTCCACGCGCCGGACAGCGAGACGCGCTCCCGAATCATGCCGGTGAACCGCGCCTATGACGTGGAGCAGCTGTTTGCCGCCTGCCACCGGTATTTCCAAAGGACAGGCCGACGCATCAGCTTTGAGTACGCCATGATCGACGGCGTGAACGATCACGACTGGCAGGCCGACCTGATCGCACAGCACATCAAGGGAATGCCGGGACATGTGAATCTGATCCCGCTGAATGAGGTGACGGAGAGTCCCTTCAAGCCCAGCCGCCGCACAGCCGCTTTCCAGAAGCGGCTGGAGTCCCATGGCATTACCGCCACGGTGCGGCGCAGTCTGGGCGGCGATATTGACGCGTCCTGCGGCCAGCTGCGCCGCAAGGCCATGGAGGAGGAAAAGAGAGCATGAGGATCTGGGGCATCACCGATACAGGTCTGGTGCGGTGTGAGAATCAGGATTCCTACGCCACCGCCGTGGTGGCGGACTGCACCGTTGCGGTCGTGTGCGACGGTATGGGTGGCACCAATGGCGGCCATACCGCCAGCAGTATCGCTGTCGAGACGCTTTTGCAGGAGCTGGAAGCGGCGTTGAAGCCCGGCATGGACTGGCAGCAGATCAAGGCCGTCGTCCTGCAGGCCATCGCGCAGGCCAATCTTGACATCCGTACCCGCGCGGCGGAGGATGAATCGCTGTCCCGCATGGGAACGACGCTGGTGTGCGCCGTCTGCCGTGACGCAGAGGCGGAGGTGTTCAACGTAGGCGACAGCCGCAGCTATCTGATCAACGAGGACGGCATCCGTCAGGTCACGCGGGATCACTCCGTGGTGGAGAATATGGTGGAACGGGGCGACATCACACCGGCGCAGGCCCGCCGTCACCCCAGCCGCAACCTGATCACCCGCGCATTGGGGCCTGACGCTCAGGTGGAGGCGGATAGCTTCCGTGTTCCCTGGCAGCAGGGGGATTTCCTGCTGCTGTGCAGCGACGGTCTTGTCAATACGGTGACGGATCAGGAAATGCTGTTCGAGGTCATGCACGAGCAGGATCTTGACGGCTGTCTGGATCGGCTGCTGGCCAAGTCCAAGGAGCAGGGCGCACCGGATAACGTGACCGTTGTCCTGCTGCAAAATCTATGAAAGGAGATGACCGCAAATGGATCAGTACATTGGAAAAATGTTGGATAACCGCTACGAGCTTCTGGAACTGATCGGCTCCGGCGGTATGGCCAATGTCTATAAGGCCAAGTGTCATCGCCTTAACCGGCTTGTGGCCATCAAAATACTGAAAAGCGAGCTGGCGGAGAACGCGGAGTTCCGCCGCCGCTTCCGGGATGAATCGCTGGCGGTCGCGCAGCTGAGCCACGCCAATATCGTCTCCATTTACGACGTCTCCAGCTCTCAGGGGACGGATTATATTGTCATGGAGCTGATCGACGGCATTACGCTGAAGCAGTATATGGAGCGTCGCGGCCACATGGACTGGCGGGAAGCGCTGCATTTCATCACCCAGATCATGCGGGGTCTCAGTCACGCCCACAGCCGGGGGATCATCCACCGGGATATCAAGCCCCAGAACATCATGGTACTGCGGGACGGCAGCGTCAAGGTGGCTGACTTCGGCATCGCCTGTCTGGCAGACGCCCATCAGACTCTGGCGCAGGAAGCGCTGGGCAGCGTCCACTATATTTCTCCCGAACAGGCCAAGGGCGACCGACTGGACGCCCGCAGTGATATCTACAGCGCCGGCGTGGTGCTGTATGAAATGCTGACGGGCCGTCTGCCCTTCGAGGGCAACAGCGCTGTGTCCGTGGCCATCCAGCACTTGAGCAGCGTTCCCCTCAGCCCTCGTGAGATCAATCCCGAGATCCCGGAGGCGCTGGAGCTGATCTGCATGAAGGCCATGAACGCCGACCTTACCAAGCGCTATCAGAGCGCCGACGCCATGCTGGTGGATCTGGAGAAGTTCCGCAAGGATCCCACGGTGGATATGGACTATATCCGTACCGAGCTGGCGACGGATGTGGACAGTCAGCCTACCAGCCCGATCCCGGTGCAGAAGGTGGGCGACGCAGTCAGAAAACGGCAGGCCGACGAGGAATATGACGACGATGACGACGGCATTTCCCTCATGGACTATGTCCGGGGCAATAAAAAGACTGTCGCGCTTTTAGCCGGCGGCGTCGCGGTGATCGTGCTGATCTTCGTGCTGATCTTCACTGGCTTCGGCGGCGGAGGAAAGGAGAAGGCCTATAAGGTTCCCAACCTGTTGGGCTCCACAGTCGAGGAGGCCAACGAGCGAGAGGATGTTAAGGGTATCTTTACCATCGAGGTTGTGGGAACCCTTAATGACGACCATTTCCAGCCCGGCCAGATCGTGCAGCAGGATCCTGCCGACGGCGTGGAGCGCCGCAGTAACTTTGTCATTCAGGTCTATGTCTGCGCAGAGCGTGAGGAGATTACCATGCCTGACCTGCTGGGCAATGTGTACCAGAACGCGAAGGTCAAACTGCAGCAGTACGACCTGAACCTGCGTGTGACACGTGAGGAAGCGTTTTCCGACGAGTTCCCTGCCGGTCAGATCATGGAGACGAGCCCGGCCCGCGGTACTGTCCTGAAAAAGAACGACAGCGTTGTGCTGACCGTCAGCAAGGGGCCGGAGAGCATTACCGTGATCTCCTTTGTCGGCATGACCTACACCCAGGCGAAGGCCCAGGCCGAGGAACTGGGATTAAAGGTTGGCGCGCCGGAATACCGCTACTATGATCCCACCGCCAGAGAGGGAGACGTGATTGAGCAGAGCATTGCGCCCTCCACCACGGTGCAGGGCGGCACGGAGATCATCTTCACAGTGTACGGCTCCACCAGCGATCAGACCAAGTCGATCCGTGTGCAGTTTATCGTTCCGGATGAGCTGCACGGCGAGGATACGATCCGCGTGGAGTTCATCATGGATGATACGGTGGTGGATACCCTGTTCTTCAGCGGCGATGACGCAGTGGTGTCCTATGATTTCGAGGGAAAACCGGGAACGGCGGTGACGGTATACGCCCGTATCAACGGCGTTGCGACGGACTCGCAGGTGATCAGCTTTTGAGCCGGGGCAGGATTGAAAAAGCCCTGAGCGGCTTCTATTATGTGAACACCGGGGCGGAGGTATTGCAGTGCCGTGCCCGTGGTAAGTTCCGCAAGGAGGGGATGAGCCCCCTCGTAGGCGACTGGGTAGAGGTGCAGGAGCTTGGCGGCGGAGAAGGTCTGGTGCAGCGCATCGAGCCGCGCCGCAGTCAGTTCCAGCGGCCCGCCGCCGCCAACGTGGATCAGCTGGTGGTCATTGCCTCGGCTGCCATTCCGGTGACGGATCCCTACCTGATCGACCGCATCAGCGCCATCGCCGTGCTGAAAGGCTGTCAGGTGCTGGTGGTGCTGAACAAGTGCGACCTTGACCCGGCGGACGACCTGTACGAGATCTACAGTGCCTCCGCCATCCCGGTGCTGCGCGCCAGCGCCGCTACCGGCGATGGGATCGCTGCGCTGCATCAGGCGCTTCGCGGCAAGCTGAGTGTGCTGACTGGCAACTCCGGCGTGGGAAAATCCAGCCTGCTGAACGCGCTTGCACCCCATTTTGACCTGCCGGTAGGCGAGGTCAGCAAGGCACTGGGCCGTGGCCGTCATACAACGCGGCATGTGGAGCTGTTTCCGTTGGACGAGGATACCTATGTGATCGACACGCCGGGCTTTTCCTCCTTTGACGCCCAGTCGTTGGAGTGGGAGCTGAAGCAGCATCTGCCGGAGACATTTCCGGAGTTCCTGCCCTATCTGGATGACTGCCGGTTTACCGGCTGCCAGCATGTGAAGGAAAAGGGCTGCGCCGTTTTGCAGGCGGTGAAGGATGGCCGAATACCGGAGAGCCGTCACCGCAGCTATGTGCGGCTGTATGAGGAACTGAAGCCCCTGAAGGAATGGGAACAGGGAAAAAAAATGCCATCTGCATAGGGCGCGGTTCAGGCCGCGCCCTATGTGCTGCCCTCATGAGAAAATGGTTGAAGAAAAGGACGGAGTATGGTATGATATAAAATTGCAAAACGCCTTATTTCATAGAGAAACGAGTAGAGATATGAAAACACATGACTTCTATTTTGATCTGCCGCAGGAGCTGATCGCCCAAACCCCCATCGAGCGGCGTGACGCCTCGCGGCTTCTGGTGCTGGACAAGGAGACCGGCGCGTGGGAGCACCGGCACTTTTTTGATCTGCCGGAGTATCTGCATCCCGGCGACTGCCTGATCCTCAATGATTCCCGCGTGCTTCCGGCACGGCTGCTGGGCCAGCGTCTGCCGGGCGGCGGCGCGTGCGAGGTGCTGCTGCTGATCGACCGGGGCGACAAGACGTGGGAATGTCTGGTGCGGCCCGGCAAGAAAATGCGTAAAGGCGCGAAACTCTCCTTTGGCGACGGCCAACTGACTGCCGAGGTTACGGAGGAAATGCCCGGCGGCAACCGGCTGGTGCGGTTCGACTATGAGGGCATCTTCCTTGAGGTGCTGGATCGGCTGGGCAAAATGCCCCTGCCGCCTTATATCAAGGAGGAATTGCAGGATCGCGAGCGCTACCAGACGGTGTACTCCAAGGTGGTGGGCAGTGCCGCCGCACCCACGGCGGGCCTGCATTTCACGAAGGAGCTGCTGGAAAAGGTACAGGCCATGGGCGTTGGCATTGGCTATGTGACGCTGCACGTGGGCCTTGGCACCTTCCGTCCGGTGAAGGAGGACGAAATCACCGAGCATGAGATGCACAGCGAGTACTGCGTCATCCCCCAGGAGACAGCCGACCTCATCAACCGTACCCGTGCCAATGGCGGGCGCGTCATCTGCGTGGGCACCACCTCCTGCCGCACGGTGGAATCCTGGGTAGGGGAGGATGGCACCATGCAGGCCAGCGCCGGATGGACGAATATCTTCATCTATCCCGGCTACCGCTTCAAGGTGACAGACGCCCTGATCACCAACTTCCATCTGCCGGAATCCACGCTCATCATGCTGGTGTCGGCGCTGGCAGGGAGGGAGCACATTCTGGCGGCCTATGAGGAGGCCGTGCGGGAAAGATACCGGTTCTTCTCCTTCGGCGACGCCATGTTCATTCATTAAACAGGAGAGCAACATATGTTCAAAGTCATCAAAAAACAGGGCCGCGCACGTCGTGGACAGTTCCAGTGCGCCCACGGCGGCGTGGTGCAGACGCCGGTATTCATGAACGTGGGTACACAGGCTGCCATTAAGGGCGGCATCGACGCCTTTGACCTGCGGGATCAGCTGGGCTGTCAGATAGAGCTGAGCAACACGTATCACCTGCATCTGCGGCCCGGTGACGAGACCGTCAAGGCACTGGGAGGCCTTCACAAGTTCATGGGCTGGGACGGCCCTATCCTGACAGATAGCGGTGGCTTTCAAGTGTTTTCCCTTGCCAGCCTGCGAAAAATCAAGGAGGAGGGCGTGACCTTCGCCTCTCATTTGGATGGCCACCGCATTTTCATGGGGCCGGAGGAGAGCATGCGCATCCAGTCCAATCTGGGCAGCGATATTGCCATGGCCTTTGACGAGTGCGTGGAGAATCCCGCCCCCTACGATTACGCGAAAGCCTCCTGTGAGCGGACGCTGCGGTGGCTGGAGCGGTGCAAGGCGGAGCATGACCGGCTCAACAGTCTGCCGGATACGGTGAATCCCCGGCAGATGCTGTTCGGCATCAATCAGGGCGCCACCTACGCCGATCTGCGCATCTGGCATATGCAGCAGATCGCCAAGATCAATTGCGACGGCTTCGCCATCGGCGGTCTGGCGGTGGGTGAGCCTACCGAGGTGATGTATGAGATCATCGACGCGGTGGAGCCTTACATGCCGGCGGACAAGCCTCGCTACCTCATGGGCGTGGGCACCCCCAGCAACATTATCGAGGGCGTGGCCCGCGGCGTGGATTTCTTCGACTGTGTGATGCCGGCTCGCAACGCCCGACACGGTAAGCTGTTCACGTGGCAGGGCACCATGAACATCAAAAATGCCCAGTACAAGCTGGACGACGGCCCTGTCGATCCTCAGTGCGATTGTCCCGTGTGCCGGAAGTTTAGCCGCGCCTATCTCCGCCACCTGTTTACGGCGCAGGAGATGCTGGGCATGCGGCTGGCCGTGATGCACAACCTGTATTTTTACAACAAATTGACAGCGCGCATCCGCCAAGCGCTGGACACAGACGAATTTGATGCCTTCCGCGCCGAGTACAGCCGCAAGCTGGCAGAAAAAGTGTAAAAAACTGCGGGAATTGTTTCCAAACCTCTTGCCAAAAGGACAAGTCTTTTGTATAATAGCTAAGATATCTGTGAAAAGGAGTATCCCCTATGTTTGATCTGATTACAACGGCCTATGCCGAATCCGGTACCTCCACCACGGCTGGCGGTGGTATGTCCTCCATCCTGATGATCGTTGTCATGCTGGCGATCTTCTATTTCCTGCTGATCCGTCCCGAGAACAAGCGGAAAAAGCAGGCCGAGGAAATGCGCAGCTCTCTGAAGAAGGGTGACTGGCTGACCACCATTGGCGGCGTGTATGGCCGTGTTGTTTCCATTACCGATCGTACCGTGGTCATTGAGACCAGCGAGGATCGCGTCCGTATCGAGTTCCTGAAGTCCGCCATCGGCCAGGTCGGTACGCTGGACGAGCAGGCTGCCGCCATGCAGCGCGGCGGCAAGAAGGCCAAGAAGGAAGAAGCTCCCGCCGAGGTGGAAGCGCCCAAGGCCGAAGAGACCGTTGAAGAGACCGCTGCCGAGGAAAAGACTGAGGAATAATTGGCATCATGCCACGCAAAAAAGACGCTCTCCTAAGGCCGGCTCCGCATAAGAAAACATACGGTTTTGCCTGCGCCTATTTGGCTAAA